>VGYC01000282.1 GCA_016873095.1 Planctomycetota bacterium | reverse complement strand
CGATATTTGAGATACTTATCAGACTCCCGAAAATGCCAGGGGTTTCGAGTTTTTTCAGAAATCTCCGCTGCTAAACGCCTCCGGGTTCGCTTGGTTGAGGGCTAGGTGCGATGGAGGAGAACTCGCTCGACACCGTCAAGATGCATTTGCGGCACTTCGCCAAGACCGTGGGCAACGGCTTCCCAATCCAGACCTTATCCACGATCCAGGTCCAGCAGCACATCGACAGGCGGGCGCGCAAGAAGGGGCTCCGCAAGCGACCACTTAGCCCGATGACGCTGAAGAAGGAGGTCACGAGCCTGCGGGCGTGCTGGAACTGGGGCCTGTCCGCTGGACTGCTGGTCGGGACGTTTCCCAACAACAAGGCGCTCAAGTATCCGAAGGGGGATGCGAAGCCGCACTTTCAGACCTGGAAGGAGATCGAGCGCAAGATTGCCCGGGGCGGCCTGTCCGCCGCCGAGATCAAGGACTTGTGGGATTGCCTCTTCCTGACCCTGAATGAGATCAACGAGCTCCTGAGCTTCGTCGAGGAGACCGCCCGGCACGATTTCCTTTATCCTATGTTCGTTTTCGTCGCCCACACCGGCGCCCGCCGCTCGGAGATGCTGCGGGCCCTCATCGACGACGTTGATTTCGATGGCCAGACGGTGCTCCTGCGGGAGCGAAAACGCAGCAGAGAGCAACGGACATTTCGCCGCGTACCGCTCTCCCCGTTGCTTGAACGCGTTCTCCGCGACTGGATTGGCCGACATCCAGGCGGCCCGTCTCTCTTCTGCCTCGGCCTGGATGTCCCGCGCAGCAAGAAGCACCGACAGTCACCAGGGCCGCTAACCCGGGACGAGGCCCACGACCACTTCGTGCGGGCCGTCGCTCATAGCAAGTGGGACGTGTTGCGCGGCTGGCACGTCTTCCGGCATAGCTTCGTCAGCAACTGCGCCGCCAGAGGCGTAGATCAGCGGCTAATCGACGACTGGGTCGGCCACCAAACCGAGGCGATGCGAAAGCGCTACCGCCACCTATTTCCTGATCAGCAGCGCCATGCCATCCAGACCGTGTTCGGGGAGATGGGGGATGCCGTACCCGTCGGCAAGGAGTTCATGCTCACCCACAGTGCCTCAGACAAGAATCACGCAGGGAACGCAGAGCTGGCCCAAAGGGGTACGCCGCCCGGAAACGACGATCCCTGCCCGGGTCCATGATCTGAGAACCTATTCAGGTGCAGGCCAAGAAGTGCGATTACAGCCGCGTGGAGACGCTCGGCTGCGGCAGCAGGCCCTCGTTTCGGTAACGCTCCAACTCCTCGTGAGCGACGATCCATTCCTGCGACAGGCCGCGCCCGCATTTGCGCTTGCTGGCTCGCACTCGCCCCAGCCGACACCACTCCCGCACCGTGAACTCGCTCTTGCCCAGGAACTCGGCGACCTCTGCGGTTGTGTACCAATCCTTGATCGTCCGCAGCTCGATCAGGCGGGCGAGCTTTTCCTCGATGCGGTCCAGGCGCTCAAGCACCTCCTTCGTCTCGTGAGGCGGCTTGTCGTTCTTCTCATCCCCGACCTGATAGAAGTCCGGGTCGGCCGGCGGCGGCCGTCGGGACGATGTCGGGGCCGGATGCTCGTTGTGCTCGATGTCGTCGCATTCCTTGGCGGTGGTCAGCGCCCTAGGCGGATCGAACTCCTCCCCGGGCGGCAAGCCTTGGTCAAGAGAAACGGGTCGTGCCATGTTGCTGTCCTCTACATCTGCGAGCTCCGGAGAGCTACTAATCCTTGGAACCGGTGATCCACCGCCTGACCGTCGGCACGTCGGAATCCAGCTCCTCTGCGATTTCCTCGAAGGTCATCTTCTGCACGAACAACTGGCGCGCTTTGTCTTGACGGCCTCGATAGGCCTTGCTCCGGCAACTGTTCGAGCAGAACCGTCGATGCGAGCGGGCGGCGTCTGGCGCAATCTCGAACCACTTCCCGCACTCCCGGCACTTGCTAAAGGTGCTGTCGTTACTGACAGCGTCGGCGAACTGGAGCCACACGGCGCTGAGCAAGGTGTGGCAGACCGCTTGCCGAACCGGCCGAGCGCGTCGGGCATCCCAGCCCATGGCGGGCTCTGACTGGTCGTTGGTGTGGTGAAGATGGTCGTCAATCTCGCGTTCCAGGTATCGCCATGCAGGCAGCAACGGATCGCGTTCCGTGAACTCCGGCAACCATTCCGGTTTGGCATCTTGCGAGGCGATCACTTCGTCCACGGGCTTGGACCCGAGTGCCGCTTGTGCGCCCTTGGCCGGCTTGGGACGATTGACGAAGAACACTGCCGGTCCGTTGGCGCCCTCTTCGCGCCACTGGATGTGTGCGGCGAGTCCCTCGCGATCATCGCGCCGGAGCAAGTCCCACAGGCCAACAAGAAGCTGCATGTCGGCAATTTGATGCCGCCAGGTAACCAGAAAAGTGCCATGCGATGGCTGCGTCAAGCCGGAGCCTGTTCGGAGTGTCGGTTTGACCTCCGTCCCGACGCCCAGGTCGCCGTAGCGGGCGGCAAACGCCAAGATGTTTCTCTTGTTGGCCGGATCGAGTTCGGCAAAGGCGCGAAACAGAGCCGGGCAGGGCTCGGGGCGGATCTGCCCTTCCGTGGCGGCACCAGCAGCCGCGGCGTCCATTTCCACGAGGGCCGGCTGCGGGCGACTGAAATCTTCGGTTGCGCCCGTAGCCTGGACCCACTGATACCGACGTGCAGGCACGCTCCAGCCGAAGATGATCATCTTGCCCTCCCAAGGCTATCGTGATACGATATCTAATATGAAATCGTATCAATACACTTATTTGGAATCAATCGTAGACGTATGATTTTTTCACAAGTCCACCGAGGACGATCTTACTCCGAGGAGGCAATCGATGGCACCAACTGAGGAGAAGCAAGAGCTGTTGGCCGAGGGACTAGACCGCTTGTGCGACGCCGAAGAGTTTCTCAAGCTGAGCCGCAGCCGCATCTATCAGCTCATTAGCGAAGGCAAGTTACCCTGCGTGCGGATCGGCCGGTCCATTCGGATACCTCGCCGGGCTCTGGTCGAGTTGGCGGCCAGTGGCCTGGTCATACACCGGGACGAGCAAGGCTCGAAAGTCGGTGTCTGAGGAATGGAGTTGAAGTGTTCAAACCAGACGGCCGTCGCGCCCGGCAAAGACAGGCGGCCGTCGCATCACAAGGAGTTCTGATGAACCCACACGTCAGTTTATCCTCCGCAAAGTCCTTCAAGGCGCCTATCGGCACCGGTACGCACCATGGCACGTCGCAGTGCGTTTCGCAGGCCGTCCTGGAAAGGCTGCAGGCGCTGAAGGACGACAAGCAACGGCTCGAAACCGAGTACAACGCCCTGCGCGACCAAGTGGTTGCCAGCTTGAGCGCCGGCGCCGGCGTCCAAGCTGGTCGGCTGAAGGCACATGTTCGCCGGTCCATGCAGCGTCGTCTGACGGCGACGAATCTGACGCCCGTGCTTGGTCAAGCCAAGGTCGAGCAGTTGCAGCAATTGGTCGAGCCAAACGAGTGTGTCCAGCTCTTCGTCGACGTCGTGCGCAAGTAGCTGCAGACGAGCGCGCTCACTGTCGGCATATCTGCTGCTTGTATGACCCATGGCCTGCGTGAGCCGAGCTCGACGATCAATCGAAAGGAGGTTGAGACAGGCAAACAACAGGAACGATGCTACTACCGCGATCGCTGAGGATGCTCGGCGATTGACGACAAGCCATCGGCCGAAGCAACGGATTGCTGTCGGCCATCTAAACATCGCTGCCATGATCCCGCTCGGAAGCGACGACGATCATGGCAGCGTCAACCGCGCCCTCGCTGGCGCCATACATGTGGAGCAGACCATGAACAACAACGGCAGGAACGCTGTTTCCAACGGCAAGACCGTCCGCGACAAACTCAAGACGCCACCGGCAGTGTACTGGAAGATCGCTAAACTCAAGCCGCATCCGACGCAGGCGGACCATTGGGGCGATCTGGCCGACGACAGGCTGCGTGAACTCGCCAGCGACATCGAGACCAGGGGGTTGATTCACCCCATCCTCATCGTGCCCGACGGCACTATCGTCCAGGGACATCAGCGGGTCCGGGCGTGCAAGTTGCTGGGCTGGATCGAAATTCCCGCCATCGTAGAAAGGGAGCTGGCCAAGGAAGGCGACGCCGCTGTGGAAGAGGCGCTGCTCCTCGACAACTACATGCGTGGCCATTTCGACAAGCTCACGCTGGCACGTGCCTCTCGCAGGATGGAGCAGCTTGACAAGCGGAAGCCTCGTGAAGCTAGACGTGCGTGGCGTCGCACCGCGGAGATCATCGGTGATCGGTCGAGCAGGACGATCAACCGCCACTATCAGGTGTTGCAAACGCCCATCGAGGTTCAGAGGGCGTGGCAGAACAAGCAATTGACGCTCACGGAGGCATGTGCCGTGGACCGCTTGCGAAAGGAAACGCAGCAAGAGAGCGCACTGCAGATTCGGCAGGGCGGCAAGGCCAAGGAAGTTGTGGCCCGGCACATCTCGGCGAGTCGCAAGAAGAAGGAGCCGCATTCCATTCTTGCCGTGTTCTTGAAGCAGTTCGGCACCGCCGTCGAAGACTTCCGGACCGTCAACATTGACGAGCTTTACAAGATCAGCGACACCGACATCGCCGTACTCGCGGAAGGCAAGGATCTGATCCAGCGCCTCCATCGGCAGGGGAAGAAGGTGCAGCGGCGGCGGCCGAAGCAGCAGCGGGAACTGCAGAGGGAAGCCAAGTTGATCAAGAGGCTGCGTTTGTCCTAGGGCCTCGCCAGCACGGGACATTTTGTCCCGAAGAAGTTTTGCAGAACGTGGCCATTCGTGTCCGGGGATTCACAAGTGACGGCGGCGACAACCGAAAAAGCTGAACGGCTCGAACAGAAGCGCATCGCGATCTTGCGGCGCCATGGTCAACGGCTTCAGATGAAGCCACTGTCCTCGGCCGTGATGGCCGCGTTGCAAACGGTCGTGAGGACCGTCAAGCCGCGGTCTCCAGGCGGCTACAAGGTGGTGTCACAGAACACGCCGTTGTTCGAGCAGGAAACCGAGCTGGGCGAGCCTGTCCTGCGGTTCGGTGCCGGGCTTGAGCCCGTGGTCAGACGCATCCTTGCCGGCCTTGGCATCGAGGTTCATGGCGCCAGCGTTCGCCGGGCTCCCTTGCCGGCACCGATGACGGACGCCTTGAAGAAACTCGCACCGATAGACCTGCCCCTGCTCGAATGTGTCCCGCGACATGAGCGTGGGCTGATTCGCATTGCCGCGAACGTCCGTCCGGCCAGGTTGATTGCCGAGATCGCGTTGGCCTGGCCGGAGAAGAACGTCACGACCGTCGTCTCCCGCCGCGACGATGCCCATCACCTGGCTCGTGACCTGCGCAAACTTGTCGGCAAGGTGAGTGTCATTAGCGGCCAGGACAATCCCGCCGTGGTCGAGCGCGTCATCGTCTGCACCAACCAGGGACTCGGGCATGGTGCTCTCTATCGCGGCGAGCAGTGCAAGGCATTCGATCATTCCTGGCTCGACATCGTCATCGCCCTGGACGCCCTGGAGGCGGTCGGCGAGGTTCCGAGGAATTGCCTGCAAGCATGTCACCGAGCGCGGCTCTACGGCTTTCTGGATCGGCGTGCGGAGCCGACGCCACTGGAGAAGGACCGGCTGGCGGAACTGTTCGGCTTCGAGGAGGTGGTGATTCCCGCCCACGGCTACCGTGAGCGTCCGGTCGAAGTGGTCTTTTTGCCATTCCGGGATCGTCTGGAGCCGATCGAGCCGCATCCGCTGACGGTCAAGTCCCAGGCCGTGTGGGGGCATGCCAGAAGGAATCGCAAAATCGCCGCTCTCGCCCTGGGCCTCCAGGACAACGATCGGGCCGCCTTGCTGAAGCGGTTCCCCGCCGTCGAAGCCGGCATCGCATCGCTGCCGATGTCGCCACGCACGATCGTGCACGCTGAAAATGTCCCGCACGCCCTGGGGCTAGCGAGACACCTTCCCGGCTGGCCGGTCATCACGGGACCCGAGGTGCCGATCAACCTGCTTCCGGCAGACGAGGCGAAGTTGCTGCACACCGCCAACACCTGCCAGGACAAGCCGGTGCATGCCATTGTCACGGTTGCCGGCCTGGTCGCCATTGATCTTGCCGCCGTGGATATCGTCATCCGTGCCGACGCTGGACCAGGCCTTGCTCCCCTACACGAAGATGGCCTTGTCGAACGCTGCAATGAGCCGCCACACCGGCTGCTCCTTGTGAATCTGGACGACCGGCATCACCATCTGCTTCGCCGCTGGAGCCGAAAGCGGCTGGCGGCCTACCAGAAGCGGGGCTGGCACGCACCTGGAGCCGACCCTGTCCAGATGAGGGTTGACCGGTTCATTGCCAGCCGGCCAGGAAGGAGGCGGCGATGAGCCTGTACATCGACATGTTTGCCCAGGATAACGATGAGCCTGTGGTTCGCTCGGCTTCGCACTACTACCACCAGCGCCGCCGACGGCGAGCTGAAAGGCCTCCGGAGGCGGGTTCGGTGCCGACCTTCGAGAGCATCATTCATCACGAGAACCTGATCGCCGCCTACTACGAGCTGCAGCGCTCGGCTGGCCGGGCTCCCGGGCCAGATGGCCTGACGTACGCCTTGCTCTCGCCAGGCGAGGTGGCCGCCAACATGCGTGACTTGAGCAACATCCTGGCGAACGGCATGTATCGCCCGAACGGATGCCGCGTGGTGCCGATTCCCAAATCAGATGGCAGCGGCAGCCGCGAGCTGAGGTTACGCGGCATCTATGACCGTGTCGTTTCCCGCGTGCTGCAGAAGGCCCTGACGCCGTTGTGGGAGAGCAAGTTCTTGCCGCGGTCCATGGGTTTTCGCCCAGACCGGAGCGCTCATCGCATGCTTGCCGAGATCGAGCTGCTCATGGCCACGCGCGACTGCTGGGTGCTGACGGTGGACGACGTGCTGAAGGCCTTCGACAACATCAACGTTGACGACTTGATGGACGATCATCGCCGAAACATCACTGACTCGCGACTTCTTCTACTCATCGAGGTTGTCCTGCGAGGCGGCGACGCCAACCACAAGATCGGCAACGACCAGGGATCGCCGTACTCCCCCATGGCTCTCAATGTCCGCCTTGACCAGGCCCTGGACCGGCCGTACAGCCGCAATCCCGCCAACCCGGTCATGTATCGCTACGCAGACAACATCGCCATCATCGGCAAGGATGTGGCCGAAGCCACCCAGGGGATGGACCACGCCCGCCACCTGCTGGAGGCAGCCGGCCTGACCCTCAAGGGCAAAGATGGGCCCCCTGCCGATCTCAAGGCTGGCGAAACTTGCCAGCTACTTGGATTCACGCTCTTCTGCAAGGATGGACACCTCGGCTTCGACCTGGCCGAAAACGCCTGGAAGAAGCTGGAGCATGACCTGAAGGAGGTCCACTGGGCGGATAACCCACCGGCTATGGCCAAGTGTGTCATGGCCGGCTGGATCCGCTACTTTGGGCCCACCTTCACTAGCCTGCGGGCCGACACCCAGGATCGGCTCCTGCAGACCTTGGCTCAGCATGGTTTCTGGGAATGCTTTTCCCAACTGACCCTCTGGTCCCTCTGGTCTGAGGCCTGGAAGGGATGGTGCAAACGCCGCAAGGCGTTTCACCAGTTCCTCCAGAGCCAGGAGTCATCCCCTGGAACGGCGGCTCCGCCGGCCTTCACGACGCCGGGCGTCCCTTGTACGCCCGAGGCTGGGGCTCCGGCAGCAGCCGGAGCCTCGGCTCTTTTTACGTTCTAGCAGCACTGGACCGCGTCGAAGAGACGCTTAGCGGTGCATCCACCCTGCTTCGACGCTGCGGGAGGCAATCCGAAGGGAGTGCAAGCTCGACGAGGCTCTCGGGCTGTTGAACTGCGAATGCCATCGTTCAAGAAGTGCTCCATGGCATCGTTGACCGTGCCCATTCTTCTTTTGGTTGCAGCTATTCCGCAGCGTAATAGTCAGACCAATTCCTGGACGGTGATGCAAACGCATTGTTCATGCAAAATTTTCCTGGCCATGAGCCAGTTGCGTTGCTGGGCCGGCGGGGGGGGGGGGGGGCGGGCGGGGGGCGCGGGG
>VGYC01000281.1 GCA_016873095.1 Planctomycetota bacterium | reverse complement strand
CTTATTCTTACGAAGTCGAGAGTTCTGCGGGGGAAGAGATTTTTGCCCCCTTGGTGAGAACCGAAAAAAGACTGGCTCGTCGTACATCGCAACGGGCTCTATTTTTGTCTATTTCTCTTGACATCGACCCGTAACAGTGTACCATCGACTCAAATGATCCATCTTTCCTATGTACCCCGTGTAACGTCCGATGAGAGGAGACCCGTCCGTGAGTAAGAAACAGTTCGTTCGAGGGCTTTGTCAGCGAGTGGCGCCTTTTTTGGGCATCCGCAGAGCGAACCGCCCCGCCCCGCGACGGCCGTCAAGCAGGCTCATGATTGAGATGTTGGAGGACCGTACCGTCCCAACGACGATCAAGCTCACGAACCTGACGGGCCTGGCCCCTTCCGTGGCCAAGGCCTGGGTGGCCGGATTCAATGGCAACGGCAACACGAACGGTCTGGCGGCGTCAACGACAACATCAGGGCAAGGATCGTTTTCCGCCAGCACGCAGGATTTTTATCAAATCGGTTCGAGTGAGGGCCAGATCGACAGCATTACCTTGAACGAAGGGCAAGGGCGTTTGATCTTTGTGGTGGCGCAAGAAAAACCACCCACCCTGCCGCTTGGAACCTCTTTCGTGCCGGCCCCCTATAGGACCGGGCACGAACCCCCGACGCAGTCTCTCACCACCGGCCCCATGGATTTCTTTGAGTTTGCTTATAATGGCAACGATGACCTCTCCGCCGCCAATGGATTCGGGCTGAATCTGTCCTTTACCGTGGCGAACATCAATGGCACCGGCGCCACGGAAACCTATGGGGCTGATCCGAGCTTTGACCGTGGCGACATCGGCAAGGCTTACACGATGTTCATGACGAATGAAGGTCTGCGGGGGAAAGATTACCTCCCGCTGCTCTACAAAACGACACCGGGCTCTGCGAACGTGCCCGTGCCCGGGAACCAGTTCTTCGCAATCGTCGACCCGGCTGACTGGATCAATAACACGCCCCCCGAAGGGGACGGGCTGGTTGACTACTGGAACGAAACGGTGGAAAACTTCTTCAAGCCTGGCAACTTCCTGAGCATCAACCTGAGTGCTGGCGCCGTTCCCAACATCTACGAAGGGTATGCCGATTCTAGCGGATATACGCTCACTAGCCTTACAGACCCCATGATCAGCTATAACTTCCCAAAACCCGAGCAGGGGCTCGCTAGCGCGAACTACGTCTTTCAACAGGATTTCACCGTTCCTCCGCCGCCCGACTTTGGACAACTGCAAGACCAAATCTGGGAGGCGCTCAGTCGGGGGGTCGCCCTGGATGGGGCTTTTAATGCTCCACCAGGTACCTCGCTTCCTGCTTCGGGTTTTTCCACCACCGCCTGGAACGACCACGAAAAATGGTACACGGTGCATACCAGCCCTTATTTCCCCGGTATCACGAATAGTTACAACACCTACGCCAAGTTCCTCCACTACAGCACGATCAAAGGCAAGGACAGCCGCACCTGCGGCTGCGCGCCGATTTTTATTGGCAACGCCGCCTATGGCTTCCCCTTGGATGAAAACCCGGATGGACCTTACACGGGCCCGCAAGTCCCTTCCAAAACAATGCAGCCGGTCGGGCCAAACGACACGCTCACCATTACCCTGGGCCCGTGGGCAAGTAGGTCCGTGTCGTCGACGGTGGCCGTCGGGCTGGGGCAGGGCGGCGTCCCGCTGGTGCGTGTGTTCGACGCAGCCACGAAAGCACAGCTTCACGAGGTCCGGCCGTACAGCCGCAGCTTCCGGGGCGGCGTGCGTGCGGCCGCCGGCGATGTGAACGGCGACGGCGTCTTCGACTTCGTCACCGCGCCTGGCCCCGGCATGCGTCCCCTCGTCAAGGTCTATGACGGCACGAACGGCGACTTGATCAAAGCCTTTCTCGTCTATCCCAAGTGCTTCGTCGACGGCGTCTTCGTCGCCCTGGGCGATCTCGACGGCGACGGCAAATGCGAGGTCCTGGTCGGCCCGGGCAAGGGAGCATATTCCGTTCGGGCCTATACCATCCAGGGCACGGCGCTGCCCGGCTTCGCGCCGTTCCATCCATACGGCAAGCGCTATAGCGGAGGCATTCACGTCGCGATGGGCAACACCGACGGCGTCTTCGGCGACGAGATCGCCGTCGCGCCAGCGGACGACGGCCAAAAAGTCGTGCGGATCTACAAGTCGTTGCTCAACGCCTCCAAGCTTTTGCTGCAAGTCAACCCGTATCCGAATCACAAATTCAGCGACGGCATCTGGATCGCGCTGGGCGATGTCATCGGCCCACCCTATCCCGTTGCCCAGCTCATCACGGCTCCGGGCAGCCAGATCACCCCCTGGAATTTCCCGCTCTACAAAGAATACGTCAAGCTCTTCGACTCCACGGACGGCCAGCTGATAATCGAGCACGTGGCCTTTCCGGGATTCACTGGGGGCACGCGCGTTGGCGTCGCCGACTCCGATGGCGTCGGCCCATACGAACTGATCACCGCCCGCGGCCCGACCGGCAGCCCGGTCGTCAAGATCTGGGCCGAAGGTGTCGCCACGGGGCTCGAGGCGTTTCCGCCGAGCTTCACCGAAGGACTGTACGTATCGTGAGCCTCAGATGCCGATGACCTCGCCGCTCCAGCCCGAATCGTTGCGGCTGGCGATCACCGCGCATGGTATGATGGGTGCACAGGGGAGGGCGAGGCTCCTGCCGAGCCGCTGCCTGATTCTTAACTGTGAATGCGATCCTGCCCAATTTCGTCGTTCACGGCTCGGCAGGAGCCTCGCCCCTCCCCTGTGCACAACTAGCCGGTTCCGTCGCCGGCTTTGGATTTCTGTTTATGCTGCTGCAACACGCGATAGACCGAGGTATGGGCTCCGGAGCCATGGGGCCTTGATCGCCCGCCCGCGCCATGGCTTCACGGACCACCTTGCCGTCGATAGCGATCACTTGTCCTTGAGTCACCTCGTGTAAGCGTTGAACCCAGTTCAGCAGGCATTTCTGAAAGGCCACGGGATTCAAAGCGGCGAACACGCGGCCAAACGTGTCATGGGAAGGTATTCCTGCCGACAAATCTACCAGGCGAGCCAACCACTCGTGGCGATCGCGTGCAAACTGCACAATCTCCTCCCAAGTGTCCGCACCGGCAATGGTGCCGCACAAGGCGATCACCACCAACGTAAGAAGCGGATGTTTGACACGAGTGCGTCGTCTCCTAGGATCGGGCAAGGACGCGAAGAATTTCCGAATGCTGGCCGGGGAAAGACGGGAAGACATTGCCATGGTTCTGCTCCATGAACGGGCGAAGTCCTCTCCATCATTCGCTCGGTCCCTTGTCTTTTTCAAGCCTCCCCGGAAGAATAGTGAGGATTAGACGCGTGGACCCTGGGCTCGTATCAGTATCAGTTGTATGGAAATCACAGTTCCTATCAGTTATCAGTTACACTGTATGGAAATCAAAGTTTCTATCAGTTTTCCTATCAGTATCAGTTATCAGTTGGGAGGGGAAGCACGATGTATTTGAACATGCATCTGCAATTGGGATGGAACATGCGCCGCCGCAGCGCGACGAGCAAGCAAGCGCGGCGCGCTCGGCTGTCGTTGGAGCGGCTCGAGGACCGCACGGTTCCCGCCAATGTGGCGCCAGACGGCCGCCTAGGGTTCAGCGAGACGGCCGTCGCCACCGGGCTCAACAGCGCCACGGCCATGGAGATCGCGCCGGACGGCAAGCTGTTCGTCGCCGAACAGGGCGGCACCCTGGAAGTCTGGTCGAACGGGACCAAGCTGCGCAACAACTTCTTTCAGAGCACGCCGCTGACAGTCGCCACCGAGAGCGAGCGCGGCTTGCTGGGGATCGCCTTCGATCCGAGCTACGCCAGCAACCGCTTCATCTACGTCTACTACACGACGACCGACGCGAACCGGCACAATCGCGTGAGCCGGTTCACCGCCAACGCGGTCGGCGACGTGGCCCTGGCCGCCAGCGAGGTCATCATCTGGGAAGGCGAGGCCCACGCGTCCAGCAACCACAACGGCGGGGCCATCCACTTCGGAGCCGACGGCAAGCTGTACATCGCCACCGGCGACAATGCCAACGGCAATAGCGCGCAGTCGCTGTCGTCGCTGCACGGCAAGATCCTGCGCATCAACTCCAACGGCACCATCCCCAGCGACAATCCGTTCTTCAACCAGACGACGGGCGCCTTCCGCGCCATCTGGGCGCGCGGTCTGCGTAATCCCTTCACCTTCTCGTTCCGGCAAGGGACGAACGAGATGTTCATCAACGACGTCGGCCAGGCGACGTGGGAGGAAATCAACGAGGGGGCCGCCGGCGCCAACTACGGCTGGCCGTCCACGGAGGGAGACTTCAGTGGGTTCCCCGCCTTCACGCGGCCATTCTATGCTTACGACCATGAAGGAGCCGATCCCAACGGCTGCGCCATTACCGGTGGCGCCTTCTACAACCCCCCCGCCGGGGAGTTCCCGCCGGGACATCATGGCGACTACTTCTTCGCGGATTTCTGCGGCGGCTGGATCAACCGCATCGATTCCGACTCCAAGGAGGTCATCTCCTTCGCCACCGACATCAGTTTCCCGGTCGATCTCAAGGTGGACGACGCCGGCAACTTGTACTACCTGGCCCGCGGCAGCGGCGAGGTCTTCCAGGTCTTCTACACCGAGGACCAGCCGCCGAGCGTCACCAAGCAACCGGCCGATCAGACGACATCCGAGGGCCTGTCCGCCACCTTCAAGGTCTACATCAGTGGCACGTTTCCATTGACTTACCAGTGGCAGCGAAACGACGGCGGCCGCTGGGGGGACATCGCCGGCGCCGCCTCGTCAAGCTACACGCTGGCCAACGCTCAACTTTCCGATAGCGACGCTCAGTTCCGCTGCGTGGTGACGAACACCTTCGGCAACGTCACCAGCGACGCCGCCGACCTCACTGTCACGCCCAACCAGCCGCCGATGGCATCGATCACCACGCCCGTCGTGGGTAGCACCTACCGCGCCGGAACGACGGTCTCCTTCTCGGGCACGGGCACGGACCCGGAGCAAGGCGACCTCGCCGCCAGCGCGTTCCACTGGGAGATCCGCTTCTACCACAACGATGGCGGCGGCGAGCATTTCCATCCGTTTACCACGTTTGACGGCGTCAAGAGCGGCACGTTCACGCCGGACAGCATCGGCGAAACCTCGCCCAACGTCTGGTATCGCGTCATCCTGACGGTCACGGACGGCAACAGCGCGGCTTCCACCGTCCAGCGCGACGTGCTTCCGCAGACCGTGACGGTGACGTTGAGCACCAACCCGGTCGGGCTGCCGTTGACGCTCGACGGCCAACCGGCGCCGGCGTCGTCCGTCGGCGTGGTCGGCGTGCAGCGGACTATCGAGGCGCCGCTCACGCAGGACTGGAACGACACGACCGTCAACTTCCACAGGTGGTCCGACGGCGGCGCCGCCAGCCACGTCATCTCGACGCCGACGGCCGACACGATCTACACGGCCACGTACATTTACCCGGCCGGCACGGGGACAGGTCTGTCCGGGACGTACTACGACGCCCTGAATTTCATGGGGAAGATGGTCATGCGCGACGACGCGATGATCAACTTCAACTTCGGCATGGGCGCGCCGGTGGCCGGCATCGCCGCGGACACATTCTCCGTCCGCTGGCTGGGCAAGATTCAACCTCGCTTCAGCGAAACCTACACGTTCTTCACGACCAGCGACGACGGCGTCCGCCTCTGGGTCAACAACCAGCTCATCATCAACAACTGGACCAACCACACGGCAACGGTCAACACCGGCAGCATCGCCCTGGTCGCGGGGCAGAAGTACGACATCCGCATGGAGTACTACGACAACGCCGGCGCGGCACAGGCCAAGCTCGAGTGGGCCAGCGCCAGCCAGGGCCGGCAAGTCGTGCCGCAGAGCCAGCTGTACTTGAACGAGGCGCCGACCGTGGCGACCGCCGCCGTTGCCGATCCTTCCACGGTCAGCGGCACGACGACGAACCTGTCCGTCATGGGCGCCGACGATGCCGGCGAGGGTGCGCTCACCTACACCTGGCGGGCCACCAGCAAGCCGGTCAACGTGCCCAATCCCACCTTCAGCAGTAACGGCACGAACGCCGCCAAGAACGGCACCGCCACCTTCCTGGGCGACGGCGACTACACCATCACCGTCACCATCCGCGACCTCGGCGGCAAGACGGTCACCGGCAGCGTCAATGTCTCCGTCACGGACACGCAGAGCACGATCCAGCCGGGACTGCGCGCCGACTTCTTCAACTACAACCGGCCGCTGGCGTCGATCCCGAGCCTGGTCGGCCGGACGCCGAGCGTCAGCCGGATCGATGCTCAGGTCAACTACGCGCCGACCAACGGCGCCTGGCCGGGCCTCGACGCCCGCTTCATCGACACGTTTGTCAGCCGGCACGACGGTCTCATCGACATCCCCGTCACCGGCAACTACACGTTCTACCTCGCCTCCAACGACGGTTCGAAGCTGCTCATCGATGGCCAGCTCTTGATCAACAATGAAGGCGTGTACGGAATGCTGGAGAAGTCCGCGACGCGCATGCTGACCGCCGGATTGCACTCAATCCACATCAAGTACTTCGAGAACGATGGCGCTGCTGGACTGCGGCTGCTCTGGGCAGGCCCCGGCATCGCCAAGCAGATCGTCCCTGCCGGAGCGTTTTTCTATCAGACGGCCCCGGTGATGTTGCGCAGCTTTTCTGCGAGCGCGAGTTCGCCTGTCGGCGGCCGTGGGCGAGCAGCGACGATTTCAACGGTGGACACGAACGATTCGCTGCTGCCCTGGTTGATCGAGGCGCGCACCAGAGCGATGCGCGGCTTCTTACGGGATCTTGACAAGCACCTGACCTCGACGATGAGTAGCGCAGGCGTGGGGTGTTGCTAAGCGATGCGCGGCTTCTTACGGGATCTTGACAAGCACGGCTGAACCCGAAGCGCCAGCGAGGGCGGACCTGGCCCCACATCGGAAGCCCGGACCGGCAAGGGACATGCCGCCCTCGCTAGCGCTTCGGGCTCAGTTGGATTTCCTCACATCATCGCCACGTGCCCGTTCGCCTTCGGCGTCCACGCGGGCATCCGCTCCACTGCCTCGCGGATGCGGCGGACGATTTCCTCGTCGGTGGGATAGGGCGACTTCAAGGCCGGTCGCAACGGCAGCGGGATCTCGTCCATGCGGTAGACGGTGCCAGGAGCGCTGACGCCGGTGGCGGCGGTGGTGATGTGCACGCGGGCCAGCCGGCTGGTGTGCGTGACCTTCGGGTCCAGAACGATGGTGGGAATGCGCGCCAGATGGTCGATGCCGGGTTGCGGCATGGTGGCGCCGGGATCGGCTCCGAGGATCAGGGCGGCATCGACATCGCCGCGGACCAGCAAATCGACTGTCGAGAACTCGCCGGGATTGAAGCGCGGGTAGCCGCGGCAGAGGTTGATGCCGAACGGGTAGCCGGTGCTCCAGCGCAGCACCATATCGGAGCCGGTGACGTTGCCGTGGCCGCGCATGGGCATGGCGACGAACTTGGTGAAGGCGTTCATCTCGGCCGCGAGCGCCAGGATGGCGGCCGAATTCATGTGCTTGCCGCGCGTCATCGACAGGCCCATGCCGAAGAACAGCACGCCGAAGCGGGCCTGCTTCATCCGCTCGGCCAGGTCGCGGGCCTGCTCGATGCTGACGCCGGTTTCCGTGAGGAGTTTCTCATCGACGCGCTGGCCCTTGACGACAGCCCGCAGCGCGGTGATCAGCTCGAAGTCCTTGCCGGGGCGGACCTGGATGAAGATGTCGGCCGCCTTGGCGCTGGGCGTCTCGCGGATGTCGACGAGCACCATGGTGCGAGCCTTGCGACCCGTGGGCAGGAACTTGCCCTTTTGCATGATGGTGTACTTGGTGAAGTGCCGCGGATGGCACTCGGCGGGGTTGCCGCCCCAGTAGATCATGAAGTCGGCCCGGTTCTTGATTTCGCCTAGCGTGCACGAGACCTTGCCGCCCAACTGGGCGGCGATTTCCGTGGGACCGTGTCAGATCAGAGCGACGTATGGCTGTCAATGACGCCGCCGGCCAGCTCGGCCAGCGACACCGCCTCGCGCTGCGTCTCGCAGGTGACGTTGCTAAGGCCATAGACGAGCGGCATGTC
>VGYC01000280.1 GCA_016873095.1 Planctomycetota bacterium | reverse complement strand
GCTCCACTTCCGACGCCGGTCCTGGTTCATGCTTCTCTCCTTCTGAGGGTTTTGGTTTTTCCTACCCGTGGAGAGAACCATCGCCTACCTTAGCCGATGTGCCAGTTGGGATGAAACACTACAGTACTTGCATCTGTTCTCTCCTGAGCCTTTCGGGAAGAGAAGCGTTGACAACTGACAATTGCAATTCAATTAATCGGTGGATCTCTTCAACTTGAGATTGCTAATTGTCAAATTTCAATTGTTCCACTCACTATCCAAGTCCGTTGCGTTGGGGTAAGATAGCACAATGTCCGTAGGCCGGGAAAGCGTTTCCCGGCTTCTTTGTTTGACGGGGTGCGGTCAATGGCCGATGCCAGCGCACGAATCGGGTTCCTCGGGGCCGGCAAGATGGCCACGGCCCTGGCACGCGCCTGGTTGACTGCCGGACTCGTTCATCGCGACGGCATCGCCGCCAGCGATCCAGTGGCGGCCGCTCGCGAGTCCTTCGAGAAAGAAACCGGCATCGCAGCGACGAGCGACAACAAGAGCGTGGCCACGCGCTGTGACGTGCTCATTCTCGCCGTCAAGCCGCAGAGCATGGCGGCGCTGTTGACCGAGATTCAACCCGCGGCAACGTCGCGGCATCTCGTGATCTCCATCGCGGCCGGCGTCACGCTCACAGCCCTTGCGTCGCAGCTGCCGCAGTGCCGGCTCATCCGCGTCATGCCGAACACGCCGTGCCTGGTGGGGGCGAGCGCCTCGGCCTTCGCGCCCGCACCGACGGCGACGCCGCAGGACATCGACCTGGTCAACCGCCTCCTGAAGGCGGTCGGTCTCGCATTTCAGCTTCCAGAAAAGCTGCTCGACGCCGTCACCGGGCTGAGCGGCAGCGGGCCGGCCTACATCTTCGTGCTGATCGAAGCGCTCAGCGATGGCGGCGTGCGCATGGGTTTGCCGCGCGATGTCGCCACCGCGCTGGCAGCCCAGACGGTTCTCGGTTCGGCGAAGTTGCTGCTGGAAACCGGCCTGCACCCGGCCACACTCAAGGACATGGTCGCCAGCCCCGGCGGCACCACCATCGCCGGCCTGCAAGCCCTGGAACGCGGCGGATTCCGGGCGGCGCTCATCGATGCGGTAGAGGCGGCGACGAACAGGTCAGCGGAATTAGGAGCAAACAAATAGTGCCGTCCGTTCCCGAAAATGAGCTGGTGCTGATCTTCGACTTCGGCTCGCAGTACGGGCAGTTGATCGCCCGGCGCGTGCGCGAGCTGAATGTATTCTGCCAGATCGTGCGTCACGACCTGCCGGCGGAGCGCGTGCGCGAGCTCAGGCCGCGCGGCATCATCCTCTCCGGTGGGCCGGCCAGCGTCTACGAGCCGGGGGCGCCGCAGTGCGACCCGGCCATCTTCGGGCTCGACGTGCCCATCCTCGGCATCTGCTATGGCATGCAGCTCGCCTGCCACGTGCTCGGCGGCAAGGTGTCGCCGTCGGCCAGCCGCGAGTTTGGCCGGGCCCATTGCCGCATCCGCGAGCACGAAGGCTTGTTCGGCGGCGTGCCGGACGAGACCATCGTCTGGATGAGCCACGGCGACCAGGTGCAGAGCGTCAATGGCGACTTCATCGCCCTGGCGGAGACCGATACCTGTCCAATGGCCGCCGTCCGGCATCGCCAGCGGCATGTCTACGGCTTGCAGTTTCATCCGGAAGTCAGCCACACGCCGTGCGGGAACCGCATCCTCCGCAATTTCCTGCATGATGTCTGCGGCTGCACCGGCGCCTGGAAGATGCACTCGTTCATCGAGCAGACCGTTGCCGAACTGCAGCGGCGCATCGGCAAGCACCGCGTCATCTGCGGTCTGTCCGGCGGCGTCGATTCTTCCGTGGCGGCGGCCCTGCTCATCCGCGCCGTCGGCCCGCAGGTCGCCTGCATCTTCGTCGACAACGGTCTACTGCGCCAGGCCGAGGCCGACGCCGTCCGCAACACGTTTCGCGGCAACTTCCAGGCGGACCTGCACGTCGTCGATGCCGGCAAGCGCTTTCTCGAGGCGCTGGCCGGTGTCAGCGATCCTCAGGAGAAGCGCCGCATCATCGGCCACATGTTCATCGACGTCTTCAAGGACGAGGCCCTGCACATCGACAACGCCCGCTTCCTCGCCCAGGGCACGCTGTATCCGGACGTCATCGAGAGCGGCGCCTCGCGCGACGGCCCGGCCGCCAACATTAAGACGCACCACAATGTCGGCGGCCTGCCCAGCGAGCTCGGTTTCGAGCTGATCGAGCCGCTCAAGGACCTGTTCAAGGACGAGGTCCGCCGCCTCGGCCTGGAACTCGGCCTGCCCGAGACGACCGTCTGGCGGCATCCTTTTCCCGGTCCCGGTCTCGCCGTTCGCTGTCTCGGTCCCGTGTCCGCCGAGCGCCTAACGGTCCTGCGCAAGGCCGACGCCATACTGCTCGACGAGTTGAAGCAGTCCGGTTGGTACAAGCGGACCTCGCAGGCGTTCGCGGTGCTGCTGCCAGTGCAATCCGTCGGCGTGATGGGCGACGGCCGGACTTACGAGAATGTCATCGCCCTCCGCGCCGTCCAGACCGACGACTTCATGACCGCCGACTGGTCGCAGCTCCCTTACGATCTGCTGGCCAAGATCTCTACGCGCATCATCAACAACGTCGCCGGCATCAACCGCGTCGTCTACGACGTGAGCAGCAAGCCCCCGGCGACGATCGAGTGGGAGTAGCAATATAATTCACGCTTCACGGCCGCTGCCGGCAGACAAGCTTGATTGACCGACGCTTGGTGGTTTCGCGCGCAATTGCGCGTCGAATGATCTCTTCCGCCGACTCGGCCGTTTGCGCCGACCTTGCAATTACCGGTCCTGCGAGATATACGTGCCCGGGCAACGCTGGTTGCCTAGAAATACTGTAAGCGACAACAAGGCTTGCCTTGAGTTCCTCGCAAAAGTGATGGTCTCATTCACTCTCACATGAGGTGCACCAGCATGATCGCTTCACGTGATGGTTGCAAGAAGACAGTCCTCGCGGTTCTGGCTGTTCTGGCGATTGCTGTCTCCACGTCTTCCGCACACTACTTGTGGGTTTCCGTGGACGGCAAGTCCGCAGCCAAGGGAACGGTGAACGTCTATTTCGAGGACGGAGCCGCTCCCGGCAACGGGGAGTATCTCGAACCCGTCATCAAGAACGGCAAGACCTGGATTCGCACGCTGGCCAACCCCAAGCCCACGCTCATTCCCATGAAGGATACCAGGCAGGGAAAGCTCCGCTGGTTGACAGCCCCGCTGACCGAGGGGGCGCCCCGCAGCATCGACAGTTATGGCAAGTTCGGTGTCTATCGCTATGGCAAGACGGATGTGCTGCTGCACTATTACGCTCGATTCCTGCAGGTGGATTCCCACGAAGAACTGCACGAGCTGAGCCGGGCGAAACACCTCAATCTCGACATCGTGCCGCATGACCACGCGGACGAGATGGAATTGACAGTTCTCTGGCGAGGGAAGCCGGCGACCGACCGCATCGTGCATGTGCGCGGCCCGAAGGGCCTTGCCGCCAACCCCAAGACGGACAAGAAGGGCAGAGTCCGGTTCACGATCACGGATGCCGGCAAGTATGTCTTCCGTACCAATGTCGAAGAATCAGCCACTGGCAATGACGGCGGCAAGGACTACGTGTTGATCCGCCACCATGCGACAATGTTGATGACGCTGCCACTCAGCAAGTAAGAGTCTTAACAGACAAGGCCGGAGAAGAACCACGGATGTCGTTGTTTGGCCGGCGTCGGCTGGCAGATGGAGGTTTCGATGAAGGTGCCGTTTCTGCTTGGCGTGCTCGTGGGCGCATCAGGCCTGACTTTCTCCTCGGACTTGCGAGCAGAAATCAAGGTTGAGCCGGACAAGGAGAATGTGGTCGCCAGCCGGCTCGTAGGGGACTGGCTGCTGGATGCCGCCTTGACCGGGCGCCTGGCCAGGAACGCAAAGGTTCCGGCGGAAGCGGCCCTTGTCTCCTTCAAGAGCGACCCCGCCGTGGCGGCCAAGCTGCCGGCCAAGTATGAGAAGTTCCTTGCGAACCGGCGCGTCTACCTGGCCGGACTGATGACTCTCAAGGGGCAGAAGTCCAGGCAACATCCCTTTATCCTGATCGAGCACCGAGGCAACCCGCACATAGTCTGGTTCCGCGAGCGCGACGGTGACCCGCTGGGAGATGCCGAGTCGTTCAACGTCATGCTGGCTGTTGCCCGGGAGCGGCAGGACGACTTGCTCTTCATCGGCGGCGACTTCAACAACCAGCCATTCCGCGCCTTCACACGCCTGAAGGTCGAGAAAAAGCAATGATCCAGAGTCCATGAGCCTGGAACGCACATTGCGTTTTCAATCTCGTGCCGTAGAATAATAAGTGTTAGACAGTTCCGGAAAGGAAGCGGCTTCACATCGCCCGCTGAGCAAATGAGATTTTGAGATTGATGAGGGACGCGGCGGCGCGGCTTCTGCCACGCCCTGATCGCACATTCGCAGCCAGGAACCAGGCGACGACGGCTCGGCCGAGACTCGCCCTCCCGAGTACACCTTCAAGCCCTGCGTGACGTCGGTTTCTCGGCAAGGAATCTCAAATGATGTTACGACCTTTCTGTGTGCTGGCTATTCCGGCGGTCTTGGCCGTGCTGGCCTATCCCGCGTCATCAAGCACCTCGGCAACTAGCCATGAAGCCATCCGTCGATTCGCAAGTTCCGGGCGACGTCTATCGATGACGTTGGCCGCATGAAAAAGAGGTAAGACCACCATGTTTGGCACACGCTGGCAACTCTTTCGTCTGCTTGGCATCCCCGTCTCGCTGGATGCGAGCTGGTTTTTTATCCTGGCCCTGTTGACATTGTCGCTGGCAAACATCTTTCCCGACCTGATGCAGCAGTACTACCCCGAGGCGGCGGAACTGACGGTCGGCAGTTACTGGATCATGGGCCTGCTGGCCGCAGTGGCTTTTTTTGGTTGTATCCTGTTGCATGAAATGGGGCATGCCGTGGTGGCCAGATATCAGCGGATGCCGATTCGGGGCATCACCCTGTTTCTCTTCGGTGGCGTTGCGGACATCGGCGACGAGCCACGTTCTGCCTCGGCCGAATTCTTCATGGCCATTGCAGGTCCGGTGGTCACCATCTTCCTGGGCAGTTCCCTCTGGCTCCTGGCCTGGCTGGGCTACCGGCAAGGTTGGGCGCCGCCGGTGGTGATCGTTCTAGGCTACCTGGCCGCCATCAACGGTATCGTCCTGGTTTTCAACATGATTCCGGCGTTCCCGCTCGACGGCGGTCGGGTCTTGCGATCGTTCCTGTGGGGAATGACGGGCAACCTGCGGCGGGCCACGTTCTGGGCAGCGCTGGTGGGACGGGCTTTCGCCTGGGTCTTCATCGCTTGGGGTGTTCTCAACTTCTTCTCGGGTAACTGGCTGGGCGGAATCTGGATCGGCCTGATCGGCCTGTTTCTGAGTAACGCCGCGCAGAGCGGCTACGTGCAGGTGCTCGTGCGCCAGGCGCTCAAAGGGGAGTCGGTTCGCCGATTCATGAATCCAGATCCCATCGTCGTGTCGCCGGCTATCGATCTGCGACAGTGGGTTGAGGACTACGTGTATCGCTTTCACCGAAAGACGTTTCCGGTCGTGAGCGACGGACATCTGCAAGGCTGCATCGACACGCAAGCACTCGAGCGAATCCCGCGGGAAGACTGGGGCCAGCACACGGTCGCGGAAGTGATGCGCCGCGACCTCGCACCCTCCTCGATTCACCCGGACGCCGATGCTCTGGAAGCCCTCCGCAAGATGCAACACAGCGGCTTCAGTCGGCTTCTGGTGACCGACGGTGACCGACTCGTGGGCATCATCAGCCTCAAGGACTTGCTGCGCTTCTTCAGCCTGAAAATAGAGCTCGAAGGCGCGGAGCCGAGCAACACCAGCGCTCGGCGTCCTTTTGACCGCGACACATCTGTTGATTCCAGCGAGCTTGTCGGAAAGCGCTGATCATTATCAGCAGGCCTCAGTAAAGGAAGAGCTTGTACGTCTTGTACCCGCCACTCACATTGACTGCGCGAAACCCAGCTTGCAGCAGGACCCGTGTTGCCAGGTAGCCGCGCTGTCCTACCTGGCAGTACGCAGCGATCCGCTGTTCACGCGGCACCTCGGCGAGACGCGAGCGCAGCTCGTCCACCGGAATATGCACGGCGCCGACGATGTGGCCGCGGGCAAATTCCTCCTGGGTGCGGACATCGAGCAGAAAAGGACGCTCGCTCGCCGATTCGGACAGCAGCGTTTGCACGTCGATCTGCGGATGATCGCCGCGCAGCAGGCCGGCGGCCACGAAGCCTGCCATGTTGATCGGGTCCTTGGCCGAGCCATATTGCGGTGAGTAGGCCAGTTCCATTTCTTCAAGGTCATAGACGGTCATGCCTGCCTGGATGGCGACGGCCAGCACGTCGATCCGCTTGTCAACGCCGGCGCCGCCGACTGCCTGGGCGCCCAGCACCTTGCCGGTGACGGGGTCGAAGAGCAGCTTCAGCGTCATGGCCTCGGCGCCCGGGTAATAACTCGCATGCTGGGCAGGATGGATGTAAACCTTGCGATTGGCGCGCTGGGCACGCTGCAGCGACTTCTCCGAGGCGCCGGTCATGGCGGCCGTGAGGCCAAACACACGGACGATGGCGGTGCCCTGGGTGCCACGATAGCGGGCGACACGGCCGAAGATATGATCGGCGGCGATGCGCCCCTGCCGATTGGCCGGGCCCGCCAGCGGCACCTGCGTCGGCCCGCCCAGCACGAAATCCTTCACCTCGATGGCGTCGCCCACTGCGTAGATATCGGGATCGCTGCTCTGCAGATGTTCGTTGACGCTGATGCCACCGCGCAGCCCAACCTCGAGCCCGGCATCGACGGCCAGCTGGTTCTCCGGCCGCACGCCCACTCCCAGAATCACCAGCTGCGCCGGCAGCCGCCGGCCTGATTTCAACAACACGACCAGTCCCTCCGGCGTCTTCTCGAACGCCGTCGCCGACTGGCCAAGAATCAGTGTCACGCCCTTGACGTCCAGGTGCTCGGCGATCGGCGTCGTCATTTCCTTGTCGAAAGGCGGCAGCACCTGATCCTGCAGTTCGACCACGGTGGTCGCGATGCCGCGCCGTGTGAAGTTCTCGACGAGTTCGAGGCCGATGAAGCCGGCGCCGACGACAACAGCCTGCTTGACGCCGTCGTCAATCGCCTGCTTGATGCGATCCATGTCCTGTAGGTTGCGCAGCGTGAAGATGCCGGGCAAGTCGATACCGGGAATCGGCGGTCGCAGCGGCGCTGCGCCGGGAGCAAGGATGAGCTTGTCGAAGTTCTCCTCGTATTCCCGGCCGCCGGCGATATCGCGAACACGCACCTTCTTTGCGGCTCGGTCGATGGCCTCGACCGATGAACGCGTACGCACATCCAGCTTGAAGCGCTCTCGAAGACGCTCGGGACTGACAACCAGCAGCTTGCCGCGCTCCTTGATCTCGTCGCCGATGTAATAGGGCAAGCCACAGTTGGCGAACGAGACGTCCGGTCCGCGCTCGAACAGGACGATGTCGGCATTCTCGGACAGGCGACGGGCTCGCGCGGCCGCGGAAGCGCCGCCGGCCACGCCGCCCACAATGAGCAGTTTCATCGTCAGACCTCCTTTGTCGCGCAGCACGAGCCCTCGGTTTCCTTGACGCGGTTCCAGGGCATGCGGGCCAGCATCAGCCCCATGCCGCAGGTGTCCGTCACGCCGGCAAACACCAGCCCGGCGCCGACAAAGGCGGACAGGCCGATGAATGCCGGATGCACCAGCCAGCCGAGGACCGCCCCGCTCAGCACCAGCAGGCCGGCGGCGATGCGCACCTGCCGCTCCAGTGAGATCGATTTCTTGCCGCGTACCACCGACAGGCCGGCCTCCACGCAGGCAAGCGTGCCGCCTTCGATGTTGACTACGTTGTTGAAGCCGGCGGCTTGGAATCTTTCGTAACCGGTCACGGGTCGATATAGCTCGGAATCGTGGTTTCGGGTACTGTTGCGGTTGGCATGGATGCTCCACCGACAGTATCGGCAGCAGTGTTGGCATCGCTGCCGCCTGAAGTCCTTGCTTTGATCAAGTGGCAGGCGGAGCAGATTCGCGTGCTGACCGCGCGCGTGGCGGAACTCGAAGCCAAGCTCGGCAAGAATCCCAGCAACTCGTCGAAGCCGCCATCGACCACGCATCCGCATTACAAGAAGCCAGCAGCCAAGCCCAAATCGGGAC
>VGYC01000279.1 GCA_016873095.1 Planctomycetota bacterium | reverse complement strand
CCAACAATGCCGCCGAGCAAGCGCTGCGGCACGCGGTCATCTGGCGGAAGCTCTCGTTCGGCACGCAATCAGCGTCCGGCAGTCAGTTCGTCGAGCGACTGCTGACTGTCATCGAAACCTGCCGCCGCCAATCCTGCAACGTCTTCGACTGGCTTGTCGAGGCAGTCCAAGCCCACCACAATCAACAAAGGGCAATATCTCTATTGCCCGCGCCGTGAACCAATACCTTTTTTCAGATGTCTCGGGCAGAATGAAAGTTGAGCCCTTTGGGAGGTTCTGCCATGGCGACTGTGCGTGATATTCTCAGCCACAAGGGGACGCATGTCTCCTCCATCCATTCGGACGCCACCGTGTATGAAGCCGCTTTGCGGATGAACGAGAAGAAGATCGGCGCCTTGGTCGTGCTAGACGATAACCGACTGGTGGGCATGTTCACGGAGCGCGATATCCTGCAACGCGTGGTCGCGCAGCGACGCGATGCCGGCGACACACACGTCCGCGACGTGATGACCAAAGAGGTGGCGTGTTGCCGTCCACACACCACTCTGGATGAGGCTCGCGGCGTCATGAAGAACCGCCGCATACGCCACCTGCCGGTCGTGGACGACGAGAACCGGCTGCTCGGCCTCATCTCCATCGGCGACCTCAACGCTCACCAGAACAGCACGCAGGAAAACACCATCCACCTGCTGCATCAGTATATCTATGGCCACGTCTGAGCTGGAACGGCCTGATTGTCAATCGATGCTGCCAATCGGCTCGTTGCCGGCGGCGGTTCCAAGGGCACGCCAGACGCTGGAAGCGACCGAATTGCTCACGGCGCGAGCGGAACCGTCCATGAGCAGTACGTTGACGCCGCCCGTGTGATAGCTGCGGCTGGTGACGGCGGCGTAAGTGAACTGGCTGGCATGGCCGCCCTCGCGGCGCGATGTGAAATCAATGTCGTAATTGAGTCCGCCCGAGGTGTAAGGCACGACCGTATTGGGTGTGAAGACGGTCGTGAAGCCGGTCTGGTGCACGCGTCCATCGACCCATTCCGTATGTCCTGAGTTGTTTTTGAAGCTGCCGCCATATGCGACGACGTCCGCTGGCGTGGCAGGTATGGGCACGCCCGGACCGGTGGGCACGCCGCCGTCGCGCAGGTAGGGCGTGAAGGCCTTGACGTCGGCCAGGGCCAGCGTGTTGCTCAGCCCGTCAACGAAGTGGCGAACACCCATCTGGCGATTGACGACGAATGCACCGTCGCCCCCCTCACCCGTGTTCGGGTCATAGACAAACCAGGTCCCCATGTTGATGCCGTAGGTGTGTGGATAGTGAGTCAGGGCACCGTCCGGGCGAGGCATGTCCTTGGCCTCGCTTGGGCAGAAATAGGTGGCAATGCGATGCTGCGTCACCAGCGGTTGCGCGGAATAGGGCAGACTGAAATCGATGAGTTTCTGCAGGTTTTCTTGCTCGATATACGGCAGCAATTGCGCGTGCATGGAAAAGGAACTGCCGGTCAGGCCGACCGGATAGGTTCCAGCTGAGGGGAATTTTGAGCGTGCGCCAAGATGGTTATGCAGCGCCAGGCCGATCTGTTTGAGGTTATTGAGACAGTGTGTCCGAGCTGCCGCCTCGCGGACCTTCTGCACTGCCGGCACGAGCAGCGCGATGAGGATTGCGATAATCGCAATGACAACAAGGAGTTCTATCAAGGTGAATGCTTTGCGACTCCGATTCATTTCGGCCCCCATCGTTAATAATACTAAGTCTCAATATAGTTAGGCGGCCTCGCCCGGCAAGGGATTCCACAAGAAAACCATCGCGATGCGTACAGGCACTTTGGAAAGCTCGTTGCTCTTGGCGGCGATGACGGGCAATATAATGGATTAGTTCTCCGGGAGATTGGCCATGGCCACTGGCCCGTAATGTTGAGCAGCAAGGAGATGATGTTCCCGACGCTGGTCCGTGTCACCCAACGCAAGACCAATTTCCCCGGGTGAACTCGCTGGAACGCACCCATCCCATGCTGCATCAACACAACCATGGCTATCGAGGACCTTCATGGCAAAGCCTTCCTCCGGCACGGGTCGCAAGAATTCGTCGCCCGCTCCGAAAAGAATTCTGGCCATTGACATCGGCGGCACCAAGGTCAAGTACTTGCTTTCCGGCGAGGTTGAGCCGAGGAGATTCTCGTCCGGCAAGCGCATGACGCCAACGAAGATGGTGGAGAGTTTGCTGTCGGAGGTTGGTGATTGGAAATACGACGCCATCTCCATCGGTTACCCTGGTCTGGTCGGCGACCACGGGCCGCGCTCCGAACCGGGCAACCTGGGACACGGCTGGGTCGGTTTTGACTTCGCCGCTGCCTTCGGCTGTCCGGTGCGCATCATCAACGATGCCGCCATGCAGGCCCTGGGCAGCTACGATGGCGGACGCATGCTCTTCCTCGGCCTCGGTACTGGCCTGGGATCGGCGCTCATCTCCGAATGCGTTCTCGTGCCACTCGAGTTGGGCCAACTCTACTGGGAGGACGGCAAGGTGCTGAGTGATATCCTCGGCCATCGCGGCTTGAAGAAACTCGGCAAGTCGGCCTGGCGGCAGGCGGTGCTCGATACGGTCACGAGCCTGATGTCAGCGTTCGTTTGCGACTCGATAGTCATCGGCGGCGGCAACGCCAAACTCATTCGCGACTTGCCCCCTGGCATCAGCCGCGGCAACAATCTCACCGCATTCCGTGGCGGTTTCCGCCTCTGGAACGTTGACGATGTCACGACGCAAGCCGACCCCGGCGCCCACCACGCCCCGGAAGCCCGTCCCGCCGAATGGCGGCTCATTTGATGGACGGACGCGAGGATGACTGTTTCGCCATGGCTTCCAGCACGAGCCTGCGGCTCTCGGCCGGCGTCAGGTCCTTGCGCTCCTCGATGGCCTCGACCTCGGCGGCCAGGGATTCGTCGTTGAGCGCGTCGTGCAGCCAGGTTGAAAAGTCGTGCCGGCCCAGATGGTGCAGCCAGGTGTCGTTATCGACTCCCTCGCTCAACTGCATGAAGGTCGTGAGGTTCGGGGCACAGAGGTTGAGCTTGCCCTGCGGGCCGCGGAAATAAAAGCTGCGATCGGGCGCCAGCGAGGCATGCGGTGCGGGAAGGTCGTCGCGGATGATCCGATCGATCAACTCGGCGACGCCGGCGCCATGGTCGGCATGCGTCGTCCACTGAGCGCGTTTCTTGAGCGCTGGCAAGGCGTTGGCGACGGCAACCGAGAAGCCGCACACGCTCAGAAAAGCGTGATCGTTCTCTGCGTCGCCGACGCCGACCGTTTCTTCCAGCTTCAGGCCCATTTCGCGCAGGGCCATCATGAGTCCGGTTGCCTTGTTGATCCCGGCGGGCAGGACCATGACCGCGCCCTTGTTGAAGATCACCTGCAATTCCAGGCCCAGGTCGCGTATGGTTTCAAGGACGACGGTCTCGTGTGGCTCCCAGGTGGCGACGATGACCCGGCCGACCGCCAGCGGTTCCACGCCGCGCCGCTTCAAGGCACGCACGAACGGACCGGGAGGCGCTGCCCCCAGCAGCTTGATCTGCCGCGTCGCGGGCTTATAGAGTAACGCGCCGTTCTCGGCCACGATCCAGGAAAACAAGTGGATCTGCGGCAATATGCCCAGCAATTCGTCAAGCTCTCTTCCGGTGACCATGAGCAGTTTTCGCCCGCTGGCCAGCAAGCGCTCGAGCGCCGCAATCGTGGCGTCATCAACGCGGCCGTGCGTCGCCAGCGTGCCGTCGTAATCACAGGCCAGAACTCGGTAATGCATATGGATCTCGCTGGGTGGCTGTCGAGCCCGCTGCGCCAGCATGGGCCTCAGCACACTGGCACTTTCAGCCTGCTGGCTCTCGGACTCAATCTCAAACTCGAATCGATTGCTCATGCCGCCAGGAACGCTAGCGACTCTCCCGCCATTTCTCCTCGGCGTTGCTGCGACGCAGGTAGAGTGGCTCGAGTTTCCAGTGGTCATCCAGTTCACCTCGGGCCAGCCGATCCAACCCCAAGGTAAGCAGGCACGAGGCGCTCGGCTGTCGCGCGGCAATTTCGACGAGCGGTCGGCCTTGCAATCGATGCTCGTATTCGCCGGTGGCCGGGCCGCTCACCCAGACAGCGGGGTCCAGACCACTGAGCCACTCGTCGAATCGACGGATGGCGAGCGGTCCGAGCGGGACAAGTGCGCTTGCGACGCGAGCGAACGATTGCACGTAAATCTTGCCCTGCTGCGCATCGGCAATGACATCGACTCGTTGCGCTCGCTCCGGCGCCTGGAGGGCGATGGTTGCGAACGTCTCGATGCCCAGGAGTGCGCATCCACTAGCATAGGCCAGCGCTTTTGCGGCCATGATGCCCACGCGCAAGCCTGTGTAGCTGCCGGGCCCGATGCCAACAAACACAGCTTGCAATTCGCGTGCCTTCCAGCCCTGAACATCCAGCAAATCCCGCGTTGCTGGCACGAGATCGCGCGCATGCCGCCGCGCTTCGTCCAGCCTGCGAACGCCAAGCAACTCATGCCCGAGCGCCAGCGCCACCAGGCCGGGCGCGCATGATGTTTCGATGAGAAGCACACGAGCGCTCATGGAATCAATTGACCGGCAAGCGAATGGTGAACTTTGTCCCCCGGCCGACTTCGCTCTGGACCTCGATATCGCCGCCATGGGCGTCGATAATCTTCCGCGTCGTGGGCAGGCCCAAACCCGTACCGCCGGGACGCGTCGAGAAGAACGGCTCGAACACCCTTGCCAGCACCCCCGCGGGCATCCCTTTCCCCGTATCAATCAAGCTCAAGCAGACCAGCGACTTGTGATTGCCGTCTTCCGATCCCTGTCTCTTCTCCCCTGGTTCATGTGTCGCCTGGATGGTCAGTTCGCCGCCGCTGGGCATGGCTTGCTCGGCGTTGAGCATCAGATTGAGGAGAGCTTGCTTGAACAGGTCACGGTCGAGCGGAATCAAGGGCAAGTCGCCGGCGACAAAAGACTTGATCTCGATGTTGGCGGTGCGGGCGGTTGGGCTAAAGAAGTCGATCATTTCCTCGATGATCTTGCCGATATCGGCCGGCCGGCGATCCAGTTCCTGAATGCGGGCAAAGCGGAGAAAGTCGTTGGCGACATCAACCAGACGCTGACATTCGCCCTGCAACTTTTGCACGCGCGCCAGGGCACGGCGCTCGCGGTGCGACTGCGGGTCGTGAAAGTCCTCGGCCAGGAGCTGCAAGTTCAGCCCGAGCGTGCTGAGATGGTTCTTGATCTCATGGATAAAGCCGCCGGCCGACTCGGCCAGGGCGGCATATGGCTCGTTCATGGGGCTATAGTAGTCCTCACGCTCAGGTCACGCGGAGCGTGATGAACGACATCTAGTCGCGGCGGTCTCGGCCGCCACCACGACGGTCCCCGCCGCGGCCTCCGCGGTCTCGGTCTCCTCGGTCGCCTCGGTCTCCGCGATCGCTACGTTCGCGCGGCGGCCTTGGCTCTTCCGGCGGCAGGCCAGCCTCCTCGCGCAGCAGGGCCTTCCGCGACAGCTTGACGCGGTCCTGGTCGTCGATGGCGATGACCTTTACTTTCAAGACATCGCCGACCTTGCAGACCGTGTCGACCTTGTCGACGTACTTGTCATCCAGCTCGCTGATATGGCACAGGCCGTCCCGGCCGGGGATGATCTCGATGAAGGCGCCAAAGTCCTTGACCGAGCTGACGCGACCTTCGTAGACCTTGCCGATGCGCACCTCCTCGGTTAGCGCCTCGACCTTGGCCTTTGCGGATTCAGCGCCGGCGGACTCGGAGTGCGAAATGTAGACCGTCCCGTCGTCGTCGATGTCGATCTTGGCGCCGGTGGATTCCTGGATGCCCTTGATGGTCTTGCCGCCGGGGCCGATAAGCAGGCCGATCTTCTCCGGGTTGATCTGGATGGTCAAGAGTCGCGGCGCGTGCGTGCTGATGGTTTCGCGCGGGAAGCGCAACGTGGTGACGATGTGCTTCAAGATCTCGCGGCGGGCTTCCCTGGCCTGCTGCAGCGTGGCCTGGATGATCTCGTCGTTGATGCCGTCGATCTTGAGATCGAGCTGGATGCCGGTGATGCCTTTCACAGTGCCGGCGACCTTGAAGTCCATGTCGCCGAAATGGTCCTCATCCCCCATGATGTCGGTGAGCAGGATGAAGCGATCCGGCTCCTTGACCAGGCCGATGGAGATGCCGGCCACCGGATCGCTGATCGGCACGCCGGCGTCCATCAGCGACAGCGTGCCGCCGCACACCGAGGCCATGCTGCTGGAGCCGTTGGACTCCATGATGTCGGAGACGACGCGGATGGTGTAAGGGAACTTGTCCGGCGGCGGGATGACGGCCTTGAGGCTGCGTTCGGCCAGCGCGCCATGGCCGATCTCGCGGCGGCCCGGTCCGCGGATGGGTCGGCACTCGCCCACGCTGTAGGGCGGGAAGTTGTAATCAAGCATGAACTTCTTGCTGTACTCGTCCATGATGCCGTCGACGCGCTGCTCATCGCTGACCGTGCCGAGCGTGGTGGTGACAAGGGCCTGCGTCTCGCCGCGCGAGAAGACGGCCGACCCGTGCACGCGCGGCAACACGCCGACCTCGCAGATGATGTTGCGCAGGTCTTTCGTGCCCCGGCCGTCGATGCGCTTACCCTCCAGAATCAGGTCGCGGACAATGCGCTCTTCGAGCGATTCGAGGGCGCCGGAAACTTGCCCGGAAGTGTACTGGCTGCCTTCCGCGAGGAACGCCTTCTTGATCTTGTCCTTCACTTCGCGGACCTTGTCAGCGCGAGCATGCTTGCCGGATGTCTGCTTGGCGTCGCGGAACTCATTGTAAAAGCGCTGGCGAAGGATTTCCTTGAGCGGATTGGGCGCGATGGGCGCATGCTCTGGTTTGGCCGGCAAGCCGGCGGCGGCACGCAGCTTCTCGATGCCCTCCACGATCTTGGCGATCTGCTCGTGGGCGAAGCGGATCGCCTGCACCATCTGGTCCTCGGACATCTCGCGGGCAAAGCCCTCGATCATGGTGATGGCGTCGCGCGTGCCGGCCACCACGAGGTCGAGATCGCTTTCCTCCATCTGCGAGTGCGTCGGCATGACGACCAGGTCGTTGCCGATGCGGCCGATGCGCACCGAGCCGGTGATGGGCCGGAAAGGAATGTGCGACACGTGCAAGGCGGCGCTGGCGCCGATCATGCACAGCAGGTCGGAATCGTTCTCGCGGTCGGCGGCCAGGGTGGAGGCCATGATCTGCACTTCGCGGATGTAGCCGGCCGGGAACAGCGGCCGGATGGGGCGGTCGATGAGCCGCGACGTCAGGATTTCCTTGGTCGTGGGCCGGCCCTCGCGCTTGATGAAGCCGCCGGGAAACTTGCCGGCCGCATAGGTCTTCTCGCGATAGTCCACTTGCAACGGAAAGAAATCGCGCTCCGGATCTTCATCCCCTTCGACGGCGGCCACCAGCACGACGGTGTCGCCGTACTGCACGACGACGGCGCCGTGAGCTTGCTTGGCAAGTTTGCCGGTTTCCAGGATCAACGTCTGCTGCCCAAGGGGCATTTCGATGCGACTGTGCGCCACGACAGATACCTCAGCTGCTGACGCAGGAGTGCGCTGAAATGAAGAATCGGGAATGGAGATGGGGATGCTGAAGAAACGCCTTCGCTGGCGTCTCGGGCGGCTACTTCCGCAAGCCGAGCCGGCCAATGACCGTCATGTATCGACTGCGGTCCGTTTTGCGCAGATAGGCCAGCAGGCCGGAGCGCTTGCTGACCATCATCAGTAGACCGCGCCGGCTGGCGTGATCTTTCTTGTGGGTACGCAGATGCTCTGTCAGGTCGGTGATTCGCGCCGTGAGCAGGGCAATCTGCACTTCCGGCGAGCCGGTGTCTGTGCCGGCCTGCCGAAACTGATCAATGATTTGCGTCTTGCGGTCCTTCGTGATCGCCATCGCCGTTCTCAATACCTCCGCCGACTACGACTCCTGCCATTACCACTGTTTTGTAAGTTTCACTTTCTACGTTGTAGTGAATTTAGCAAGCGGCGGCGAGATTGCAAGTGCAAAGATTCATGAGTCCGCAATCCACCGTCGCGTAACCGTTCACGCCTTGGCCAGCAATGGTGCTGGTTTTCCAGCCATTTGGGCTTCTACGGCGGTTGTCAGCCATGCAAAAGCATTGTGTGACTGGCGACGACAGGTTTCGATCACCGTCAGCAGACGCTCGACGAAACGGCTGCCACCGTTCGATTGCGTGCCGAAGGAGAGCTTACGCCAGA
>VGYC01000278.1 GCA_016873095.1 Planctomycetota bacterium | reverse complement strand
AGATTCAGCCCCATCAGGTCGCGGAGCTCCTGCGGGAACTGGCTGACTTCACGCCGCGCAGCATGCCGGTGCTACTGGCAGGTCGTCTTCGTTCACCAGGCTGGATGCGACGCGTCGGTAAACTCCATGCGAATCGGATTTCCACCCGCATCGCGCTGCTCCATGATGTACTTGAAGCGGTCCGAGCCATCCGCAGCGCGGGCAAACATCGCGCGAGACACCGTGCCGTCGGAGTTGTGCGTCTCCACATAGCCGTCGCGCGGCTCAACGTCGCCGGCGGAGCCGTCCGCCTGTGCGCATCCTTCGAGGGTCGTCGCGAACTGCTTGCGCGCTTCAGGCTGGGGCATCGAAGAAGTGACTTGCATGGCCGTATGCTCCTCGCGTCGAATGAAGTCGAATCCTATTCTAACAAATAGCGGCCTTCCCTGGAGAAACGCTGAAAATTCACGGCAGGAGCAGTGCCGCCTTCGACCAATCCGTGGGAATGCACGCGACACGAGACAGTCTCCACGCCTCCCTCGAAACCATCCGCAGCGCCCCGGCCGACGGCGGGGAGATCGCCATGCTCTGCATCCGCCCCAAAACCGACGCCCGGGTGGAGCTCAACGAAGCCGAGTTGACGCCCGAACATGGGATGGCAGGAGATCGCTGGGCGGCGACCCGCAAGCCTTCCGAAGCCAACGGGATCAACCAGCTCACCCTGATGGCGGCGCGCGTGGTGGAAATGGTGGCCGGCGCCCGCGAGCGCTGGTCCCTGGCCGGCGATCAGATCTTCGTGGACATGGACCTGAGCGAGGAGAATCTACCCGCCGGCATGCGCCTCTCGCTGGGCGAGGCGGAAATCGAGATCACTGAATTACCTCATCTCGGATGCTCAAAATTTGGGGCCCGGTTCGGAAACGACGCCATGCGCTTCGTGTGCGCCAAAGAGCTGCGTCCGCTGCGGCTGCGCGGCGTCCACGCGCGCGTCGTGCGCGCCGGCCGCGTGCGGGTGGGAGACCGGCTGCAAAAGCAACCCCAGTAGACGTCGGGTCTGCGCGATGTTACCCCAGGAAGCCAGATCCCAGGTACCAGGCGCGTCGGCCGCTTGCGGCCTTGCAACCTGTCCTCAGGTCTGCCAAGATCTCTTGTATATGGCGTTCAAGTCGCCGGCCGGCCACCTCGCCTGGGCGCGGGCCCGACGCAGGAACCGTGGGGGGTCCGCGCTGCTGCTCGCCCTGTTCTTCCTGGTGGCGCTCTTCTTCCTGGCGCGCGCCTTCCAGGTGCTCATCCCACAGGAAATGCGCGCTGCCCTGCGCATGGCGACCGACACGCAGGCATCCCTGATGGCCGATGCGGGCATCCAGAAAACCATGGCCTGGATTGAATTCGAGCTGTCCAACGGACGGGAAATTGCCAGCGTGACAACAAGACCGGGCTGGTAATCGATTCTCCCGGCAGCGGCTCCGCCGGAACCCTGGCACTCTATGGCGGCATGCTGATAAACAAGCGCAGCGCGATCGGATCGACCGACAGCAGCGGAAGGCAGACCAGCGGCTACATCCTGGCGACGCATTACGACCCGTTCCTCGCGCAGGAGCCGCCCCCATGGTTTCCTACGATCAGCAAGCTTACGCTGCAGCGGTGCTGGTGGGAGTCTCCCATTGTCAAGTAGGAGCCGCGCGGGATTTTCGCAGGTCGAAATTCTCGTCGCCGTCGCGGTCCTCTCGATCGGCATCCTGGGTGTGTGCGCGACCTTCGCATTCGCGTTGCGCGCGGAATCCCAGGCGGGCGCCTTGACCGAGGCGGTCGGCTATGCGCGCACCATGACCGAGCTGATTCGAGTCAACAATCTTCCATTCAAGCAACCCGTGCAACCCGAATTGCTGGATGGCGCCAACACGCGGCGCGCGCTCAACGAGGCCCCCTTTGCCAGCGATCTGCCGGCCGGCACGCCGTTCACACGGAATATCTCCGTGCAGCTGCGATCCAACCAGTCCGGGAATTATCTCAACACGGTGGCCCGCATTACCGTCACCATTTTCTGGTACGACCGCGGCACTGAGCGCCGCTACGCGCTCGTGTCGGAACATCGGCAGCCATGACCACCAGACCCCCGACGGCGCGCGGAATGTCACTTATCGAGCTGTTGGTCTCGCTGACGGTGCTCGCACTTCTGGGAACCGCGCTCGCTCAGATCTACCAGACGGCGCAGACCGCATTTCTGAGCGGCGGCGGGCGAATCGCGCTGCAACAGCGGGCCCGGGAGACCCTTCGTCGGCTCACCCCGTACGTGTCCTGCGCGGTACCGGCGGCGGAGGGGGCGGAGGCGGTGACCGCGCCGCCCGTGACGCCGTCTCCGACACCGAACACTGTCCTTGAATATACCTCGCCGATGGACTTGCTCGGCGGCGCGCCGGTGGATCCCCGCGCGCCAGTGTCCAGAAAATATCGCATCTGCTTCGCGGAAGATCCAAGGTATCCGACGGTCACGGGAACGAAACCCAAGATCTGGCTTGCACAAATTGGGACTGAAATCCCCTCGGACAACGCGGCCATCATCGGCAAGCGCGTGTTGGCCGATCAAATCGACGGGTTCAAGGTCATTCGCCCCACTGTCAACAGCGTCGAAATCACGGTTACGAAAAATGGTACGGTTAAAACAGCTCGCTTCCAAGATCGCACGATATCCGTCAGCCTGAAAACCAGCGTGCAGATTCCCTATTACGCGACGCGGCCGTGATGCCAGGAGACGTCGTCCATGTGATGTCAGGCTTTAGCATCCATGTGGTTGCTGGATCGAAATTTCAGTCGACGGCCGAGGGCAATCCCGGGCGCTTCCACAAGATGATAGGAGCACCACATCAGCGGCGCGAGGGCGGCGAGCCACACCGACAGAACAAGAACGCCCACCAGCGCAGGTGCGGTCGCGCTCCAACCGGACGGGATAAGGGACTCCGCGATGGTAACCGCGCCATGCAAGGTGAGCATGTGCAGCACGTAATAACTTCCCGAAATGAGCCCCAGCATACGCATGCTGCGCGCGCCGAGGAACGCGAAGGCAGGATGCTCGGGGCGATAGGCCACGAGCGAGACCAGAACCGCGGCCGCGGACGTCTCGCAAAGCGCCGACCATTGCGTGTAATATCCCAAGACAGAAGGTGACAGCAAAAAGACCGCCACCACACCGAGCAGCCATCGCTTAATCGACGCCTCCGGGAGCGTCGCCGTCCACGCGCGGACCACTGTCGGGATCAACATGCCGCAGACAAACGCGAACAAATATCGTGAAACCGGCGGCCACAACAGCCAGTGCGGCGAAAACGAGAGTAATCCCGTGAGCAGAGCCACTAGCACGAGGAACCTGATTCCTCACTGTCGCTGCGCGAAGTAGAGAAGAACGATTATCGGAGCCGTCAATAACTCGAGTTGGAGCGCCCACAGCACCGGCAACATCGACACGTCGATCAAAAGCAGATTTGCGGCCACCTCAGCACCACCTGCGGCGCCAGCACCCGGAGGCCGTAGCCCGAAGAAGGCGACGAGGCAAATCGCGAACATCGCGATCGGATAAATGCGGAGAAACCGGGCCGCGTGAAAATCAATGAAGGCGCACGCAAACCCCTGCCGACCACGCTCAAGACACAAGTAGAGCACAAATCCGCTGATGACGAAGAACATCATCAACATCCCATGCCCGACGATGAGCGCAAGCAGCAACCCGCCGATTGTTTGCTGGAATGCGCCAACGCCTTCCCAGCGCGCATGCGGCAAAAGCGAGACGCCGTTCACGGCCAGACCGGAAAAATGCGTGGCGGCAACCATCAGCGCGCCGATACCGCGAAGCGACTCGACGCCGGCGAAGAATTGAAAGCGCGTACCGAGCGACACCCGCGCTTCTTCGCCAGGCGGATGGATCACCCTACCGTGAGCCTCGCCTGTACCCTTTCCGTGGGATGATGATCTACAACGTATGCACGGAATTCCATCCGGCCGGTGAGGGCAATGAAAAAGGCCGCTTCACTTTCCTACCATCCCATTTCAAGGTAGCGGAAGGTGAGCAGCCTCGTACATTCGGGTTTTCACCCGTAATCAGATGTCGTTATGCGGCAAGCAGCGTCGACATCAGGTCCGAAGCCGCCTTCTTGTCCATCCCGTTGGAGACGAGCAATTGCTCGGCATCCCCGGATTTCATCGTATTCGAGCTTCCGCTGCCGTCGAGCACTTCGACGTCCTTCTTGGAATCCACGAACAGCGCAAATGTCGTGCCCTGACCGAGATCCACCGTGGCGCTGTTTCCGTTCACCGAAATCGTGGGATTGCTGGCGGTGGCGGTGCTGGTCGTGGTCGCCGTGGAAGTTGACGTTGCAGTGCCACCCGATGAGGTGCTCGTGGAGCCGCCCAGGCTGCTGAGCAGGCCGCTGACGGGCTCGAAAGCAGTGCCCTGGCCGGTGTCGATGGGCGCGCTGCCGGTCGTCGGAGGCTGCTCGGCATCCACCGGATCGGCGGGGGCGTCGGGAGCGCTGGGCTCGCTGGCTCCGCTTGCCGCGATCAGGCTGCTGTCATCGCCCTTCTTGAGGTCCTTGACGACGTCCTTGGCCTCTTGTTTGCTCAGGTCGAGCTCCTCCTGGAGGGCGGCCTCGGCGTCGTTCTTCTTGGTGATGATGGTGTCGCCAGAGTCGGCGCCGGTGACGGTCACGTCATCCTTCTTGCCACCCAACAGGATGATGGTGTCATCTCCCTGGCTGGCGTCGATGTTGATGGTGTCGGTGCCCTTGCCGCCGGACGCGATGACCAGGTCGTCGCCCGCGCCGCCGTCGATGTTCAGCGTGTCGGTGCCGGTGCCGCCGCTGGCGATGACCAGATCTTCGCCAGCGCCTCCGCCGGCGTTTACTTCGTCATCTCCGGAGCCGCCGGATGCAATCACCTTGTCCTCGCCCGACCCGCCGGTCGCGGCCACCTCGTCTGCGCCCGTGCCGCCGGAGGCGAGCACGGTGTCGTTGCCGTCGTTGCCTTGCGCAACCACCTTGTCGTCGCCCTCGCCGCCGAAGGCAGCCGACGTGTCGTCGCCGGCGCCGCCGCTGGCGCGCACGTCGTCCGCGCCGGCGCCGCCGGACGCGATCACGGTGTCGGTGTCATTGCCGCCCTCCGCTACCACCGCGTCGTCGCCGTCGCCGCCGAACGCCTGCACCTTGTCGACGCCGTCACCGCCGAGCGCTGTCACTGAATCGTCGCCGCTGCCGCCGGAGGCGGTCACCGTATCGTTGTCGCCGTCCCCGGTGGCCAACACGGTGTCATTCCCCTCGCCGCCGAACGCCGAGACGGTGTCCACACCCTCGCCGCCGCTCGCGGTGACTTTGTCGTCACCCGCGCCACCCGAGGCCAACACTGTATCGTTGCCGGCGTCGCCGTTGGCCGTGACATCGTCGTTGCCGGCGCCGCCGAAGGCCGAAACGGTGTCGGTACCTTCCCCGCCGCTGGCGAATACGGTGTCGTCTCCGGCGCCGCCGGAGGCCACCACGGTGTCGTTGCCGGCCTCGCCGAGCGCGGTCACCACGTCGTTGCCGTCGCCGCCGTAAGCGGCTACGGTGTCAACGCCCTCGCCGCCGGTCGCGGTCACGTTGTCGTTGCCCGCGCCGCCGGCGGCCACCACGATGTCGTCGCCGGCATTACCCTCGGCCAGAATGGTGTCGTCACCCTCGTTGCCGAACGCGTAAATGCTGTCGTTGCCATTGCCGCCGGTCGCGTGGATGTTGTCGTCGCCCGCGCCGCCTGCGACCAGGACGTCGTCGTCGCCGTCGCCGCCGTTGACTTCGATCTGGTCGTTGCCGTCTCCGCCATTGATCTCGATGTGGTCGTCGCCTTCGTTGCCGTCGACCTTGAGGATGTCGTCGCCCGCACCGCCGTTGAGCGCGAGGTTGTCGTTGCCTTCGCCGCCCATCACGTGGATGTCGTCGTTGCCCGCCGTGCCGCTGACCGCAATGTTGTCGTCGCCCGACGTGCCGACGACGTCACTCGGACGGCCGTCCGTCTGCACTTCCGCGGGCTTGCCGTTGCCGTGTCCGCGGCCGCGACCGCTGACGTTCACCTCAAGCTTGTGGTCTGAGCCGCGCGACACGCGGATCTCCACATCGCCACTGGCACCCTGCAGCACGCGCCGACCGGTGCGATCGGTGACGCTGACGCTCTGCCCCTGCACGTCGTAACGAACATGGAGACCGCCGCTCTGACTGTCTTGCAGGGCCGGCGTGAACGACCGCTCGGAGCCGGTCGTTCGAATCAGCGAAGAGGGATAGGTGATTCAATCTGGCTGATGCCCAGTTTGCGCTAACGCTGTAAACAGTAGGTGCAGGCTGACTCCGGCCTGCAAGATCGCCGTCATTGCTGCAAGGAAATGAAAACAGCCTTCCGGAATGTTGTAGTTGAGACACATTCAACACACGGGAGGCTGCTTTGCGTAGAGCAATTCGGCGTTTTGTCGTCCGAGTCCTTGGGGACTCCCTTCGCAAGTCCCAGGTGAAGACGCTTGCAGCGCTCGTGCCCGGGCTGATCCGGTCCCAGCAGTTGGGCATCGCAGCCATTGGCCGTTGCCTTGGCGGTAGTGCCAAGCCCAAGAACGGCATCAAGCGCGTCTTTCGGTTCACGTCGAACGAGGGAGTAGACGTGACGGCGATATCCAGAGCCATGATCGCCGTCCTCTGCCAACCGGGCAAGATCATTGGCATCGCCATGGACTGGACCAAGATGGGGAACTTCCAGGTCCTGACTAGCGCTGTCGTCACCAAGCACCGAGCCATACCGGTATACTGGACCGTGATCGACGAACTGGAGACCCGGATGAAGGACGCCGAGCTTGACCACATTGCTGCGTTGAGAGAGCTGGTGCCCAGGGAGAATGGGCCGGTCATACTGGCCGACCGCGGCTTTGACGACGTCGCGTTCCTGAGTGCCCTGGGCAGGGACTTCCAGTTGGTCGTGAGGAGCGCCAACAGTACCTGCGTGAGGCTGCAGGGCGAGAGCGACTTCCAGAGACTGAGTCAGATTCCCATCGAGCGAAATCAGGTCTATGACTTCGGCCAGATCGACTTCCGGAAGGACGACCCGCTCAAGATTCGCCTCGTCATCGTTCACGACCGCCAGCAGGCAGAGCCCTGGATCCTGCTGACCAACATCGAGGGCTCCCCGCCGCGGGACATCGTGCGATGGTACAGGCGCAGGTTTGAAATCGAAGAAGCATTCCGGGATCTGAAGGATCTCCGTGCGGGCTTTCGGCTCCGACACTACAAGATGAGCGAACCCGCACGCCTCGGCCGCCTGCTGGTCGTTGCAGTCCTGGCCTACCTCTTCCTCGTACTTATGGGTACGTGGGGCGAGAAACGGGGGCTCCAGCGCGACTACCAGGTGAACACGGTCAAGCACCGCGTTCTCGCTGTCTGGCGTCTGGGACTTCTCCTGTTGAAAAGCAGGGTCCGCCCGCCGCTGGAGGAGTTGACATGCCTCCTTGGTAGCGTGGCCATGGCGGCCGAGGAGGTCCGTGTGTGATGAACGATTCGAGAAGCACAACACCCGACCCGTGCGCACAGAACCTGCTGCCCAGGCTGAGCCACTCCGGGCGTCCCCTGCGTCGTCATCCGCACGAGCCAGAGGCCCACTTTCTGCTGCGAGCCCGTGTATGCGAGCTCATGCGGCAACTTGGGCTGACCTTGAAGGCCACTGCGCGAGCTCTGCGCATACACCCGTCCACGCTACGCGCATCAATCAACCGCGGACAGCAACTCCCTCCCGCCTGGCTTGCGAAGCTCGCTGCCTGCCTGGGCACAACTCGAGATGCCCTTCTTGAAGGATTGGACTGGAGGCCGCGACGGTGCGGTGCCCCACGCCGCGATGACCCGAGGTTCGTACCACGGCCACCAAAGCCGCGCACGGAACCACCGTCGCACGCCGCCGTACGCCAGCGACTGTGTGCCCTCATGGAGTCGCAGGGCCTGACCCACCGCACCGTCGCAAGAGCACTTCGTGTCCACCGCACGGCCGTCTCACTCGTCATCCAGGGGAGGATGCAACTCCCACCCGCCTGGCTGCAGCCACTCTCCGCCATGCTGAACACAACTCCGCAGCATCTCGTCGAGGGGACCCAGTGGGTGCCACGCAGGGCTGGAAAGCCGAACAAGCATGTCCACTGACGGACTCCAGGCAGGCAGGGGTCCCCCTGTGGGACGGCCAGCCGCATCCCCGGCTTCCTGCGTCACTTGACGAAAACGGTATAGCCATTGGCGTTGCGAAAACTGGGGATGCATCAGGATTCAATCGCCGTCCCC
>VGYC01000277.1 GCA_016873095.1 Planctomycetota bacterium | reverse complement strand
GCCTCGAGAAGGACACGCAGCGATTGCAGCGACGGCGAATCCTCCAGGGCGTCCCAGGCGAAAAGTGGTTTGGTGATCGCGATTTTCATGACGGCCTCCAATGCCGAACGGGGAAGGTGGCGGGCGCCACCATTACAACACAATATATCCCCGTTTGGTTTGGAGGATGGTCGAAAAATTCTGAAAAAAACTGCAACCGCGGGCTTATTCTTACGAAGTCGAGAGTTCTGCGGGGGAAGAGATTCTTGCCCCTTGGTGAGAACCGAAAAAAGACTGGCTCGTCGTACATCGCAACGGGCTCCGACTCAACCGCAAACCGTTGCTGTTTGCCGCCAAGCTGCTACAATGAGGTGGTTCACTATGACAAGCGGCGCATGGCGGCAGGAAGGCATCTTCTTGGGCGGTGAGTCTGTCGAATGGACGAGCTGCAACATGAATGCGGGATTGCCGCAATTTACCATCTCGATAGCCCGCGCCCGTCAGCGCTGGCGCCCAATGGCAGCGCGGAGCAGGTTTCGAGGCTGATGCCGCGCATCCTGCTCGACCTCCAGAACCGTGGGCAGCTCGCTGCCGGCTTCACGACGTTCAATCCTGAGCGCGACAAGCTGCTTTCCACATACAAGCAGATCGGCACGGTCATCGAGGCCTTTCGGCTCAATCACCAGGCCAAGTACGAGAGCGTCATGCGCGAGTACGGTGGGCGAGCGGCCATCGGCCATGTCCGCTATGCCACCTGCGGTACCAACGATCGCAGCCATGCCCAGCCGTTCGAGCGGCACCATGGCTGCAAATGGAAGTGGTTCGCATTCGCCTTCAATGGCCAGCTGGCAAACTTCAAGGAACTTCGCGACGAGTTGCTGACGCTTGCCGATTATCACCTGACGCGGAACGTCGATACCGAAGTCATCATGCACTACCTCAGCTACGAGCTGAGAAACGATGTCCGTCCGGACCTGGTGCAGGTCTTCAAGAACCTGTGCCGCAAGTTTGACGGCGCGTACAATTTGGTCTTCATGAATGCCATGGGCGACATGGCCATCGCCCGCGATCCGAAGGGTTTCCGGCCAATGTGCTACGCCCAGGACGGCCCATTGTTCGCCGCGGCCAGCGAGAGCGTTCCGCTCCTGAACCTCGGGTTCCAGAACATCCGCTCGCTCGAACCTGGCGAGATGATCGTCATTCAGGACAACGTCATCCGCAAGGTGCGTTTCGCGCCGGAAGAAAAGCCGTCGCACTGTTTCTTCGAGTGGATCTACTTCGCCAACGTTGCCAGCACGCTGGACGAGCGCAGCGTGTACCTTTCGCGGGCAGCGCTGGGCAAGGAACTGGCCTGGCAGGAGCATCGGCTCGGCCGCGTGCCGCTGGACGATAGCACCATCGTTGTGCCGGTGCCGGACACGGGCAAGGCGGCCGCGGATGCCATGGCCTACGAACTGGGTGTGCCGTCCGTCGAAGGCTTGATGCGAAACCGCTACATTGGCCGGACCTTCATCGAGGGGCAGAACCGAGGCGACCGCGTCCGCATGAAGTACACGCCGCTGCGCGAGGTGCTGGAAGGCAAGCGCGTGCTGCTGATCGAGGATACCATCGTCCGCAGCACGACGCTCAAGTCGCTGTTGCACCATATCCGGGAGCGCGGCAAGGCGCGCGAGATTCACGTGCGCGTGGCCTGTCCGCCCATCATCGCGCCATGCTTCTATGGCATCGATATGTCCACAGTGAAAGAGCTGTTCGCGCCGAAGTTCATGGAGGGCGGCCGGCTCACCGTGGCCGAGCAGGACGCCATGGCAGCCGAGCTCGGTGCCGACAGCCTCTTCTATCTGCCGCTCGAAGCCGTGTCCCGCTGCATCGGCCTGCCTGAGGAACGGCTGTGCCGCGCCTGCCTTACCGGCAACTATCCAACTCCCACCGGAGAGCAACTCTACCAGCTCGCGCTCGTCAACAACCGCAACGGCAGCCACGCGGCGCGGACGTATGAACTGGTGGCCAAGTAATATCCAGTCGATCCAGGTAAATCAGGTTTTCTGGTGGACCTGGCCAGCAGTGTCTCATCCAAGATGGATAAGAGACGTCGGCCCAGGAGGGCCGACCACCCGGCAAGGCCAGTGGCATCGAACCAGAATCCGCTCTTGACTGGCCTGATGCTCGCCGTTATGGTCCGCCCCGCTTTACTGTCCCAAACTTGAGAGAAACGCTTCGGTTTTTCGCGGCCGGCCCGCGAGCCAGCAGGGGAAGGCTCGTCGGCAGGCGGGGCGAGAATCGAAGGAGAACTTGTTTTTGCCGGCGTGATGATCCCGCCGGGCGCGGGACAGTTCCGGGGGAAAGGAGGCCAGGGGTGGCTCGCAGCAAAGTCATGGGGCGATTCGGCACGGGAGCACAGGCGACATGGGGCGTCGCCCTGGCATTCCTCCTGTTCTCCGCAGCGATGCCGTCCAGCCACGCGCAGATACCCTTGAAGGCCCGCGAGGCCCTGCAAAAGGGTAACGACGCCTACCGCGCTCAGCATTTCGAGCAGGCCGCGATATTCTATGGCCAGGCCGAGGCCAACAAGAAGGATCTCAGCCCGCGCGAAGTCACCGATCTGCAAGCCATGATCAAGCAGAATAATCTGTCCTTGCAGCAGCGCCGCGATGGCAAGCTCTTCCTGGCCAAGGCGCAAGAACTGGTCAAGGATAGCAAATACGATAAAGCAACGTTGCTTCTCGACCAGGTAATCACCAATCCGAACATGCCCTTGCCGGACCGGCAGGCTGCCGAAAAGCTCAAGCAGAAGATTCAACAATCAACGACGCCGACGATGCCGAATGGTCCGCGCAGCTATCAGGACATGCTGCGCATGGGCCGCGAGGCCCTGAAACGAGGCGATTTCGGGCAAGCGCGCATGTGGGCGCAGCAGGCGCAGAAAGAGCGCCCGCGCTTCTTATTCCGTCCGCACTGGCTGGGTGGCGATAATCCGGACAGGCTGCAGCACGAGATCCAGGTCGCCGAGCAAAACGCCATGCACGGCGTGAACCCCATGTCCACAAACCCCAAGGGATCAACGTCGCCATTCGGGTTCAAGTGGTTCCGCGGCCGCGACAATGCGCCGATGCCACCCGAGATCAAGGGCCACAACGGCCCGATGAATGTTCCGAGTGAAGGCCCGATCCTCAATCCGCCGTCGGGCGGCCCGAACTCCAGTTCCATCGCCGCTCCCATGGACCACACTGCGCTGCGATCCGACCCGGACGCTTCCGGGATCCAGCGTGTGTCGGCCTCCTTCCCGCAAGTTGAGCCGAACATGAGTCGGGCCGAGTGCAACGCCAAGGCCCGCGAACTCATCAACCAGGGTTACGAGGCGTTGCGCGGCAAGGACTACGACACGGCCCGCAAGTGCGCCTACCAGGCCAAGGAGTTGCGGCCGGACCTCGAATACTGGCAAGCCAACCCGGACAAGCTGCTGGCCGAGATTCAGCGCGTGGCCCCGGCGACAGATGGTTCGCCGGAGGTCGTGCAGACTGCGGCGCGCAGCGTTCCGGAGCAACAAGCCGCAAAGCCCGGCAAGGCCAACGCCCGCGAGCTGTTGAAGCAGGCCCGCACGCTGTTCAAGGAGAAGAAGCTCGAAGACGCGGACAAGCTTTGCGCCCAGGCGGCCGGCGTGCCGGGCACACACTGGGGCCTGTTCGAGGATTCGCCGGAGAAGCTGCGCGGCGAGATTCAGAAGGTGCGTAGCCGTCGCGACCGGGAAGAATCCGTTCGCTTGCTCGCCGAGGCCCGCAAGCAATTCAGCCTGGGCCGCGCCCAGGAGGCCAAGACCCTCGCCTGGCGTGCGCAGCAGTTGCATGGCCCGTACAGCATCTGGGACCTGAGCGACCGGCCGCAGAAGCTGCTCGCCGAGATCGAACGGGCCGAGGGCAACACCGGCAATCCGAATAATCCCAGCAAGACCGGCTCGCCGAAATCGGCGAGCAACCGTCCTGACGACAAGACGCAATCGGGGGTGCCGACCCAGGCGCAGATGGCCGCCAGCAATGGTCAACGCCCGTCCGGCGACCTAGCCCTCCGTGGCCGTGCCATGACACTGCTGACCGAGGCCCGCGAGCTCCAGAAGAAGGGCATGTTGATCGAGGCCCGTCAGCGAGCCTTTGCCGCCCAGCAGTTGAATGCCCACTTCACAGCGGACGAGGATTCCCCGGTCAACGCGCTGCGTGACCTGGCCGGCCTGTGCGACCGTCAAGTGGAAGCATTGCTGCATCGCGCGGGCGAATCGGTGGGAGCCGCCAATGATCCGGCGCGCTTCGAGAAGGCCAATGCCGACCTGATCGCGGCCCGCAACATCGCTGCCGCCTTCGGGCAGGACCTGACCCGCGTCGATCAGCGAGCCGCCTGGGTGCAACAGGTGCAGGCATCGGCCGGAGTCGGGCCGCCGCCGGCGCTACCCGGCGCCGCTCCGCAGGCGCCCATCGATCCAAACCAGCAACTCGGTCGCGATAAGCTGGCCAAGGCACTCGACGAGCTGCGTGCCGGCAACACGCACACCGCCCGCCGCCTTGCCGAAGAAGCCTTTGACGCCAAGTACGGCATGCAGAAAGAAGCGGTCGCGATGCTCAACAGCATCGACGCGGAGGAACACAACCAGTCGATCCTGGCAGCACACAACAACGCGCTGGCCGCCCTGGAGGCGTACAAGCGCAAGGACTATCGCATCGCCCAGAACATCCTGTCGCGCGTCGATCCGCGGCTGCTGAATCCGCAGATGCAGAACGTCGTCCGCGAGCTGTCGGCCAGTAGGGAAATGCAGCCGTCGGACCTGCAGGTGGCCGCCGCCCAGGAACCGAGCAAGGCCAGCAACAGCGGCAACAATGGCCCGGGCCACTCCTCGGTCGGCGACCTGCCGCCGAAAGGACCGGCAGTCCAGGGCGACGACCTCATGGAGAAATACAAGGGCATGGAGGACATCGTCTTCCAGAAGCTCCGCGCCCAGAGCCTGGAGGCGATGCGCAGGGCCTTCGATCTGCTTGGCTCAGGCCAGAACGACCAGGCCATCCAGCTGCTTCAGGACTGTCGCGATCAACTCGGCAGCGCGCAGCTCGATGCCGAGCGCGTGTCGATTCTCAAGAAGCAGCTCGAACAGAAGATTCAGCAATACCGCATGTTGCAGGCGCAAAAGACGATCAACAGCGAAAACATCATCCAGCAGACCGGCCATAACGAGGGTCTGTACCAGATGAAGCTGTTGAAGACGCAGGAGGAAGTCGCCGACTTGATGAAGCAGTATCGGGTGCTGATGAAAGAGGGCAAGATCAAGGAAGCTGCGACTTGCGCCCGCAAGGCCATGGAACTGGATCCCGAGAACACCGCAGCGCAAGCCGGTTGCTACATCGCCAGTGTCAAGTTGAAGGACGAGGAATGGAAGAAGAACAAGGGCCGTAACGAGGACATGTTCCAGCGTGAACTTGGCAACGACTACGGCAATTTCGTGACGCCCAATGATCCGCTGGCTTTTGACCAGAGCCGCCTCGAGCGCGCCCGCAAGCGGCAGCCGCCCAACTATCCAGCGCAGATGCACAATCCTGTCGAGCGGGCCATCGAGCAGAAGCTGGCCTTGCCGATCGCGTCGCTCAACTTCAAGGACACGCCACTCAAGCAGGTGATCACCGACCTGCAGATGCTCACGGGCCTGAACATCGTGCCGGACGTGGCCGCGCTGCAGCAATCCAGCGTCAGCCTCGAGATGCCAATGTCTCTCATGGTCGAGAACATCTCGCTGAAATCGGCCCTGAACCTGCTCTTGAAGCAGGCGAACCTCACGTATGTGGTCAAGAACGAAGTCCTGAACATCACCACGGAGAACAACTCCAAGGGGCACGTCAAGCAAGTCGTCTACGGCGTGGCGGACCTGGTGGTGCCGGTGGACGACAATCCGCTGCCGGAGACCAACAGTCTGTCAGCGGCGCTGGAACGGCAGATCGCCGCCGCCAGCGCCTCGACGCAAATGGGCGTCATGCCTGGACCCTATTCGCTGCCCGGCGGACAGAACGTCAGCGCCATGGGCGCTCAGCCAGGCAGCGGAGCGATTACCCCCGGCGGCGCCAATGTCCAGAAGTCCCACACGCGCACCATCGAGGACCTGCTCATCAACCTGATTCAGTCCACCGTCGCGCCCGACACATGGTCGAGCGTGGGCGGCCCCGGCGTCATTCAGTACTTCCCGCTGGGCATGGCCCTGATCGTCAACCAGACGCAGGACGTTCAGGAGCAGGTACAGGATCTTCTGGCTGCCCTCCGCAAGTTGCAGGACCTGGAAGTCGCCATCGAGATGCGTCTCGTGTCCGTGTCGGAGTCGTTCTTCGAGCGGATCGGCGTGGACTTCGACATGAACTTCCTGACGCACAACAGCCAGGCGGTGCAGAACCAGCTTCTCAACGGGCAGTTCCAGCCGCAGGGCGTTATCAATCGGTTCACACCCAGCCGGTTCGTGTCGGGCTTGACGCCGGCCGGCGTGTTCACGCCGGACCTGAACATCCCGATCAACTCGACCAGCTTCGGCATGTCGCTGCCGCCCTTCGGCGGCTACCCGGGCACGATGAACGGCGACGGCGGCCTGGCCCTCGGCCTCGCCTTCCTGAGCGACATCCAGGTGTTCATGTTCATGGAAGCCGCCCAGGGCGATCGCCGCACAAACGTAATGCAGGCACCGAAGATCACCGTGTTCAACGGCCAGACGGCGTTCATCACCGTGCAGGATCAGCAGTTCTTCCTGATCGGCGTGCAGTTCGTGCCCACGCCGTTCGGCAACATCATCTTCAACCCGCAGCAGACACCGTTCCCGCTGGGCGTGCAGCTACAGGTGACCCCGGTCGTGTCCGCCGATCGTCGCTTCGTCCGCATGAACCTGACGCCGCAGATGACGAACCTGGCGTCGGCCACGGTGCCGCTGATCCCGGTGCAATTGCCGATCCCGACCACGGTTCTCGGCCCCGGCACGGGCACCACCAGCGGCCCGCCGGAAGCCATCTTCCAGATGTTCTTCCAGCAGCCGACCTTCACGCAAATCTTCCTGAGCACCACGGTCAACGTGCCGGACGGCGGCACCGTGCTCCTGGGCGGCTTGAAGACGCTGTCCGAATCGCGCAATGAGTTCGGGCCGCCGGTCCTGAGCAAGATCCCGTACATCAGCCGATTGTTCAAGAACGTCGGCTATGGCAAGGAAGCCCAGAGCCTCATGATCATGGTGACGCCGCGCATCATCATCAACGAGGAAGAAGAGCAGATCTACATCGGCGCTCTGCCGCCGATCCCGAGATTCTAACTGATAGGCGGCGGAAGCCCTCCGCACGCCAGGCGACAACGAACGGGGTGCTGGTCAAACGGGGTGACGAGGTTTCTCGTCACCCCGTTGCTTTTTTGAAGGATGAATTCGGAATGATCAATGATGAACCGCAGACGGTTTGCGAACCGATTGTTTTTGCCCTTCACAATTCATCAATCAACTGTCTTCATCAATAGCTGCGCGGTGCTGGAGCGTTTTCGGAGTTGCCGGCGGGCGCGGGCGGACTGGCCGTGGGTGTGGGTAGGACCTGTGGCGCGCGGTCGTAGCCGGAGTAGGCGCCGTCGTAGCCGATGAAGTCGGGGTTGTGGTACTTCTTGAGACAGACGCGGTAGGCCGCTCCTGGCGGCTGTTCGAAACGATTCACGCCGCGGCAGCAGGCGACGACCGGGTAGACACGCGGCGTCCAGTACTTCCATGGCGAATACGAGCCGTGTCCGATGTGCCCCGGGCGATGGTCGATGGGGCACTGTGCCCGCACTGGTTCCACTGCCATAGAGCCAGCAATCGTCAGCAAGGCCCCAACAAGAGCTCCTCGCCGCATGAGCATCCCTTTTCAATGAAAGATCACCGGCGCCTGGTGGCGCCCGGTCTCATTTCATTCCATCGGCCGGGCACTTCTCGATACCTGACTCTGACTGCAGATTCGCTTTCGACGTTGCCGCGTCGCCGCGGACAACTGGCAAGGGCGCACCAACCGGCACAATTGCAACAGTCCGCAGACGCCGAGACCGTGCTGAGCCGTCGGCCAGTACGAGCCATTCTGGCTTGTCGTCCTAACTAAAGTTTTGCAATCTTAAGCCAACCCCAGCTGAGCGACCACATGGTCCGGACGCTGCGAAAACTCGGTGACCTGCTTGATGGCCCAGCCCAGGGTTGTCCGCAGGGTTTCACGCAGCATCGCGCGACAGGCTTCGCCGATGGTCGTCAGCCGTTGGAGTGCCCATTCCTGCGCACGGTTCTGCCGCAGTTGCCGCACGAGAAGGCTGTACGCCAGCAT
>VGYC01000276.1 GCA_016873095.1 Planctomycetota bacterium | reverse complement strand
TCGAAATCCCTCCATGCTTCGGGTGAACGATATTTGAGATACTTATCAGACTCCCGAAAATGCCAGGGGTTTCGAGTTTTTTCAGAAATCTCCGCTGCTAAACGCCTCCGGGTTCGCTTGGTTGAGGTCTAGCGCCGGGGCAATGCACCTTTTACCCGACCTGCTACCAGGGAACTGCACAAGAAACACCCTGGTCGCTGGCTGTTCCCAACCATCAGGTGGTCACGGCCAAGGTCAATCCGTCAATACCGCGCTGTCCGGCCTGCAACGAGCCACGCGCCGCACATCCCGGCACCCAATGGTCCGAGTGGCTCTTTAATCCCCAAGACTCCGAGCATGATGTCCTCAAGTCGTCTACGTGGGGCTCGTCAGAGAAACACTGGAACCGGTGGATTTTCCGGCCCCTGTATATTTCGAATCGGCTGTTAGACTTGCTGAAGAAGATCAAGGCCGTCGGGTTCAATCCGACGGGAGTCAATCGCATTGGGGGAGGCGCTCCGACATTCGTGCCAAGAAGCTCTCTCAATCAGGAGGAAGCGGCCTGGATTCAGGCAAGCCTGTCAATTCTGAAAGAGCACGGCATTGCGATGTATCCGGCCGGAACAGTGTCCGACGAGGATTCTCGCTGGTTCCGAGAATACTTGAAGAGCCACGCGACAGCGGTCACGGCGTGCGACTTCAAGGCCGTGGAGAAGAGGGCGAAGGTGAAGCTCCCCAAGTCCTATGTCGATTTCATCACCAAGGTTGGCCCCTCGACATTCGAAGACGTGGATCAGCAGGAAGGATTCACGGCTCGCGTGCTCAGTCCCGAGAATCTGGATTTCGCGGCCTATCGCAAAGGCGCGCTCGAAATGGAAGACGAAGAATCAAGAACCGTGGATGGCGTGATGTTCGCAACGACAGACCATGGCGATTGCTTCTGCTTCGACGTTCAGAAGGGCAAGAAAGAGTATCCCGTGTTTCATTTCAAGCACGAATACGATCACTTCGAGCCGTACGCCGAGAATTTCGCAGCCTGCATCAGGCGCTTCGCCGGCGAGTAGACCGACACCAAGAATAACGGAAAACGCTTCCTCGGCTCTCCTTGCCAAAAACTTCGACCGTCCGCTGCCAGATTCTCCTCTCCTCTCCCGTACATCCTTGCAGAGAACAGGCATCGATCCGGAACAGTCAATCCGGGATACTCCCGGCTTGTATAGAGGTACGCGAAGATGGCGAGGATAGGGATTTTCGGGGTCAGCAGTCAATCGGGGGCGGCATATTTCGCAGATTTGCTCAAGGAAGGATCGCTGGTCTACGGCTATGCACGCGCTTCCGAGCATGGCCGCGATGTCGTGGAAGCGATTCGCCGCCAGGACGGCATCCAGGTCGATCGACCGGACAACGAGCTGAATGAGAAGAGCCATTTCGTCCCGCTGCTTGGCTCCGAGGTCGGGCACGACCTGCAACGGCTGGCGCAAACGTCCGACCTGATCATCTTTGCCCATCCCTCGCAGTATCACGAGGAGACCGCCCGGCAACTGGCGGACTTTCTGCCACGCGACCGTCCGGTTCCCATCGTGCTGTCTCCATCGCGCACGCTGGCATCGCCGTACCTGTGGCGCATCCTGGGCGACGATTATCCGCTGGTCTCGTTTCAGACGTGTCCGTACGCCTGCAAGAGCTTCACTCCGGGGACCGTCTACCTGAAGCGCCGCAAGCGCGCGTGGGTGGCCAGCGCGGAGGGCCAGGTGGGGCCGCGGACGTTGACGATATTGCGCAAGCTATTCCCGCAAGCCGTCTTCAGCCGGACCCCGGCAGCGACCTCGCTGGGCAACATCGGCGCTGTCTTCCACCCGACGGCGTATGTTCTCAACCTGGCGGCGATCCGCCAGGCGGCCGCGGCCGGCCGCGTCTTCTCCTTCTATCAGGAAGGCATTGCCCGCAACGCCGTCGTCGGCCCCATCGTCGAGGAAGTCGATCAGATTCGCTTGCGGATCGCGGCAGCCATCGGCTGTCCGGTGTTCGGCCTGCGCGAACGGCCGCGCGAGGATGAATGGCAGGAAATCATGCAGCGCGTGCAGCACCTGGAGTCACAGCCGTTGTCCGACCTGCACGAGCATCGCCGCCGTCGCGCCCGGCTCCTGCAACCCATCCACGATGCCGTGGTCTCCGGACAGCACTGGCTCGCGTACACCTACGGCGTGGAGCGCGTCCCCGGCGAGAGCTTGCCCGCCGCCATCGGACGCACGCCCAACTTCATGACAAACTCCTTTCCACAGGCACGCTACGCGGACGAGGATGTGGCCACCGGGCTCGTCCCCTTCGAGTCGCTGGCGCAGCGCCTGGGCATCGCCTGCGAGCCGATCACGCGCGTCATCGATCTGTACGCACGGGAGAGCGGCCGCGATGCCCGGGCTGCCGGCCGCAACCTGCGCGATTTCGACCTCGAATACCTGCGCCGGCACTTGCTTGGAGAAATGCGATGTCTCGCGCTTGCGTCCTAGCCACTCTCGGCGACGATCCGCACACACAGGGCCTCTTCCGGGTCGCCCGCATCGCGCAAAAGGCCGGCCTGTCGGCGCATGTGCTGGCGCCGGGCAGTTCGCTGGACGAGTTGCTGGAATGCGTGCACCGATTCAACCCCGGCTGGCTCGGGCTCAGCTACCGGCTCAGTCCCGACGTCGCCGTCCAGCAATATCGCCAGACTCTGCAACGTCTCGCTGCGGAGGGCTGGCTCCGACATCCCAACGGCCAGCCGCGGCGCATTGCGCTCGCCGGTTTGCCGGAATCGATGCAGGCCGTGGAACGAATCCGTGCCGAGTTGCCGTGCGAAGTCTGGACCATGCCCCAGCGCAGCGATCCGCTGGGCGCCAGTGCCCGCGTGCTGGAATTCTTCGATGTTGCCGCGGGGCAGAAGCAGCGCATTCTTGCCGAGCTGAAGCCGGAGCTTTTCCCGCCGCGCTTCCCGGAACTGGATGAGCTGGCCAGCCAGGTCGCCGACAACGACGACTACCGCGACGAACCGCCGCTGCCCGTGCCCTCGGCACGGGCCCGTGGTTCTTACGTCGAGCGCATCCGCGAGATGGACATGCCGCTCCTGCGCACCCACTTCGGCGTGCCGGCGCCGACCATCGGGCCGACCGTTGCAGGCATCGCCGCGCTGGCGGAGGCCCGCGTCATCGACGAGATCTCGCTCGGCTCATCCGATCTGTCGCAGCGCTACTTCGGCATTCCGGAGGCGTTCCGCGACCGCAAGAACGACGGCGGCGTGCCCTACAGCAGCTTCGAGCACCTTGTCGAGATGTTCCAGGCGTCGCGGCGCGGCAACTATCCCGGCATGAAGCCGTATGCTCATGTCACCGGCCTGGTACCTTTCGTGGAAACCTGTCTCCGCGCCGGCATGTTGACCGGCGCGCATCAGGCGGTGCCGCTGTTCTGGTTCAACGAACTGGATGGCCGGGGACCGACTCCCGTGCACGAATCGATCCGCGAGCACCTGGCGACCGTCCGCGAACTGGCCCGTCGCGGCATCCCCGTCGAAATGAATGACCCGAATCACTTCTCGTCGCGCTGGGCGCATGACACCGTCATTGTCGTCGATTATGCGCTCATCACGGCGGCAATGCTGGCCAACGGCGTGCAGGACGTGGTCCTGCAGCTTCAGTTCAACAAGCCGCGCGAGACGAGCGACCATGGCGACCTCGCCAAGATGCTCGCCGGGCTGGACATCGCCCGGCAAATGACCGACAGCGCCGGCGCCAGGCTCTGGCGCGAGACACGCACCGGAATCGATAGCTTCGATCCAGATATCGACGCTGCCCGCCATCAGCTCGCGCGCTCCACGTTCCTGCAGCTGATCGTCGATCCACACGCCATCCACCTCGTGAGCTACTGCGAGGCGTTGCATGTTGCCGGAGTCGAGGACGTGATCGACGGCTCAAAGCTGGTGCGCCGCTGCGTGCGTGTGTTCCGGCAGCACGCCGGCGACCGGCTGCGGTTGCGGCAGCATCCGCTGGTCGTGGAACGCCGCGCCCGGTTGTTCGCCGAAGCACAGCTGACGCTGCGGTACATTGCCGCACTCGATGGCAACCGGCCGCCGCCGGCGAGCGCGACGCCGGCCGCGCTTGTGCCCAGGCTGGCCGATCCCGACGTGCTGTTCCGCGCCCTGGACAGCGGTGTGCTGGCCGCCCCTGGCGTGTTCCACCCTAGCTACAAGGCCGCGCGGAACGTTGTCACCGCCCCGGTCGCTCATGGCTTCATCGAATGCCTTGACCCGGAAACCGGCGCCGTGCGCCGCGAGCAACAACGACTGTCCCACCTCGCAGCATAACAGCACGATCGTGCCTGGCAATCGTATCCGGCGCAGCAATGCCATTTTCCTATCGACTCATGCCCCTTAAAGTGGATCCGGCGCAACGGCATGGTTGTGGCCGCACCAGGGCGTCACCAATCCGTCAGCCATAAACCTTTGACAAATGACCGGTTATGGCGATGGTCCTTGGTGCCGCCGCTTGCCGGATGGCTGCGATATCGGGAGCACGCCGGCCCCGGCGGAACTTTTGCCGCAATGCGGGGTATGATATCGGAATCGTGGTCGAGGCCCGACGTTCGCTGAAACCATTTGCCACCTTGAGGATCGTGTCATGCGCTTGACGTGTCTGTTCGCCTTGCTTGCTGTCGCCGGCGTCGGCGGCACAACCTTCGCCGCGGACAAGTCACCTCTCAAGATTGCGAATTTCACCTTGCAAGACTTCCGTGGCAAGGAGCATTCGCTGTCCCGGCGCGGGGACGCCAGGCTGGTGGTCGTCGCGTTTCTCGGCACCGAGTGCCCGCTGGCCAAGCACTACGGCGCCAGGCTCGCCAGGCTCGCCAAGGAATATGAGGCCAAGGGCGTCGCCTTCCTGGGCATCGACAGCAACGCCCAGGACAGCGTCACCGCCATGGCGGCGTACGCACGGCTGCACGATATCGCTTTTCCTCTCCTCAAGGACGTCGGCAACAAGATCGCCGACCGGTTCGGCGCCATGCGCACGCCGACAGTCTACCTGCTCGACAAGGACCGAGTCGTCCGCTACCAGGGCCGCATCGACGACCAGTACGGCATCGGCTATCAGCGCGACAAGCCCCGGTCGCAGGACCTCGTCAATGCCATCAATGACTTGCTGGCCGGCAAGGCGGTGAGCAGGGCCGCGACGAAGGCGGAAGGCTGCATCATCGGCCGCGTGCGGCCCGCCCAGGCCGCGAGCCCCGTCACTTACAGCAAGCACATCGCGCCCATCTTCAACCGGCGCTGCGTCGAGTGCCATCGCCAGGGCGAGATCGCGCCCTTCGAGCTGACGAGCCATGCGCAGGCTTCGGGCTGGGCGGCGATGATCGCTGAGGTGGTGGAGGAAGGCCGCATGCCGCCCTGGCATGCCGATCCCAGGCATGGCAAGTTCGTCAACGATCGCCGCCTGAGCGCGGCCGAGAAGAAGCTGATCCTGGAGTGGGCGGCGGCCGGCGCACCCGAGGGCGACCCGCGCGACCTGCCCAGCCCGCCGACGTTTCCGCAGACCGGCTGGCAACTGCCGCGCAAGCCCGACGTCGTCGTGCCCATCCGCTCCACGCCCGTCAACGTCCCCGCGACCGGCGCGGTGCGCTACCAGTACTTCTTCGCCGATCCGGGCTTCAAGGAGGACAAGTGGATCGAGGCGGTCGAGGTGCAACCGGGCAACCGCGCGGTCGTGCATCATATCCTGGTGTTCGCGCTGCCGGAGAAGGGCGGCCGGGCGGCGGCCGCGGCTCTCGGCGGCGGCGTCCAGGGCTTCCTGGCCGGCTACGTGCCCGGCCTGCGGCCGATTCCCTATCCTCCGGGAATGGCCAAGCGCGTCGCCGCAGGCTCGAAGCTCATCTTCCAGGTCCACTACACGCCCAACGGCTCGCCGCAGACGGACCTGAGCAAGGTGGCGTTCCTGTTCACGGACCCGGCCAGGATCACGCACGAGGTCAAGACCATCAGCGCCGCCAACCGCCGCGGCCTGTCCATCCCGCCCGGCGCCGCCAACCACAAGGTCGAGGCCACCCGCCGCATCGCCGACGACGCCCTGCTCCTCGGCTTCATGCCGCACATGCACGTGCGCGGCAAGTCGTTCTTCTACGAGGCCATCACCGCCGACGGCAAGAAAGAGACATTGCTCGACGTGCCCAACTTCGATTTCAACTGGCAGACCGCCTACCGCCTGGCCACGCCGCGCAAGCTCGCCGCCGGCGACCGCGTCCACTGCATCGCCGCCTACGACAACTCCGCCGGCAACCTCAGCAACCCCGACCCCACCAAGACCGTCCGCTGGGGCGACCAGACCTGGAACGAGATGATGATCGGCTACTTCGACATCGCCGTGGCGCGCGGCAAGGAAAAGGAGCAACCGTGAAGCCACAGCTAAGGAATTGGATCGCAGCTGCGCGGCACGAAGATGCGGCGCTGATCGTGGTATTCACCGTGCGCGATGCCGAATAGAGCTCGGCCACATCCGTGGCGACGCGAACAGCGTAATCGCGCTCGTGCTCAAATCGGTTCTTGTTGGCCAAGGTCAGCACTGGGATCTGTCCGGCTTGCCAGGAATCGGCCAGCGTTGCTTCGAGCGAGTCAGGGCCTCGACGGTTGCGGTTATCCGTGAATAGCACCCATGTGTCTTGCTGGCAAAGTCGCCAAAGAGCGCGGTCGTCGAGATCGGCCGGTATCTTCAAGTCGCGAAATGTCGCCAGTGTGATTTTCAGTTCCGCAAGGACTGGCCACAGATCAGCGAGTTCAAGCAGTCGATGGAGATACGGCAAGTGCCCTTGCACGTTGACGTCCGCCAGCAACCCGCGCATGTCAAGATCCTTCGGCAGTTCGTGCCGGTTGCGCGTCAAGCCACTCACGGAAGGTGGGAATTGATTGTGCCGTTCCCGATTCCGGTCCGTTCTTGGCCGATGCGCCGTTGTCGCGCTCGGCAAGCCAGCGCCTGAAACTCACGAAGGCAGCGTGCGTCTGTCTTGCTCGCTCAATGACCTCGGGCGGATTGCCAGCCGCCAGTCGTGCTTCAATGGCCAGATGCTCTGCGAGCACCGTATCGACGTGATTGAGAACGTAAGCCCGGGCGGCTGCGACCTGCTCCCGCGACAGTTCATACAGTCGGCAGATGTAGTCCTCGGTCGCCGTCGGATCCAGAAAATGCTCGAGCAAGTTGTAAACGGTGATCCGCGTGCCCACGATCTCGGGCCCCCGGCCACGGTCATGAATCATGTCGGACATGGGGTCGGCCTCCGGATACTGAGTTATTGTAGCACGGGCGCTCCATGAAAGGGCATGCAGAGAGGGCGTGCAGAAAAGGGCGTACAGGGCTCATTCTCTGCAATTGCATTCGTGAAGGGCCGTGTCCAAGAAAGGATGGGATCAGCACCTCGATGGCGCAAGACCCCCTGCGCGATCGAGGCAACCATCTACTTTTCGACCGCGACGATGACATCAATCGTCTTCTGGTAGCCGAGGATGCTGCCGACGAAGCGAAGACGCGTCGTGCCGACACTCGTGGGTTCGACGCGGATGCTGATGGTCGTCTTGTCATCCTTCTTCTCGACTTTGAGCTTCTTGACGGCTTTCTCGTCAATCGTCCACTTGCCGGAGTCCGGTTCCCCCGGCTGGGCCTTGCCGCCGCGAGGCAGGATGATTCCCTGTGCCGTCAGGGTGAAGGCCTTGCCAACCTGAGCCTTCGCATGAATGCGCAGCAAGTCCTTGCCGTCCTCGACAGCCTCCTTGGCCTTGCCAAGCTTGATGCCACGCGCCTGCATCTCGAAGGTCGCGCCGCTCGCCCCCACGGACGACGCGGCCGCCAGAAGGGTGACGAGCCCAGCGAGCCATTTCAACGACAGCGAAGCCATGTCGGGTCTCCTGATTTGTGGCCGGAGATCCTGCTATGAATTCAAGGGAGCTGTGGGACGCCTGGCAAGCCGATGCCGACCTTCGGCAGGAGCCTCACCCTGGGCTGATGAAAAACCAGGCGTTCCGGTCATCCCGGATTTGTTGCGCTTGGCAGTGTCTCACAGCCCCGTTCCACGGGGCTTTCCGCGAAGCGGTTTTAGGCCCGCCGTTGACGGCGGGTACAACGGTTCGCAAGTCCATTTCACTAGCCCCGTTCTACGGGGCTTCTCGCTGTTTCGCTTGAGCGATGTATTCAGCGGCTGAAGCCGAACCGCGAGAAGGCCCGTGAACAGACAGTCTCATTTTTTAGGCAACCCAGGAAACTTGGGGCGTCTCCTCCCTTTCGGACTGTCCACGACGCAGATCGGAGACGCGGTGCTCCACCGGTAGCAAATTGTGGGCCAGAACCACGGCGC
>VGYC01000275.1 GCA_016873095.1 Planctomycetota bacterium | reverse complement strand
TGGGTCGTGTCGCTCATGGTTGTGGCTCCTGCGGCTTCGCGTCCTTGCGCCTATACGGCCCTCTGCGCCCCGATCTGCTCTTGGTCGGTAGTGGTCGCCCCAGGCCGACGAAAGCGCCTACAACGGCCTCGTGGATGCGTTTTGCGCCCACGCGCTGGGCCCATACCCGCAGCTGGGCCTCGATGGCCTGCCACTCGCGGATGCGTTTTGCGCCCACGCGCTGGGCCCATACCCGCAGCTGGGCCTCGATGGCCTGCCACTCGCGGTCGCGCCGACGCTGGTCGGCCTCGCGCTGCAACCGCCGGCGGCAGACGACGCAGTTGTAGTTCCGCGTCCACCGCGTCGTGCAGCCGCACGTCGGGCACGGCACCCACTCGTAGGTGATCGCGCCGGCAGCCACCGCAGCGTCGCGCGGAGCACACCGTGGACGGCCAGGCTTTCGCCGCGGGCCGAGCGGCTTGGTGCGCGGGCGGCCGCGCGGTCGAGGATCCATGCTGTCGCAATATCCAGCCGAGCCGCCGGCGTCAACCTAAAAGGTCCACGGACGGCCGAAGCTACTCGACACTCGAGCCGCAAGGAGCCTCGACTGCAGTCGCCGGGAACTACCGACCGGCGCTCTCCTCTGCTCGTGCCGCGGCTCACGCCGCGCGTCCGTGGTGGTGTGTTAGATCGCCGCGCAGGCCGCAATGGCACACGCAGCCACGGCAGCCAAGACGCACCACGTCAGAGCTACCGCGCTGTCGCTTTCACGCCGGTGGTGCCGACGCTGCTGCGACCAAGATGAAAAGCCCTCGCTGGTCTCGAGCTGCCGGTCAGAACACTCGGGACAGCCGCTGTGGGCGTCGCTTTTGGGTTCCTGGGAGGGAAGCGGCTCCAGCGAGGGCATGGTGTGTCTATAGGGTTTTGCGGCGGCGATGCAACTACGCCGGCACGTCGGCGGTCCAACCGATGTTGACCGTGCGGCCGCTCCAGCCGTCGCCAAAGTCGCTGGCGCCCACCAGCGACGCCGAGGTCACACGCATGATCGGCAAGCCGTCGCGCCAAGTCCGCATCGCCGCGACCAGCGCGTTGCACTCAGCCAGCACCGCAGCGTCGCCATTCTCGCGCGGCGCGTAGACCGAGACCAAGACGGTGCCGCTCCAGCGGTATCGGTCGGGGTCCGTCACCACGACGGCGCTGTCGACCGTAGTCGTGACGCGCGCCCACACCGACGCAAAGTCGGGCACCGGCGAGTTGTCGATCACCACCGGCACGTCGTCGAGAACGTCGAGAACAGCCTGGCGCACCGTCTGCAGCACGTCGGTCGTCGTCGTCACAGCGCAGCCACCAGCACGCCCTTGAAAATGCGCGCGACGGTGCGAATCCACGCCTGCTCGATGAGCTCCTGCACGCGGACGCGCTGCGTCAGCAGGCGGTTCTGCGCCTCGGCGTTCAGCGCCTTCAGCAACGGCGTGACGTCCTCGCCGCGCGCGATGCGTACCGGCATCAGCGCCGCATCTTCCGCCAAGCTCGCCAGCGCCATGCGCGTCTCGAGGTCGTAGGTTCCCTCGAGACCGGCAAGCAGCGCGTGCAGCTCGTCTTTGAGGACGCTCTCGATCTGGTTCGGGACGGCCATGCCATCACCTCAGGCCGCGCGCCTTGGCGTCGGCAAGCACACGCTGACCCCAAGCCTCCAGCGCACGCAAATGGATTCGCTTCGCGCCATCATCAAGCTTGGGGTCCGCGTTCACATAAGCCGTCATCATCGGCGCAAACCACTCGTAGGTGGCAAGGTCGGCGCTGGCGCGCTGGGCATCGGGACAGGCGCAGCCGGCAAACGCCAGCGACATAACGAACAGCCATCGTCGAATCTTGCTCATTGTGTTTTGGTTTTTAAGTTGTCTATGATTTTTTGAATCAACTGAATGTCGGCCTGGTTGCTAGACCTACTGTTCTCGATGATCTGGCGAGTTGATTCTGCAAATGTCTTGTTGGACGCCTCGACTGAATCACAAAAGTCGGCGCTGATTTTCATCACAGTGTCGCTGTGTTCTTTCCGCATCTCGCTGATGCTTCGCAGAAATAGTACGATGACAAAAAGCATCGCGCCCACCGTGCCGCTGCCCAGCAAGTCTTTCCAGTTCAGATCCGTGGGCGTCACAGCTTGTGCGCCAAGCGCCGATACTACGCCGACAGCAAGGCAGGACGTCAATAGTTCTCCAGTCGTCATCATGGGTTGAAGTTAATCGTGATGGTCTTGTTTACGGCGTCGGTCGTCAGGGTCACGTTGCTGCCGGCAATCAGAGTGAATCCGTCTGCGCCGCCTGCGTAGACAGTGTCCTGGCCGTCGACCAAAATCGCGCGAAATGCGTCTTGCTGCGTTGCCGTTAGCGTCGACCCGCTAAGAGACAGCAAGTCGCCAACGGTAATCTCCTGCGCTGGGCCTGCACCTGCTGCAGTGCCACGACCCAACAGCCGCGACGCAGCGTAGTTTGGCACGTCGTTCGTGCGGCCTGCGCCGTAGACCAGGATCTCGCCGGTGTTCGCGTGGACGCGCACGACGCGCGCGATGTTCTGCACCAGCTGCGTCGTCGCCGTCGGCCTCGTACTAGTCAGGCCGCCACCGTTGGCGACGTAGAGCGTCTGATTGATGGAGTATGCTGAGGTGTTAATCTGGCGCGCGACGCCCAGCACCATCAGTCGGCCTTGATCGTTTGCAGCTAGCGTCGTTTCGACGATGCCAACCGCAGGCATCTTCGCCGCGTTGCCGGCGTCGGCGGCAGCGACCTCGACGACGCTCGTCGCGCCGACCGTGCCCGTGACGTAGACCGGCGTGCCGGCGGCAATGCTAACGCCGCTGGTGTTCTTGCAGGTCAGATGCACCTCTGGGTCAGACCAAAGCCGCACGCCGCCGTCGACATCGCGCGTGACCTCAACCTCCAGCGCACCAGGCGATTGCGTGCCGTGAGTGCCGACGTAGCCCAGGAAGTCTTTTTGCAAGACCACCTTCTCGAAGTTCGCCGTCTCGACCGGGCCGACGCCCTGCGCGCCCTGCGGCACAAGCTGAACGCGGTGCTGCCGGCGCGCGTAAAACGACGACACGTCGCGCTGGTGCTGCCGCCGCCGGATGACCGACTGCGCTGGCGTATCGCCTAGTGCGTTCGGCTTCAGGACCGGCGGCAGCGCCATCTATCAAATCTCCTCGAACGTGACCGAGGCGTGCCAGTTGGTCGTGCCCGTCGGCGCAGTCGGCACGCGCACCACGAAGGCTTCAGAGCTTGCCGGCGCGAACACAATCTCCTCGCCAGGTGCCGGAACCCAGACGAAGCCCGTAAGGTTGTTGAAGGCGTCGTCGACCACAGGCGTGAAATCACCGGCCCCCTCGCTGGTGCTCGCTGTCCCTGCGGTGCCAGCAGCCGCACTGGTGCCGCCTGTAATCGACGACGCAGGATCGTTTTCGTTGTGCTGTGCCAGCAACGGTTGCGTGCCGCCGCCGACGTTGACCGACGTCAGGCCGGTGGCGAACGCCGAGGCCTTGCGGCCAAGCTGCACGCGCACCTGCTCGCTCGTCGCGGTGCCGCGCTGTGACAGCGTGCAGCGGATGACCTTGATCGGCGTCGTGGTGTTGGGGCGGATGCAGACAAGCGTCGTCGCGGCAGCAATCGAGACCGCGCCCGTGCTGATGGTGTAAGTGTGTGTCATGGTTAGAACTTTTTGAACCAATGCGGCCCAGCCCCGAACTCGCCGAGCTGCTCCACCGACACGGTGAACAGCGTCGAAGGCCCAGGCGTGTAGCCGTCAGCAGACTGCTCTGCCGAGGTGTATTCAATCCAGCGGTCGCGGATAGTGTTGCTGCCGGTCGCGCTGGCCGTGATCGTCTTCTTGCGCCGGACCTGCGTGCCCGTCACGTCGTAGATCGTGAAGCGGTAGCTCTCGACTGGCTCGTCCATCGGATGCGGCGGCTGCGTGCCCAGAGCCAGCACCGCACGGCTCCACTGGTGCGTGACCGTGAACCGCGCCGTGAACGTCGTCGCGTCGATGGTCTTGGTGATCGTCCTCGGCGGCAGCGGCAGCGCGTTGCGCCGCGTTTGAACAAAACCGATAGGATCAACGTCGTCCAGACCCAACCCACTAGGGACTATCTTGTACGAGAGCGCCTGCGGCGTGATTTCCCCGTCGAACTCGCGGTAGTAGGTGTCGCCGTTAAGCAGCACAATGCGCGTATCAGCAGGACAGGCCGAAACCGTGTTGCCTGCGACATCGCTGGTGCCGCGCAGGCCACGAAGCCAACCAGACAGCGTGAACAATCCGTTGCCTAGCGCGACCGCCGAGGTGAACGCCGCGATCTCGGTCGTGCCGTCCGGCTTGACCAACGCCACCCAGTTCAGGCCGCCGACGACCTCCTTAGTCGTGCGGCTGGTTATGTAGACCTCGCTGTACGGGGTCCACTGCACATCGACCGACTGCGCCGTTGTAGTAAGCGTCGACACACCTATTTGTTCCGCAGGCGTCGCCGATGTTAGCGTCGACACCAACTCGCCGGTCAAAGCACGCCGTCCGACGATGTCGACGAGGTCGTAGGTCGTGCCGTCGACGCTCTCGTAGATCGCAGCTCCAGCCCATGGGCCGCCCTTGTGGCCGATAGCCAAGTGGATACCCGGCTTGCGGTTCTGGCCTTCGCGCGTCGCTGGCGCGTCTACGATAATTACATCTAGGCTTGCAGGCCCAGCAATGTTAAGCGTTGCCCTGTGGGTGACCGATTGCGGTGGGCTGCCGACGTAGCTAGCCAGATCGAGGTCTTCGGCGATGCAGACAATGCCGACGCGGAAGTCGCTGCCGATGTCCCGCTGGATGATCCGCCCAACGTGCGGCGTGCCGTCGTCGTCCGTCCATGTTAACAGGTCGCTCTCCAACAGGTGGATGTACGACGCCGGCAACGTGAACCGGTAGCGCCTGCGGTTGACCCAGGCGCGGCGCAACAGCACTGCGGCGAGGGTCACCGCATCCAGCCGAGTCAAAACCATCTGCGATAGGTCGACTTCTTGTTCGTTAGTGTGATTTAGTCCCTCTGGGTGTCGTAAGCCAAAGAACTGGTAGCCGTCTGCGAATTGGTTGTCTGGGTCTTGGTGCCGGATGCCGATCTTCGTCGGCAAGTCCTCGGTCGCCATGTCCTCGACGGTCCACTTGTTATCGGCTGGCGTCTCGCCGTCAAGGCGCGTGCCAAAGTCGCTAAACGTCTCGCCGTTCTCAATAGTCTGCTCGTCGGCGTTGGCAAACTCGGTAAACACCAGAACGCCATCGCGGTCCTGCACCATTAGCTGGCCGGCAATTAAGATCGGCTGAATGGCTGTTATCGCTGGGACCGGGCCGCGCAGGTACGCGCCGAGGAAAGGGCGCTGCGTGATGCCGGTGACGTCAACCGTCGAAGCCGTGAGGTTGCACCGCTCAACCATGATCGTCTGAATGGCTCGCCCCCAATCCATCGACTGGTCGACGTCGATGATCGCCTCCATCGAGTACGGCAGGGAGTCGCCGAACTGCGTGGCGAAGAAGTCGTCTAAGCCTTGGTAGGCGACGCCGCGGTAGCCTGGGACGTTGCCGTTGCCTTCATCTGCGATCACCAGCGAACTGGGAGACTGAGTGTCGCTGCCGTTGTAAAAATAGGCTGACGGCTCAAAAGGGACCGGGGAGCTTGGAAAAATGCCGGTCGTGTATCCGCGGTCTTGCAAGAACTCGATTCGCGCCGGGTTGGTTGCGCTTGCGCCGTAGGTACCGTCTGGAATGGTTGAACTGGGAGCGTGCAATGGCTTAAATCTGCCGGTGAACCCGGTTGCCGCTGATTGAAGCTCGACTGGAGCAGGTCCCAGCCCTACGGCGTTGGCAATGATCAACTTGTCTCCCATGCCAAACAACCCAGCGATGCGCCAGTTGGTCGAACTTGTCGCGGTTAAAGTGGTTCGTGGATTTGTTTGGACTGTTGACGTATACGCCGTAATGCCGGCTTCGGCGAATAAGACATTGTCGACTCGGCGGATCGTAGCAGGCGCGAAGGCGTTGCCCGCCGTAGCCACGATGCCTGAAATTGTCTGCCCGCTGTACGGACCCAATTCAATGTAGCTCGGTAGTGTCGTGTGATGCACCACGGCGAGCACCTTGAAGTAGCCTGTGTTGATGCTGGCGCCAGCGGTTTGCACCCAGTCGCGCAGTTCGACAGCATCGTTCACTTCAAAAATGCTGACAAAATCTGGGTCGAGAGTTGTTTGCGCCGTCAGTCGAATGCGTGGTCCTGCGACTATTGATAAAGCCATGCGGCTGCTGGTGACGCCATACACATTCCTCGAATGATATATGATCAACTTGCCGTTGCCGTGTAGTTGCTGCAAGGCAACGCACGGCCGATCATTCAAAGCGATTAGTGCGTCAAACCACACCCGCCGAATTTGAGCATTGGTGCCAGTCTTGTTCGTGGCCGGCTGTGCTTCTCGCACTTTTTCTGATTGCCACAAAACGTGCGTTGGTACACGCACACGACCGCCAATTGCCCATATGCGAGGAGCGCCAGGGACGTTGCTGCCGACTGGCAGATCAAGAAGACGCGGGCCTGCGGCATCGACTCGGCCTTTGCCCCTCAGCGCTGGCATGATCACGAAAGTGTCGATCAGGGCAGCACCAATACCCAGCGCCCAGCCCACCGGACCTGCGAACATCCCGCCCGCCCGCATGGCACCAACCATCAAGGACGCCATCAGTACACTCCTCGGATGCGCCAAAACGCAGCCACAGGATCATCCAGCACCGCTTGCTGCACGATTCGGTTTTTGCCCCAGGCGTGGACGACGAGCTGCTGGCCCGTGCTGTCCTCGCTGACAGGGACGACTATGTGCCGAGCCTGCCGCCCAGCATAGACCTGGAAAATGTGCGCTTGTTCTGGCGTCCACACGCGGTCGCAGTAGGCCAACAGGCCGGTCGTCAGCTGGTCGCCGGTCGGCAGGATGCCGTAGGCGCTGCTGTCCGGCAGCTCCAGGCCACAAGCCTTGCACGCCGCCCATGGCACGCCGACGCAGTCCAGCGCACCGCCGATGGTCCGACCTCGGTGCCCGACTGGCGTGCCAATGCAGCTTCGCACGGCTTCGACAAACTGCGCGCGTGTTATCACGCTTCCCTCGGCGGTGTAACCAACTGTTGCGCCGATGGCGAAAACGGGTCGCCGCCAAAGTTTAGGATGTTATCAAACTTGTCGCGGCAGGTGCCAATTAGCCCATCGCACCCAACTTGAACGATCACAAAGTCGCCGGCCTGAATGTCGAACGGCGTTGGCGTCAGCAACACGATGCGCTTGTCGCTGGCGCGGTAGTCGGTGATTGGAACGACGCGGCCGATGTTGTTGCCGCTGGTAAAGATGACAGCTCCGTCGCGGTAGAACTGGTCCGTGCTGGTGCCGGTACCCGTCATGCCCGCCACTTTGATCTCGTAGCGCGAGCGCGTGACCGTCGTCACGGGCCAGCCTCGGCCAACGCGGTATCCGATAGTCGACGCCGGCTGCGTATCAAACGGCGAGTCAAGGTAGATCGTGTTTGAGGTGTTCGACAAAACTTTGCGAAACTGTCCGCTTCCGGTCGTCACAGCGCCGTTCGGAACCGTCGTCATGTACCAGTGCTGCGAGCTTGTCGATTGATAGACGTTCGGCGTCCATGTCTGCGTTGTGTCCGTAATGGTGTCGATTGTGGTGCTGGTGCAGTTGCTGGTCGCCGAGCTGTCGATCTGCAACCATTGACTGACATCTTTTTTGCAGAACGGCCCGCCCAGCCGGTACTGGCACTTCACCGTGAAAAAGCCACCAAAACGACCCGCTTGCGGGCGCTGTAGCTGCTGCGCGCGACCTTCAAGCGTCGCCGTGAACGACTGCCCGGTGCGCGTGATCTGGCGAATCCAGCGCCGATGCCGAGCCAAAACAATGTATGGCTTCGTCCAGTCGACAATGGCTTGGCACACCTCTGCCCCAACGTAGTTTTGCGCGTCGAGGTCGCTGGTGGTGATGTAGATTTCGTCGATAACGCCGCGCGCGTCCTGGTCGCCAGAGCGCAATCCGCCTTCGCGTCGGTCGGCAGACAGCTCGCCAAAGATGATTGGCCTGTACGTCTGACCCTCAAACGTGATCGCGCGGTCGTGATCGGTCACGGCCAAGGTTTCCCTGTCTGCTCGCGTAATCAGCAGCAGATGGCACAAATGTTTGCCGCGCGTGTAGCGCAGGCTGTCCATAGCTAGGTTGCCGGGTCGCGTTGTCATCAGAACGTCATCTCCGCGCCAGTGATGGTGCCCGCAACAATCTTGTTGAGGGTGTAGCCGTTGCTGGCGTTGACCGTGATGGCGACGCCGGCAGCGCCAGGAGCCGACCCAAACAGAATGTTGCTGCCAAAGGCACCGGGAGCGCCGCC
>VGYC01000274.1 GCA_016873095.1 Planctomycetota bacterium | reverse complement strand
CTCAACAGCCTGATCAACGCCTACGGCTCGGCGACGGCCTATCCCACCCTGACCCACCCCAGCCTGCCGAACTACTACCCGGTCATCGGCGGCACCGACTTCGGACTGAGCCGACCGTAGCGGCGCCGTTTATGGCTGGTGTGGCCAGCGCAGCGAGTATGTGACCATTGTTCTTGCTTTGTACGAGGCCGAGGAATCCGCCGTAGCGCCGCCCAACCTGGTGGTCCCAGAATAGTAAAGGAGAATAGCAAAGGAGAATGGTAAAGAGGGCAGTTTTGGTTCTGACCCGAATGCCACGAAGATTAGCGTATCCCATTTTCGGCGAAGGAGTTGCTGACCGGCGTCCAGCCGGTTGACGTTGCTGAAAAAAAGGTCCTCCCGGAATAATGGTGGTCGTTCACAACACCTTTTCCCGGGAGGCCATGGATGGTCACCATTATCCTCAGCGCGGCGACACCGGCATCACCGACAGCCGGGATATGCGCACCAGCTCCCAGTCCGAAAAAAGCTTCGACTTCTTAATCTCTTCCAAGGTAACGGGTTGTGACCAGGAACGAACCGGCTGTACCTGCACGACAATTGCCCTGGGATCGTCGGATTCGGGATCGACAGTGGGTCCGGCGACTACCTTCATTTCCCCGACGATTGCCTTCTGCTTTCCGGTATGATAGAACAGCACCCTGTCGCCAACCTTGACTTGCGATAAGTGCTTGCGAGCCAAGGCATTAGATACGCCGTCCCACCAGGTCTTGCCGTCCCGAACCAGGTCGGCAAAGCTGTATTCCTCCGGTTCTTGCTTGAAAAGCCAGCCACCGGGTTTCTCAGCAGTCTTCTTCAATGCAGCGCACCCCGCAAAATCAGCGCATTCCGCAGATTCTCGATCTCCGGCACAATCCTGGTAGATTCTCAATTTCCCTGGGTGCGGCATTTAGGATTGCGTTGCGCGTACGAGTTTTGCACACGCACGCTCGCCCCTTGGCCGCTTCAACCCAGACTTTCTGAGAATCTACCAATCCTACATTCAAGTATCGTCCGGGACAAAGAAAGATGCTATCACGGCCAGAAACCGGCCGCAAGAGGCCCGATTTGCTGCACAACGGAATTCTCCGGGCATCGGTCAGTAGATAACGCAAGGGAGACAGATGCCGGTCCGGTCGTCCCCGTCAGGGATAACGGCCTGGCTGGCCGATTTTCTTGCGGGCATGGTCGGCCCATGGTCCGGCTGGCTCGAGGGCAATGTACCGCCGCCAGTGGGGTCGCGCCTCGTCAGGGCGGCCCAATCGGTCCAGTTCGTCGGCCAGGTTGAAATGCAGATCCGCAAAGTGTGGGCCGCAACGCAAGGCCTCGCGATAGGCATCTATCGCTCGTTCCGGTTGCTTGAGGTCGGCCAGCACATTGCCGAGATTGTTCCAGGCCTCCACGAAATCCGGATCCAGCTCGACGGACTGCCGGAAGCGCTCGGCGGCTTGCTCCTTGCGTCCCTGGGCGTGCAGCACGTTTCCGAGATTGAAGCACAGCTGTGCGTTTGGCCCGTGTCGAAGCAAGGCGAGACGATAGGCCTCCTCCGCCTCGGCGAGCTGGCCCTGGTCTTCCAGCGTGATGCCGCGGTCCCAGCATTCCTCTGCAGTGGCGTTGTGGCTCGTGCGGCTGATGAGCTGGGGAAGATCGACCGGTTCCGTAAAATCGAGGTGCAATTGCCCGCTCGGCTCGGCGAGGCCGCCCTCCTCGAGGCGAACCATCAGCCGACCGTCGCGCTCGACGACAGGCAGCCCGGCAAGCGCCTCATCGTCGGCAGCGGGCAGCCAGTTGCGGAATCGCTCCAGGCTGCGGCGGATTTGCCGGAGCGGAAGACCGGCCTGCGTCAACGCCCACAGCGTCCGCACAGCCGTCATCTGTTCGAAATCGAAGGACTGACCGTCCCCGTCTATTGCCGGTTTGATGAGCCCCTGGCGCACCCAGCGCCGCAGGCGATCTGGCGATAGGCGCAGCAGCCGGCACAGCTGCGCGGCAGAGTAGCAGCGGTGTACCTGCGCGGACTCCGCGGAATCCACGGCGCCGGCCTCCCTGCGGTCGACATCCATTCTTCGGACTCCTACAGCGTCGCTGACACCGCAACGCCCGTCCTATTTCCTGACGATCAATTCCTTGAAAGCGGGAGCACGCAGGTCCCCGCCGGAGGTCCGCTCCATGAAGCTGACCCGGCAGAACAGGCCGGGTTCGAGCCACTTGCCCTTGATTTTACAGGGAACGATTGGCTTTGGCCGCAGGTTTGACCAGAGCAGCTCGTTGAGCTGGCGCCGCATGGCCCCGTCGAAGCCGGTACCCACCTTGCCGCAGCAGCTAAGCTTGCCGTCATCGTCCGTCGCCAGGATCAGACTGCGAAAATCGTCCTTGCCCGACGGCAGAAAGCCAATGATGGCGCAGATCAGCTGCGCTTGCCTCTTGATCTTGTACCAGGCGTCCGTGCGTTTGCCGGGAAGATATGGGCTATTCATGCGCTTGGCGATCACGCCTTCCAGGTCTTCACGGCACGCTTGCTCGAAAAAGGCCTTGCCCTGACCAACCACGGCATCGGAGAACACCAGCAGGGGATTATTCGCCTCGCGAACGAGCGCATCCAGAAGAAGGCGGCGCTCGACAAGTGGCCGTGTCATCCAGGACATGAAGCCCGCATACAAGAGATCGAAGACGATGTAGGTGGCCGGCGTCGCCCGCGCCTTGGTGCGAATCTTCAACGGCGACCGAGCCTGTTCGCGCGATTCCAGCAGCGGAAAGTGCGGCCTGCCGCCTTGCAAGACCACGACCTCGCCATCCAGCACCGTACCCGCCGGAAGTCTGGCCATGAAGGCAAATTCCGGATAGCGATCCGTCATGTCAATCCGCCGGCGATTGACCAGCCGATACTCGCCGTCCTCGATGAATACCAGGGAGCGCGTACCGTCCCACTTGATCTCGAAGAGATAGTCCGGCGAATCGAACGCCTCGTGCGGCACGGACAACATGGGAGGGATGAAACGAGGCAATGGCTCATGCGGCGGCAACAATGCACCCTCGGAAGTTGATGGATCCGCGGCTGCAAAGGATTATAGCCGGCAGTGGCCATGCTGCGACAAGCGTCATTGCCAGATTCTGCAAGCCGTACCAGGTCACGCGGGCTACGCCGCAATGTCGGCCATGGCGACACCTGCGCTCACGGTTCACTCGACCTTCCGCCGGGTCCGACGCGGACCACACGCATTGTCGGATAGCGTTCGGCCCCCTCGATGCCGTGACCAGCGATGGCGACGACGCGATCACCTTCCTGGACCGCTCGCGCGGCGTGGGACACGCGCACCGCCTCGTCGAGCCGGTCCAGGCCGACTTGCGTTCCCGGGACATACAGGATGGGTCGCAGGCCCCACACCAGCGCAAGCTGGCGGTACACCGGTTCGTGGATGACGGGCACAACGATGGGTGCCCGCGGTCGATGCCGGGCCAGCAAACGTACCGTTCGCCCCGAATAGGCAGGCGCGATGATGGCATCGGCCTGGATATCGCGCGCCAGGGCACAGGTCGCCGCCGTCACCCGGTCTATCAGCGTTCTTTTTGGAACCGGAATATCAGCGCCGGTGTCCACGCCGGACTGCGCCTCGGCTTCATGGATGATGGCAGCCATCGTCTGCAATGCCTCAAGCGGATATTGCCCAATCGAAGTCTCGCCCGAAAGCATGACCGCATCGCTGCTGTCGTAGACAGCGTTGGCGACGTCGCTGACCTCGGCGCGAGTTGGTCGAGGATTGTGCCGCATGGAATCGAGCATGTCCGTGGCGGTGATGACCGGCTTGCCGTGCTCGCGCGCCAGCTTGATCAGCATCTTTTGAATGGGCGGCACGGCCTCGACCGGTAGCTCGACGCCGAGATCACCGCGGGCCACCATGATGCCGTCAAAGGCGTCAACGATGTCGGCAGCGTTGCTCACGCCTTCAGGCCTTTCGATCTTGGCGAGTACCGGCACGCGCAAGCCATGCGCCCGAGCCGCATGGCGCAATTCCTGGGCCGCCGACGCCGCCCGCACAAACGAAAGCGCCAGCCAGTCGACGCCCGCCGCGGCCGCGACCGCAAGCGCCGCACGGTCGCGCTCCGTCACCGCCGGCAGCGTCAATGTCGTCTCGGGCAGATTCATCCCCTTGCCTGGCAGCAGCGTGCCGCCGACCTCGACGACCAGATGCGCCGTGTCGACATCAATATTGCGGACACGAAGCTGCAGCCGGCCGTCGTCGAACAGTACCCGCTGGCCCGGCGCGAGTTGCCGCAGCGCTTCCGGCTCGGTAATGCGAATATCTCCGCCGGCGTTCTCCGTCAACGCAAGAACGAGTTCCTGGCCGGCGATAAGTGTCACTGGCGTGTCAATAACCACACGCAGCTTCGGCCCGGGCAGGTCGGCGAGCACGGCAATCGGCCGGGTCAGCATTGCAGCCAGTTCGCGAACCCGGCTGATTCGCGCGCGCTGCTCCGCCGTCGTGCCATGCGAGAAATTCACGCGGGCCACGTCCAGACCACTCTGCAGCAGTCCCTCCAGCACTCCTGGCCTATCCGTCGCCGGCCCCAGCGTAGCCACAATTCGCGTCCGGCGATGCATGATGGCTGCCTCTCGATGTACGGGCGATTCTGCACGCCGCAGGAACACGATTCCGGGATATCGAGGCTCGTGCCGAGCCGTGCACCCACTTGGTGCGTGTCGCTCCACGACTCTGCGGCAACACGCCCGCTCGAGTACATCCCCCTGCTAGACGCAGCATAGGTTTTCGCCTCGCGCATGGCAGCGCCGACGAGCGCAGGGGTTTGCCCGCGCAGATTCGAGGATTGCGGGCCTTCGAGGACGCCGACGGCAATGACAGAGCCAGCTAGCGGACGGTCTTTCGCCGCAGCCTGGTCTGCAGCAGCGGCGGCTGCACGCCCCCCGCTCCCTCTTCCGAGTAGACATGTGTGCTTTCAGTCTCGAACACAGGGCCGCTCGGCAACTGATCAGCGCTCATCTCAACCTTGAAACGCATGTCGCCGACCTGGGCGGCGGCCACGAAGACTTCGTACTCCACGCTTGCGCCCGGCGCCAAATTCGCTAGCGGCGCGAACTCCAAAGGATACCCATCAGGCGTTTTGGCACCCAGGTCCTTCTGCGGGTCACTTGGGCCCGTGGCACGCACCAATACCAGCCCCTCCGGCAGCAACACCTTGATGCGCAGGTTGGTGATCGGCACTTTACCCTGGTTGATGACCACGATCGAGTAACTGGTGTCGTCGCCCAGCTTGACCGGGTCCTTGCGATCGATCATCTCCAGACCCAGGGCCGACGCTCCGCCAAAGATCGTGCAGAAGTCCGCCTCCGCCGACAGTCCCTTGTCCGCGAGCGCCCGTGCCTTGAGGCAAACCTCGCCGGCCGCGCTGGCTTGCAAGAACATCTCAACGGTCCTGGCCGCGCCCGGCTCCAGCGTGCCCAGCAACCAGGCGATCTGCTTGTCCACCAGCTTGCCGCCCTGGTCGGCGCGCATAAACTTCATGCCCTCGGGGATAGCGCTGCTGATGATCACGTTGGTCGCGGCGGCCTTTCCCGCGTTGGCCACGGTGATGAAATAATGCGCCGCGACATTGATCGCGTGTTGCTTCGGCCCGCTCATCGACATGATGAGCTTGCCCACTTCCCCCTTGTCCTTTGGCTTCTTGTCGGGAGGCAGCTTGTCCGGCGGCAACTTATCGGGGGGCAGCTTGTCGGGGGGCAGCTTGTCGGGCGGCACGAAGTCTGGTGGAAAATCACCCGGCGCCTTGGCCTGCCGCGTGGTCACGCATTGCCCATACTCGAATTGCACGCGCGTGCAGTTGTGCACGTCGTCGCTCGAGGTCGGCGCCAGCGCCAGTTCGATAACCCGAACCTCGCCACCGTGCATCGTCCCCAGCTTCCAGCTCAACTCCTTCGCCGTCGCCTGCGTGGGCGCCGGATTGGCATGAACGAACTTGGCATTGGCCGGCAACGGATTGCGCACGATGACATGATGGGCCGCTCCCGGCGAGCAGTTCTCGACGAGTATGCGATAGAGCAGAACCTTACCCTGTGGCGCGCAGGCTGGCACCCGTACCTTCAACTTGACGACCGGCGCGGGCGGGTCGTCCAGGCACGGCAATGTCACCGGCAGCGGCGCGACCACCGGACATGCCGGCGGGCAAGGAGGCGCCGGCGGCAAAGGCTTCGGGAGTAGCAGTGGCAGGACATCGACTTCCGGGCATTCCGGCGCCAGCTCTGGAAGGGCAGGCAACGCCTCCGCCAACATCGAGAAAGCACATGGGCAGGGACAGTACGGAAGCGCCGCCGCCTGTCGCTCGCTGGACAGGAAGCTCACCCACACGCTGATCAACGTCAGCCAACGTCGCGCGTTCATGCTTCGCCTCGGATGGGACAAACAGGACACGATTTGCCGTGCCATCGATTGTCTCCGGCCAGGGCTGACATGTCTGCCCAGATTGGGCAAAGTCCCGGACTGGATTCACTTTGCTCAGCCGCAAACCTAACACATCTGGAGCATTCGGCATCAGCAAATTAACGAATATGCCGAGACTGCGCAATCCGCCGCGCGTGCCGGCTTCACCCTTGAAGAAAGAAACGGGCTGTTGTAAACTCCAGGAAGCGTGCCACTCGTAGATTTTCTCTGCGAGTTCACCCGGGGCGTGGCGCAGTTTGGCTAGCGCGCCTGAATGGGGTTCAGGAGGTCGGAGGTTCGAATCCTCTCGCCCCGACTAGACTTACGGCGACGGGTAGTTTCAGAAAGTGCCTTTTCAGTGCCTTTTGAACTGCCCGTCGCCGTGGTTTTCGCACTCAAAAAAGGGCGACGGGAGAGAGTGACCCGGCCAAGGTATCAACATCTCTCCCGTCCGCACCTCTGTAAGTCGAACACTCGATTTGCGGAGGTGCAGCCGTGCGCAGACCACATCCTCGCTTCGACGAAGCCCGCAATGCCTGGATCACCAGGGCGGGCGGCAAGCTCAAAATTCTCGCCAAGGGCCCCAAGAACTCCGACACCGAGTCCGCCGCCTGGGACGCCTTCTACGGCCACATGGTCAACCTCGGCAACCCTGTCGAAGACTCCACGATTCCTGTCGTCACGCTCGGCCAGCTCGCGGACAAGTTCGGCGAGTGGATGGTGCGAGAGGTTGCCGCCGGCAGATTGAAGCAACGCACCCTCGACTACTACCACGAGTTCGTCCAGAAATTCCTGGACGCAGTGGGCGGTAACCGGCCGGCTCTGTCCATCAAGCCGCTCGAAGTCGAGATGTACAAGACAACCTGGCACTCGTTGCAATCCGTCCATCGCCTGTTGAACTGGGGCGTCAAGATGGGACTTCTCTCCGAGAATCCCATCCGCTCTGTCAAGCTCCCTGAACCAGGGCAGCGACAACGAATCCTCACGCCGATCGAGACAGCAAAGGCCTTGCGTGCAGCTCGGCCTAGCTTTCGTCAGTTCCTCCTGGCCATGCGGCATACAATCGCCCGGCCGCAAGAAATTCGCGTCCTACGCTGGCGTCATCTGATGCTGAAGCCGACACCGGTCTTCGTGCTGCGCGACTTCAAGGCCAAGAATCGTCGCAAGGACCGCCAGAACGCCGTGCGCCTCATCGCCGTTGACGACCGCTTGCTGCGGCTCCTCAACCGGCTGGCCCGGAACCGGAAGCCGGCGCCGGATGATTTCGTATTTCTCGACAGCCACAACAACCCCTGGACCTCCAACTCACTGCGATGCTGCATGCGTCGGTTGCGGGACAAGGTCCGATTCAAGCCGGACGAGAACGGCGAGCAGGTCGTTTGCTACACGATGCGCCACACGTCGGCGACCCGAGCGTGTGCCCGTGGCGTCAGGGACCGCGTTCTTGCCGAACTCATGGGCCAAACTAATACCGAAACCACACAGCGTTATCTGCATCTGCAAGCCGACCATCTGGCCGAGGCCATCAGGCGAGCCAACTGTCGCAAGGCTCAGTAACGAAACATCCCGTTCTTGCCGCCGTATACAGGCCCTGGGCACGGCAGCGGTTTCGCGGGCTGCCGCACCTTCGGCGCGGTATGCAGCCGAGCAAGGAACGCCTCCCAATCTTCCCGCCGAATCCGGAAGGAATGCCGCCTTCCGGTTTCGGCAAGATCAACGCTGGCCAGGATGCCGGCGCGTGGGTGCCCAACGGTTAGCCAGCCGATCACGGTGGCATACGGCACGCGCGCAAGGCGCTTGATGTCCATCGGCTTGAGCCAGGGCTGCAACTCGTCCTTGAGTTGACCGGATACCTCGACAATGCCGCTCATGGGCATAGCCAACTCGGCCGAGCAACTTTGTGGGCGGCGATTGCTCGGCGATCAAAGTCAGGATTGGCCCCGTCGAAGTTACGTTGGCAGACGGGA
>VGYC01000273.1 GCA_016873095.1 Planctomycetota bacterium | reverse complement strand
ATGCTGGCGTACAGCCTTCTCGTGCGGCAACTGCGGCAGAACCGTGCGCAGGAATGGGCACTCCAACGGCTGACGACCATCGGCGAAGCCTGTCGCGCGATGCTGCGTGAAACCCTGCGGACAACCCTGGGCTGGGCCATCAAGCAGGTCACCGAGTTTTCGCAGAGTCCGGACCATGTGGTCGCTCAGCTGGGGTTGGCTTAAGATTGCAAAACTTTAGTTTAAACATACATACGTGGCATATGCCGAATCGGTTTTTGCCCGCGCGGCGGAAAACGACTGGGCAAGGCGACATCAGGTTCAGTCGGATCCGTTGTTCGACCAGGGACAGACAGTCGCCCAGTTGCCGTGGGGACCGATCATCCGGCGCGTCGGCCAACATCAAGTTTGCTATTACTATGAGCCTCATCCATCCTGGGAAAAGGAGCACCAACTATGCCGCTCAGCCAATCTCCTGTCCGACGGGAGCGTGTTTGCGTCGTTGGAGGACCAGCGGAGCCTGTTGTACCGCCTGAAGCTCTCGTCAAGGCCATCGCGCCGGACGACGTCGAGACTCTTCGTCCCTTGCTCCCTGTCGGCTACGATGCCGGAGTGAAAGCGTATCAGCTGGCAGCTCAGCAACTCACGGCACAAGATCTGACGGACCACTACACGAATGGCGTGAAGTTCTTTCACGACGAATTCGTGCCGCACTTGAAACGAACGCTCCAGTTCTTGAGCGGTGGCGTTTGGCGTCTCGATGATTACGTTGCCTATGCCGCCGGCACCGATGTTGACTTCATGACACACCTGATCGAGGCTGTTGCTGCGCATCAACCGGTCGCACTCTTCCCCGGCGACTGGTTTGGCTTTCTGGTCGGGTGCACGCACATGACGAACATTCATTGGCGTGCCGAAGGTCAAAGTGAACTCGCCTGTCTTTGCATTCCTTCGGTTCGCAACGGCCACTTCACGGAAGAGATGTTGCCATTCTTGGCATCGTCAAGAAACTGCTTGCTTAATCTGAACCTGTTTCCAACGCTGGTTGCCACAGAGCGACGCGAGACCAGCGAGACACTTTTACCGATGCTGGATCGGTCCGTTCTCTCCATCAGTTTCAGCCGGGGCTTCGGGCTGACCGCTTCTCAGCTTGGCGTGGCTCTCATTCATCGCGATCATCCCTACCGAGCGATGTTTCACCCGCAGTGGACCTGGTTCACGAATTTCTTCAATGCGTTCGCCGCACGTGCATTCATGTTGCTCGATCTGCGCCGTCTTCAGGAAGTGGATGAGCAGCGTCGCGGCTGGGTGAGCGAATGGCTCACGGCCAGAGGCTTGCCAGACTTGCCGAGTGGAAGCTATTACGTCAAGTGCTTTCGGCCGACTGGCGATATTCCGCCGTACCTCGCGCCACTTCATCGCGATGGGATTGTGCGTTTGTGTCTCAAGCCATCGATTCAAGGAAATCCTGGCCTTGGGTAGGATGAGCCCGCGGGTCGCCTAGTTCTTGGCCGCGTCGGCATTCGACTCAAGCCGGGCTACCTGTGCACGAGCTCGCCCGCAAGAAGGAAACGATCGCATGAGCCTTGCAGCGGAGTGAATTCAAGCGAGCGCGCGATCAAGCGATCAGTCATGGCGCCGCTCAGCATGCATCAGGCCCAGGTTGTGCCAACTGCCAGCTCCGATTCACGCCTCGGCCATGGCAAAATTGACGCTATGCCTTTTTTCTGCCAACGGGAGTCTTACAGGAGTAACGAGGATTTCACGCCATGCAATCTTTCCTGTGCGTCATCTTGATCATCGCGTTGTCCACCGTTTCCGCTACTGCGGACGAAAAGCTCAAAGGTATTGCCTGCCGCTCAGTCCATCTCGGCTACCCAGCGCCGGAGGGCAGCGCCTTCTATATCGAAATGACCGTCGAGAAATCCGCCGCCGGCACCTATTTCATGGCCGCCGGGTGGAGCAAAGGCTACTTCGGCGTTCAAGAACTCGCCAACGGCAAGAAGCTCGTGCTTTTTTCCGTCTGGGATCCGACTGCCGGCAATGACCCGAAGAAGGTCGATGAGACGAAGCGTGTCAGGTTACTCCACAAGGACGAGGCCGTGCGGGTGCAACGCTTCGGCGGCGAGGGAACCGGGGGACAGTCGTTCTTCGATTACGAGTGGAAGATCGGCGAAACGTACCGGTTCCTCGTCACGGCAAAGCCGGATGGCGCCGCGCGTACTGCTTACGGCGGCTACTGCTTCATCCCTGAGAAGAAGGAATGGACGCACCTCGTGACGTTCTCGACGATCACCAACGGAACGCTGCTGAAGGGCTATTACTCGTTCGTGGAGGATTTCCGTCGCAACAAGGTGTCCACGACGAAGGTGCGGCATGCCAGCTATGGCAACGGATGGGTGAAGTCAGCGAAGGGCGACTGGCTGCCACTGCACAAGGCTCGGTTCACGGCAGATGCAAATCCGGTGCTGAACATCGACGCAGGCGCGATCGACGGCCGTTACTTTCTCATGACCGGCGGCGACACGAAGAACGCGACGACGACACTCCGCGATTTGATCACCCGCGACGCCAAGGAATTGACCTTGAAGCCGCCCGCGGATCTGCCGAAATTCGAGTGACTTTCCACCATGAATCCCATGCTGGATTGTCTGAACGATCGTGGCGTCATCGACTTGCCCGTGCAAGCCGCCGCAACCGGCGCCGAGGACAGCTTGAGCTTGTAGGCGAAAGCGTGTCAACGCCTACGTCTTCAATGTCCACTTGACAAACTGTTCTATCTGACTCATTTTCCTGGCTCGGAATCCACCTCCGCCCACACGATCAATTGGACGGGGCTATCCAGGGGCATTTCATGGATGCCCAGAGCGGTTCGGGTTTGCTGGCCTCGTTCGCCGAAAACGGCGTTGAGCAGATCGGAAGCACCGTTCAGTACCTGGGGATGGCCGCGAAAGCCTGGCCCGCAATGCACAAAACCCTCCACCCGGACGATTTGCCGTACGCGGTCGAGGTCGCCGGCCGCCAGCTTGAGCTGTGCGATCGCATTGATGGCACACAGTCGGGCGGCTTCGTAGCCTTGCTCGACGGTCAACTCTGTGCCGAGCTTGCCAGTGAAGGCCAAGCGGTCCCCTTTCCAGGGGAGCTGTCCGGAAGTGACGATCAGGTTGCCGGTGCGGATCACCGACACATAGTTTGCCACCGCCCTTGGCGGCTCCGGCAAGTCGATGCCCAGCTCATGAAGTCGTTTTTCCACCTGGTTCTTGGTCATGTTGGCCCCACTTACTTCAGGAAACCACTCCGGACGGAAACGTCGGAGCTCATTTCATCGTTGAGCGGATCGTCGAGAGCAAGCAGATGACGCATTTCTGGCGGTAGTCCATGCTGCACTGCGGGACGCAGCAATGCTTTCTGGTACTGCTGCTGCGGTTTGTCGTGGCGACAATAGAAAGCATGGACGGCGGTACGCGGCGCGCTGGTGCGATTGGCGGTTCCGCCATGCCACAGGTGGGCGTTCATCACCACCACGGTCCCGGCACGGCCAGTGATCAGGACCTGGTGCGGATGGTCCGCCATGGGATCGGCCAGGACCTGTTGCGGCAACAGCCGCCAGCGATGCGAGCCGGGAATCGCGCGTAGAGTGCCGTTCTCAACTGTGAAGTCGTCCAGCATCCAGACCGAATTGCATACCCAGTAGCCACGCTCGTCCGAGATGGCCGCCATGTCAACGTGCAGCGGTTGGGCGCCGGCCCCATGGGAATTCACAGATCGGGCGTTGAGGCTGCTGAGCTTGATGTCCGGCCCCAGGACGTGGCGGACATGCTCTAGAAGGCGGGGCATGCCAATGACATCAAGGAAAATGTCACCCTTGTCCACGAGGTTGGCCAGCCGGCGGCATCCCGGTTCTTGCTTGCACTCGCTTCCAGCTCGGTCCCCTTCCTCGTCGAAGAGCTGCTCGACGCGGCACCGTAGGCGGGTCAGGAAATCCGAATCGATGAAGTTCTCCAGGACGACAAAGCCGTCGTCTTCGAGGTTTCGTACTGCGGCCGCTGACAATCCCATCACGGACTCCAAGCACTTGCTAACGCAGATCCTATGGCAAGAGCAGCACTGTGTCACGCTCCCCCGGACCATCGTCGAAATCAGCGGCAAAACCGAGCGGCGCTACATATCCTTGCTCCAGGGAAGGGCTGGACCAGTCCAAGTGGCGTGATGTCGGTCTGAAATATATCGCCGGAACCCCAACTCTTGAGGTCTCTGCCGTGAAAAAATTGATCAACCGGCCCGAAACCGTCGTTGAAGAAATGATCGAGGGGCTGGTAGCCGTTTATCCCGGCCTGCGGCGGCTGCCGGGTCATACGTCCTGGTTCGGGCGGTTTTGCCTGATCGACCCGAGGAACGGCCGGTGGCGGTGATTTCCGGCGGCGGCAGCGGCGATGAGCCGGCACACGCCGGCTACGTCGGGCGAGGCATGCTGAGTGCCGCCGTCGCCGGCGACTTGTTCACCTCGCCAAGGCTGGGCCCATCAAATCCCCGCGGGCGTCATTCGCCGATGCAATACAGGTTTTTCTCCGTCCGGCAATAGACGCGCCTGCCGTCAAATACCAGGGAACTGCGGAACGGCTCCAACCTGTTCCTGCCCAGAACCTTGAATTCTCGGCCCGGCTCCAAAACCACGGTCGTCCCGCGGGCGCTGCTGGCAAACATACGGTTCCCTGCCACCGACAGGCTCGGATATGTGGTGCCGTCGTGATTGAGCCGTTCCTCGTACACGACCTTGCCCGTCGCGATTTCCAGGGCGGTCAAGATGCCTTGGTCGTTAGCCGTGTACAGAAGCCCTTCGTGGATCACCGGTGAGGAGAAGCCGTAACCGCCGCCCTTGACGTTGGCCTTCCAGAGCGTCTCGACCTTCACCGGTTCGACCAGCGATTCTGGCAGACGGATTGCGTTGGCGCGACCGTGGACGTAGTAAACCACCCCGTCATGGAGTATCGGTGAGTTGGCGCCACAGGAACCGAGCCGCTCGGCCAGGACCTTGCCGTCCTGGGCCCGCACCATCAAGCCTTTGGGCGTCAACACGACATCGACATCGCCAATCCGCGTAACCAGAGACGTCCCATGACTGGTGGGGTGATTGATCCGCCAGACCTCTGTTCCCGTTTTCGTGTCCAGGGCCACCAAGTCGGTGAAATGGATCAGCAGCTTGTCGCCCACGAGGATGGGAGAGCTGGAGTGGGCGTAGGCCGCATTGGAGTGCTCGATCAACTTCAGCCACTTGCGGTTGCCCTCCAGATCGAAGCAAGCCACAAGACCGTTGCCGAAGGCGACGAAGATGTCCCTGCCGTTCGTCACCGGAGTTGGAGCCGAGTAACCGGCGGTCCCATGAATCGGCGGCACCGTGTAGCGCACGGCCAGAGTCAGCTTCTGTCCTTCGTTTCTGAGTTCTTCGATCTGCTTGCGAAACGGCTGAAGCTTCTTTTCAATTCCGGCCCTCTGGCGTTTCTTCTCGATCTCATCATTTGAAGGCAAGTCCTTCATGAGACTGCGCCGGAGCAGGTCCATCTTTTTCTGGATGGCCGATTGTTCCTTTTTCAGTATTGCCGCTTTCTCCAGCTCAACGTTGAGCCGTGCGCGGACGTCGGGAGGAATCTCCAGCTCGTCGTAGCTGCTGTTCTTCTGCCAGAGGATCTTGCCGTTGTCGCGGTGGACGCAGAGGAGAATACAGGGCTCGGAGCAGATGAAAACGCGGAGGCCCAGCGGCACGGGATGGCTGACGCCGTAGCCAGGCATGGCGGTTCTCCAGGCAACGTTCTTCGCCGGGGACCACTCCAGCGGCGGCTGAGCCTTCGGATAGCTGCCCGTGCCGTCCGTTCGCCAGCCGACCGGATTGCCCGACAGAGTCGCCTTCTTCCTCGCCTCCGCGAGGCTTGTCGTGCATGGCACGTCGTCGCATCCGCCAGGCCTGGATTTGATGAGCGCCTGCCGCTTTTCGAAGCACGATGGCGAAAGCCCAGTTGCGCTCTTCGCGAGGGAGCCCGGGTCAGCTGCATGCGCCTCACCGATGAGCCAGGCTCCAGCGGCCATGAATAGCATTGCCGCCGCAATACGGGTGATTGTCATCATCAGGTTAGCCCCCCAATTTGAGACCAGAATCCAGACCTTTGCCCCTTACTCTGCACGTTTCAGGTGGAAAACAAGCTCGTGCGGTCGGCTCTCGACGTTGCCAGCAGCGTCCTCGCCATGCGCTGTTAACTTGAGTTCTCCAGCTACATTGTTTGAGTCATGTTCTTGTCCTCGTGTGGCTCGACCAAGGCCCCCGTTTCCGCAGGCTTGATCGCCATGGAGTTTTCAGCAGCGAGACGCGCCGGGCCTTGATCAGCTTGCAGACATTGTCGATTTTTTCGCCAGCGCCTGGTCCGCCCGTGCGTCCGACGCCTCTTGGCAGGGCGGTCCTCTTGCAGGTGCCAAACCTGCTGCACGTTCAGGTCAGCACGGCCTGGATTGGCTCACCCTGGCACAATCGGTAGGGCCGGCCCAGAGCATCGGCCAGTTCCATGTGTCGACCGATGCCAAGGCAGTGGTAAATGGTCGTGACCAGATCTTGCGGGCTGACCGCGCCATCGATGGGATAGGCGGCGCGGCGGTCGGATCGACCGTGGACGATACCGGGGCGAATGCCGGCACCGGCGCGGACCACGGAATAGCAACGGCCCCAATGGCCACGTCCGCCCTCGCGCTCGATCAGCGGGGCCCGGCCGAACTCGCCCATCCACACCACCAGCGTCTCGTCGAGCATGCCGCGCGCGTTGAGGTCGTCGAGCAGCGCGGAAAAGGCGCGATCGAGCGGGCCCGCCAGCGGCGGCAGACGCTCGGCGTTGCGATAATGCAGATCCCAGCCGCCGGGAACTTCTTCACCGTTCCAGTACACCGTGACCAGCGGCACGCCCTGCTCGACCAGTCGGCGTGCAAGCAAAACGCCCTGGCCGAATTTGTGCCGGCCATAACGCTCGCGCACCTGGGTCGGCTCTGCGTTCAGCTCGAACGCCATCCTGGTCTGCGGTGACAGGATCATGTTGAACGCACGTTCCTGATGCGTATCCATCATGCGCCGGCCTGGCAAACGGTCCGCGTGGCGCTGTATCTGATCCAGCAAACCGCGCCGCTCGCTCAGCCGATCGAGCGGCACCTCGCGCGGCGGAGTGATGGCCTGTACCCGGAAGTCGGGCCGATTCGGATCCTGCAAGATGCGAAATGGATCGCACGGTTGGCCCAGAAAGCCGCCCCCTTCGCCGGCGAACGAACGTCGATGCATGTCGAGCAACCAAACGTGGGGCGGGAGAGCTTGGCCGTTGCCGCGCACGCGCGCGACCGCGGCGCCGATGTTCGGGTAATCGTCGGCCGCGGGCCGGATGTCGTCACCATTGACACGCAGGTTCTTGTGGCCCGTGAGCGCCAGGTAGACGCTCTGACCATGGGCGCCGCCGGTGTATTCGTCACTCACCGTGCGGATAATCGCGTATCGATGGGCCTGCTGCGCCAGGGCAGGCAACAACGAGCTGATGTGCGTGCCGGGTACGCTCGTGGCGATGGGTGGAAACTCGCCGCGTACCTCTGCTGGCGCGTCGGGCTTCAGATCAAAAGTATCCATTTGCGGCGGGCCGCCGCCCATGAAGAGCAAGATACACGCTTTCCCTCGCCCCGCGCCGCGCGGTGAAGGAAGGGACGCATGGGCCCGAGCGCGGAACAGATCCGACAATGCCAAACCCGCCGCACCGAAGCCGCCGACCTGCAGGAACTCCCGACGCGAAACGCCGTCGCACCACCGATTGACAGCCCCCGGAATTGCGATCATGGCAATGTTTCTCGGCGTCGATGCCGCGGATCGGACGGATCTTAGGGGAATTGCATCGTACCGAATCCAAGGCGCACTTGCAAACAGAAAGCGGCCAGTTGGGCAACGTCAAACGGGTGCTTTCTTTCCGAATAGTGCTGTCGCCCTGGCGCAGGAAGGCGCTCACATCGTGGTCGCCGACGTGCTGGCCGGCGACACGACCGTCGCGGGCATTCAGGCGCTTGGCCGGCGCGGGCTCTTCTTCTGCACCAATCGCCCCCGGCGGGGTGGAAACGGACATGACGCGCGGCTACGAGTATCCGGTCGAGAGCTACCCGATCGCACGCCTGGGCCGGCCCGAGGATATCGCCGAGGCCGTGGTCTTCCTCGCCTCGCAGGCCACCAACTACATCACCGGCGCCGTGCTCGATGTGAACGGCGGCATTGCCTGAGATCTTCTGGACAACCAAATCGCCAAATCTCCGAGCCAGTTGCGTTGCTGGGCCGGCGGGGGGGGCAGGCGCGGGGCCGCGGGGTGACGGGATGACGCGACGCGGGCGCGGAGAGGCCGGGCACGCGATGCGGACGGGGGACGGGACCAGGGGGTGAGCGCGGGTCGGAGGCGTGGACGTTACACGGCGGCGTCTTGCTCGGTCGGCGCCATGGGTGCTTGGATCAGGGCGCGCAGCGATTTAGCGATGGGCGACAACTTCATCTTGCCGTACGT
>VGYC01000272.1 GCA_016873095.1 Planctomycetota bacterium | reverse complement strand
TCTGGAGGGAACCAACAATAAGATCCAGACCATGAAACGCCAAGCCTATGGCTTCCGAGATCACGAGTTCTTCAAACTCAAGATCCTCGCCATTCATCAGACGAAATACGCTCTAGTCGGATGATCCTGTTTTTTCTTGACCGTGATCGGCGGAGGGATATATCTTGGAGTGAGTTCACGGACGTTTCATCCGCCCTTTTCATTTTCCCGTGTCCTCCTTCCCGGAGGACACGGGTATTTTTTTGCGCCATACCAAACAAGCGTCCGGGGTGTGTTATTTTGGCCAGCATTATTCATGGCCGAATATCGAACAGTGCAAAGTATGACGATGACGCGCCCGCGCCGCTGTCCAGAGGGGAAAGAAATGGGCCGTCACCAACAGGTGGCCACCGTGCGCTGGTTGCTTGCAGGGCTGTTTCTCTTTGTCAGCCGCCCGCTCAGGATCGCGAAACCGAATTGCGAGCTCTCGTTGAACGACAGAAGAATTGATCGAGGAGCAGGGAAAACAGCTTGAGCCCCTCAGACGACGCTTGGAGTTTCCCACGCTTGGCGAAGGTGTATTATTAGACCTGTACAGTAGTCGGAATCAAGCCCGCCGCGATGATTGAGGCGGCATTTGACGATTCCTCCCTGTGCCGGCCACATGGGGTAAATCGTTTGGCCGGCAAACTCCAGGGCGAAAGCTATCGTTCGGCACCCAGTCCACATCCAGAAGTCATTGCGGCGGAGGGCGGGGATTACGGCGTCCACTTGACGACGAAATGCGCGAGCGGTGGTTTCGGCCAATATAATCCCTTCGCACCTTGATCTGCCGCCGGAGTGTGGGAGCGCCGTCATGGCCGAGTGTCTCGTCGCCTTTCTGTTGGCATTGCTGGTCGGCACGCTCGTGGAATACTGGGCCCATCGCATGATGCACGGCTGGCTGTTGCGGAAGAAGCACGCCGAGCATCACAAGGAAGGAGTCGGGCAGGGCTGGTTCTGGGAGTTTCTCGACTATTTCCTGCCGACGCTGCCGCTCGGCGCCGCTGGTTTCCTGTATTCGCTGGAGGCGGGAATCGGCTTCGCGGCCGGCGCTACCTTTTATGCCGCCTTTGCCGCCTACGCGCATCAGCTCCAGCATGAGCATCCCGAGTTATGTTTCTGGCTGGTCCGTCCCGTGCACTACCTGCATCACAAGAACCACATGTGGAAGACGAACTTCGGTATTTCCATCGATCTCTGGGATCGCGTCTTCGGGACGTACCGCCGCGTGGAATGGCAGCGCGAACAGCCGTTTCGCTTCCGCGGATTGTTTCGCATCAAGTGGATTTGACTGTGTCGTTCGACGAGAGCAGTTCCAGGTTCACGGTCAGCGCCGCCGGCATGATGTCAACCGCCAGCTCGCGGATGTTGTCCTTCGGCACGCAGAAGAACTCCCCGTCGGCGTGGACCGTGAGCGGAACTTGCGAGCGCAGCCTGACGGAGCGGCAACGGCCCATCCGAACCTTGGGATGCGCCGCCGGCGGTCCGAACAGCGCCAGCCTCGGCAGAAATTGCAAGACTTCGAGGCGCGACAGCGCTCCCGCGTGGACGTATTCCATCCAGCCGTCGGCCAGTTCGGCGTGCGGCGCGAGCACAAAGCCGCCCTCGCGACGGCCCACCAGCACGCTGAGCATCAGCGTCGGTAGCGACGAATCTTGGCCATCAATCGTCAAGTCCATGGTCGGACAGGCGTAGTGATACCACAAGGCGCGTACGGTAGCGAGGCCGTAGAGGGCGATGCCTTGCAGGCGTCGGATGCGGCGTGATTCCATGGTCACGGCGCCGTTGAGCCCCAGACCCAGGCAACAGACGAAAAACCTCTCGCGGCCGGCGGGATCGCGCACGCGGCCCACATCCACGGCCACGCGGCCGCCGATGGGCCGGTCGTTGCCCAGCGCGTGCTGCAAGCTGTGCGCGTAGTCGTTGGCTGAGCCGATCGGCAACACGGCGAAGTGCACGTCGGGACTGCCGGCGCGGAGCAGGCCGTTGGCGACCTCGTGGACGGTGCCGTCACCGCCGGCGGCCGCTACGATGCCATAGCCGGAGCGGGCGGCCTGCTCGGCCAGTTCCACGGCGTGCCCGGCATGGCTCGTCGCTTGAAAGACGACCCGGTTGCCCAGGGAACGCCGTAACGTTTGCAGGCGGCGCATGGCCCGGCCGCGACCCGCGGCCGGATTGAAGATCACGCACCATTCTGTCTTATGACCCATGCACGACCCACCTTCTCAGAACGATCTTAGCCGCCTGGCGCGGAAAATAAAACCGGGCCTGGACGGACTTCTGGTCATCGACAAGCCCGGCGGCATGACGTCGCGCGACGTGGTCAACCGCGCGCAAGGCTGGTTTCCGCGCCGGGCGCGGATCGGTCATGCCGGTACGCTCGACCCACTCGCTACCGGCGTGCTGGTCCTCTGCATCGGCCGGGCAACGCGCCTCATCGAATATGTGCAGCGCCTGGACAAGGAGTATCGCGCGGGCATCGCGTTCGGCGCGCGCAGCGACACCGATGATGCCGCGGGAGCAATTACCCCGGTTGACGAGGTCGTCGTTCCAGACAAGCGAGAAGTCCTTGAAGCGCTGACCGGATTCATCGGAATCATCGAGCAAACGCCGCCGGCATACTCCGCGGCGAAAATCACCGGCCGGCGCGCGTATGACCTGGCGCGGCGGGGACAATCTGTCGATCTCAGGCCACGCCCGGTGCGCATCGACGCCATCGACGTGCTGGCGTTCGAATACCCGAGGCTTGACGTCGTGATCCGCTGCGGCAAGGGAACGTACATCCGCGCTCTGGCCCGCGACCTCGGGCAAAGGCTGGGCTGCGGCGCTTATCTGGAAAGCTTGCGGCGCACGCGCATCGGTCCTTTTCACGCGGGCGAAGCCTGTCCATTGGAGATCACGGCGACCGAGGCGCGCGCAGCGTTGCTGGATATCGCCATGGCGGTAACCGGCCTGAGTCGAGTCACCTTGCCTGATGCGGACCTGGCACGCTTGCGGCAAGGGCAGGCCGTGTCCCTCGCAGCATGCGAACCGGGCGAGATCGCCGTCTTCGATGCGCGAGGCGGGCTTGCGGCAATCGGCGCCTGCCAAGCAGAAAGGAACGTGTTGCAGCCTGTCAAGGTGCTGTGAAAGACACGGGAGGCTATGCGCGATACGGCAAGCGGTTGAACCTATCGCGGAGCGCGCGTGCCGGCCCCCATGATCGGCGCGGTCCACGGTGTCAGGGCGATGGGCAGTACGTAGGCCTGCAGGAAGGCCGGTTGCAGGGCGCCGACGTGGCCGCCGTGGTGCCCGGTCCATTCCACGCACACACTCCAGGGAAACTGCCGCAGACGACGATACAGTTCGTGCTCCGGAAAGGGTGGGCGCGGAGTGCGGAAGCCGATCTGCCCGGCGGCGACAATCTTCTTGCCGTCCGCAGATCCGAGCATATCGACCGCAAGGTCCAGGATGCCGTCCTCGGTGCTGTAGAAATTATCGATGCCCTCACGGCAGGCACGCAGCGCCGGACGCAAGTCGTAGAAGCACGACACGGATGCGGCCAGCAGGACGACGCGATCGAACGTGCCTGGGGGCGCGCATTCGGCGGCCGCCAGCGCGACATGGCTGCCGGAACTGTGCCCCAGCAAGTAGATCTTGGCGTTGGCATGCGCCTGGCGATAGGCGTTTGCACGGGCGGCGAGGTTGTGGCCCCAGCGCCGATGGTTGGCGACGCCGGCATGGTCGTCGATGGTCGTCAATCCCGTCGTCCAGCAGATGGTCTCCATGCCCCACGGCAAGCAACGACAGCGAATGACCTCGGCCAGGCTCTCGGAAAGGTCGCGCGAGTCGCCGGAACCATTGACGACGTAGAACTTGACCGGCGGCGCGGCGACCTTGACGGCCGTCGCCTTGTCGCCTTTCTTCGCCGCTGAATTGTCCTGGGCCGTCAAGGCACCGGCCAGCCAGGCCGTCAGGGCCAGTAAACTCAGCATTCCCGAAATGATCTTCATCGCACTTCTCCGCGCGGGGTAGGTTTCTGTCGCAGCTGCCACCGCAAACGTAACGGAGAATTCTGCGCTAGACTCCGTGAGATGTGCGAATCGGTATTGAAAAGCGCGCGGGACGCCCGCGCCATCCGAACAGTCCGGAGAGCCACGCCGAAGTGCCGTCAGCAATCGGGGTTTTGCCGGTCTTGCTGTTCGCGCGGGTGTCTATTAAACTTCATACGTGTGCCGGCAGCAACGCATCGCGCGAGCCGGTCCAGCATCCGGAGAGGTGCCAGAGCGGCCGATCGGGCCGGTCTCGAAAACCGGTGTGGGAGCAATCCTACCGAGGGTTCGAATCCCTCCCTCTCCGCTTTCACTTTTTGGCGTTTTCGCCATTTGACGCAACTGGCTAAACAAAGCCAAGTTGCGTCCCATCCAGCCGACCTCGAAAGAGCGCTTGGTGCAAAATTGGTGCAAAACTTTTGCACCAGGAGTAGCGCATGGCGCGTCGTAAGCGTGGCTCCGACCGCATCCGGGTCGGCAAGGTCACTCTCTATTTGCACCACGGTGCCTGGTGGATCTACTTCAGCGACGGCACAAAACGCATTCGTCGCAAGGTCGGGGAGTCCCAAAAGGAAGCCGAGATCGTCGCGGCCCAGACCAATCTTCAACTCACCCAGGGCGCACCAACCGCCTTCTCGTTTGAGCCCGTGTCCGTCGCTGAGCTGCGTAAGCGGTTCCTCGACTACCACGAACACGTTCTCAACTCGTCGGTCGGCACGGTGAACCGCTATCGCGCCGCCACCAAGCATCTCGAAGACTTTGCCAACTGGCAGAAGCGTATCCCCGAGGCCCATGAAATTCGGCCTGACGCGTTTGCCGCCTACCTGCGCCAGACCGACGTGGCACCGAATGGCCACAAGCACTCGCAGAAAAGAAAGCTGCGTGACAAGGGTGTTCGTTTCATCCTCGAAACCTGTCGCTCCATGTTCAACTTCGCCGTCAAGCGCCGGCACCTCCCGCCCTACATGGGCAATCCTTTTTCGGAACTGCCGCTGGATCGCTTCCGGGTCGAAGATGCCAAGCCCATATTCGTTTTCAACGAAGCCACCGAGCTGGACTTTTTCAAGGCCGCGTCCGATTGGGCATTCCCGATTCACTTCACGTTCGCAAAGACCGGCGTGCGAATCGGCGAACTGACGCACTTGCTGATTGAGGACGTTGATCTGCCAGGCGGCTGGATGCACATCCGCAACAAGACCGCACTCGGCTGGCGCATCAAGACCGGGCACGAGCGAGCCATACCGCTGCTTCCGGAGGTCGTCGCTGTGCTGCGGTCGGTGATTGGCAACCGCAAGGTTGGTCCAGTGTTCCTGCGTGAGAAGCTGGTCGGCAAAACTCCGAAGTTAGTCGGCAGCCGTGCCGAGTTGGAAAAAGTCCTTCAGGACCGCATCAACGCGGCCCGCATTAGCGTCGCCAAGTTGAGTCGAACCGACGTTCAAGACCTGGCCCGAAAGGTTTGGTGGGATGCCGGTCAGGTCAAATCCGACATGGTACGAACTTCCTTCCTGCGGATCATGGAAGCCATCGGTCATCCAGAAGCCACATGCCCGAAATCCTGGCGGCATTCGTTCGCCACGTTGTTGCAAGACGCGAACGTCGATCCGCTGATCCGCCAGCAGACGCTGGGCCACAAGCCGACGAATGGCAATGGCCTGGGTATGACTGGCAACTACACCCACACCCGGCCAGAAACGCAGCGCCAGCAAATCGAACAGGCGTTGCGACGCTGGCCGGCGTCGCTTCGATACGCCTTGGATCGCGTCGGCGTCCCGCAATGACCAGCACACGCGGTCCTGGCATGAAGCGATCACCTCCGTAAATCAATGATGGAGGAAGTGGGCATGCCGGACCCGAACAGATGGGACGAGCGCTACAAAACGGGCGACACACCCTGGGAGACAGGGCTGCCGTCGTCGGAGCTTCAGCGTGTCCTCGTCGAAGTTACCATTCGGCCCCATGCCGCGCCCTGGAGCTAGGCTGCGGCTCCGGGGCCAGCGCTGTCTGGCTCGCCCAGCAGGGTTTCGATGTCACCGCGCTCGACCTGAGCACGCTGGCCATCGACCGCGCACGCGAGAGGGCCAAGGAGGTCGGCGTGAGCGTCAACTTCATTGTCGCGGACGTGTTGAAGCCGCCAACGGACCTGGCTGGGCCGTTTGATTTCTTCTTCGATCGTGGTTGCTACCACGTCGTGCGCCGCGAAGACGTGACCGCATACCTGGAGACGCTCCACCGGCTCACGCGCCCTGGAACGGTTGGGTTGGTCCTGACAGGCAACGCCCGTGAGCCACACGACCCGGGACCGCCTGTCGTCGCGGAAGAACAGATTCGCGCGGAGCTGGGAAGGCTTTTCGACATCGTTCACTTGCGCGAGTTTCGCTTCGATCAGGTGGAGGCCGACGGTACGCGCTTCCTTGGCTGGTCGTGCTTGCTGCGGCGATCCTACAATGTGTTGAAATAGGAGAACCCGATGGCAGAAGACAAGCGCCAAACAGCTATGCATGAAGCGGGGCACGCAGCTCTAATTCACCTCATTGGCAAAGCTCAGATCTACTGGATGATGGTCGAACGTGAGTTCCCTCTTCCCAATTGGGAGGGCGAGGTGAAGGCAAGGTGGAACGAACAACCCACTGTGGAAGAGAAAATCCGACTCGCCTACGCGGGCCCATGTGCGGAAATGAAGTATCTGGCGAACGCAGATCCTGCCGAGCACTGGGATTTCGACCTGACGGATGATGCACGGAGTTTCATCCACCCTGAAACCACGGCTGATGGACTGGTTCGACTACGATTCCGTCGGGCTGACGGTCAGACAAAAGAGCTGGAACATGAACACGGCCCCTTTGGAACTGACCGAGAAATGGCTGCCAGCACGGAAGCGAATGACGACGTACTCCTTGCCCAACTGCGGGCTGTTCGAGAATTGTTAAATGTCCCAGTCAATTGGAACGGTGTTTTAAGCATTGGTAATCAAATCGCAGATCAGGGGCACTTTGTTGTTCATCGGACAAGCTTTTTTGCCGACGCCTGTAAACCGGTGATCGCTCACGCTTTCCCGCCTGCCGCGCCACCTCCGACAGTACCATGAACAAGGCGCTCGGTGTATGCGGCGAGCGACTTCTTGAGGTGATCGGGAGACGGCACTTAGTCGCAGGCAGCGGCGCAGAAACGGCACCGCCGCTGGCGCTCAACACGGCGGCCGGCGCACCGCATTCGGGGATCCGACATGACTCTCGGCCCGACAATCCTGCATGTTGACATGGACGCCTTCTACGCGTCCGTCGAGCAGCGCGATCGTCCGGAACTGCGCGGCAAACCGGTCATCGTGGGTGGCGTCAAAGGCCGTGGTGTCGTCAGCGCAGCATCCTACGAAGCTCGCAAGTTCGGCGTCAACAGCGCCATGCCCATCTCCACGGCGAGACGCCTTTGTCCGCAGGGCGTCTACCTGCCGGTGCGGATGAATCACTACGCGGCCATCAGCCGGCAGATCCGGTCGATCTTCTTGTCGTTCACACCTCTCGTCGAACCGCTGAGTCTGGACGAAGCCTTCTTGGACGTGCGCGGCTGCGAAGGGCTGTTCGGCCCAGCAACGGAGATTGCCCGCCAGATCAAGCAACGCATCCGTGCCGAAACTGGACTGATCGCCTCGGTCGGCGTGGCACCGAACAAGTACCTTGCGAAGCTGGCCAGTGATGTGGGTAAACCGGACGGCTACGTCGTTCTGTTACCAGAGAAGGTATCCGAGTTCTTGTCGCCACTGCCCGTCAGCCGCATCTGGGGCGTGGGCGCAAAGGGCGAGAAACGCCTGCATGACATGGGTATTCGCACCATCGGTCAGATAGCCGCGGTGCCTGAAAAGTTGCTGATCGACCGCTTCGGGGAAATGGGCCGGCACATCTGGCAACTGGCAAATGGCCACGATGACCGCACCGTCGTCCCGGACCGTGAAGCCAAGTCGGTCAGCACCGAGACGACGTTCGCCCAGGACATCGGCGACCGGGCCATTCTGCGCGTCTGGCTCCTTGACCTCGTGGATCACCTGGCCAGTCGCCTGCGCCACGAACAGATCTGGGCCCGCACCATCGACCTGAAGATCCGCTCGTCGGACTTCCGCACCGTCACGCGGTCCACCACCCTGGCAGAACCCACAAATGTCACCAACGTCATCTGGAAGGCCGCCGCCGAATTGTTCGAGCGCTCGCTGACCAGCGACCTGATGCCGGTCCGCTTGCTGGGCGTGGGCGCGACGAAGCTGACCCGCGAGCCGATCGTGCAGGGCAATTTGTTCGAGGGGAAGTCGCACCCGCAGCAAGCCGCCCTGGATCAGACTATCGACACCATCCGCGCCCAGTTTGGCACCGGTTCCATCGGACGCGGCATTCTGTTGAATCGACGATCAGCAGAAAACGAAGACGAGCAATCCGAGTGAGTGGAAGGGAGTCATGGCAACATTTACGAATCGCCAAGGCCAATTCCTGGCCTTCATTCACCTCTATCGCAAGCTCCACCGCCAGGGCCCAGCCGAGACGGACATGGTGAAGTTCTTCCGCGTGACGCCGCCGGCCGCGCACAGCATGGTCGTCAAACTCGAAGAGTTGGGGATGGTGACCAGGG
>VGYC01000271.1 GCA_016873095.1 Planctomycetota bacterium | reverse complement strand
CATATGGAGACTCTTATTTCTGACGTCACCGCGCAGCTGCGCAACATTTGAACACTAGCCCGGTTGCGGCGCGAAACTTGTCAGCTGGAAACGGCACTAGCGTAATCAACCCGACAATTCCGAGATGGCACGGCCACTGGTGACGATGGGCACCGGCCTTCCGGAAAAGTCACGAATTGCGACATTCTCGTAATCGATGCCAAGATGCCGATAGATGGTTGCGAGAACATCTTGCGGGCCGACGCGGCGGGAAACCACGTCCTCGCCACGGCGATCGGTGGAACCGATGACCTGGCTGGTGGCGATGCCGCCGCCGGCCCAGATCATGGAGTTGGCCCGCGGCCAGTGATCGCGGCCGGGCTGTACCGTGCCTTCCGGAGCGCTGGCCACGCCGCCGCCACTGCTGGCGACGTAGGAAATCCTTGGTGTCCGGCCGAACTCCCCCGTGACCACGACGAGCACGCGCCGGTCCAGGCCGCGCGCGTACACATCCTCGATCAAGGCCGACACGGCCTGATCGAAATAGGGAGCGCGAAACTGCAGTGCCTCGAAGACATGGTGATTGACCGCGTGATCGTCCCAGTTGGCGACACGGCCACAGAGCGGTCCGTCAAACGTGGTCGTGACGATCTCGACGCCGGCCTCGACCAGCCGCCGTGCCATCAAGCATTGCTGCCCCCAGGCGTTGCGGCCATAGCGATCGCGCACGCGCTCCGGCTCGAGGCTCAGGTCGAAAGCGCGGCGGGCATCGGGACTGGTCAACAGGTTCAGCGCCTGGGCCTCGAAGGCGTCCATCGCCTGCATCGCCCCGGAGCGATCCAGATCGCGGCGCAGCGTATCGAGACCGTTGCGCAGACGCACGCGCTCGCGAAGCTGGCTCTCTTGCCCGGGTCCATCAAGGCCAATATTGGGGACGGCAAAGCTCGGCGAACTCGGATCGCCGGTGACGCGAAACGGCTCGTAGGAGGGGCCAAGGTAGCCCGGGCCGGCGATGGTGAAACTATCGTAGTTGATGATCGGGTTGACGCCGACGTAGTTGGGCAACCGCCTGCCCGGGTCGGAGCGCAGATAATGAGCGACGCTCATGAAGTCGGGATAAACCGGCTTGAGCTTGTCTGCCGCGTCCGGATCGCCGGAAAGCACCTGCAACGAACCGGCCGGATGCCCGCCGCCGGTGTGAGCCATCGACCGCAGCACGGCATACCTGTCGGAGATATTCGCCAGCCGCGGTAGAAGTTCAGTGACGCGCAATCCCGGTGTGCGCGTGGCGACAGGCACGAACGGTCCTCGATACTCGGAAGGCGCGTCCGGCTTCGGATCGAAAGTGTCAAGATGACTGCAGCCACCCCGCAGCCAGACGATGATCACGGCCGTGCGCTCGCGTGCGCTCGTCGTAGTCGCGCTTGCCGTGGTCGCGTTCGATGCGGCGCGCAGGTGCAGCAACCCCGGCAGCGACAGCGTGCCGAATGCCGACAGGCCAGCGCGCAGGAACTCGCGGCGATTGCATGGGACCGGGCAAGTCTTGGCGGAAATGGCCATTGGCATTGCGACCTTTATGCGAGAGTCTATCTGCACCAATATACGCGGGCGGCGGGGGATAATCTACCCGTGGCGGGCCATTCAGCGATCGTCAGTGGCCAGGCGGACGCGCTACTTCTGTTTTTGGCGCTTGAAGACGTAGATCAGTTCCTGACGGCTCGACGGGGCGGCAACGGACACAAGCTCCCAGCCTTCGTCGCCCAGCTTGTTCAGTGTCTTGTCTGCTGGGCGGCCTGGACCGACGTGGTCAAGCGTCTTGTACTCCCAGCGAACGCGGGCCTGGGCAGCTGGAGCCTGGCCCGCGGAGGGGCCGCCCGCCCAGTGCAGAACAGTCAGCATCATCACGACCAAGGCGATTCCCGCCCCGCACCACCCTGCTCGCATGACTTAACCTCCTTCATTCGCTCAAACCGTGACGGATTCATCACGTGGCCGTGCCTGGAATTCCAGCGTCACGGAATGGATGTGCAGATTCGCCCGCGGCGATCCGTCGAGGCGCAACGGTCCAGGCGAGGCTTTCTCGACGACCACGGCGACTCCCAGCCCGTTGCCGATGGAGAAATTGGCGCCCGGAACGGTCGAACCGAGAAAGCGATCGACGCTGAAGCTTGCCGCTGCGGCGCCGAAGGCCGGGCGAAACGCGGCGGACGCCAGCATCTGCATCTGCCGCGGGTCCTTGCGTGTGTCGGCGAAGCGGAACAGCACTAGCCGGCAGCCGAGCTGCCCGAAGATCTGCTCGAACGCTTCGCGCGAGGCGCCGGCGGCACTGGCGCGCACGGTGAAGGTGTAATGCCCGCCGCGGGCGTTGCGAATTTCTTGCGACAGGATCGCCCTGGCGCCTGGCGCGATCACCGGCGTGGCATCGATTCCCATGAGGACGCCGGCGGGGCCGTCGCGCCGCACAATCAGACCAGAATCCTGACAGGCCCGCCAGCCGCGTGCCCGCGTTGGCGGGGCGGGAGGCAGCAACTCGCCGGCTTCAAGATTCGTGTCGAGCAGCAGGCTCGTGTCATAAGCGGGGACCAGTGCCACGTCGCCGCCGGGCGGGCAGCGCTCGCGCGTGGCCGGTTCCCGGCCGAGCAGCCGATGCAGTGGTTCGCCGTGCGTCAGCAGATGTGGGCGGTTGCTCTTGTCGTAGAAGACACCTTGCGGATCGATGCCGAGAAGATGAAAGATCGTGGCCGTGAGGTCGTGGGCGCGGATGGGGTCGGTAGCCGGGTAAGCGCCGTTGCGGTCGCTGGCGCCGAAGACCTGGCCGCCGGCGATACCGGCGCCGGCCAGCGCGAAGCTGAAGACGCGGCCCCAGTGATCTCTTCCGCCCTGGCCGTTGATGCGCGGCGTGCGGCCGAACTCGCCGATCACCACCACCAGCGTCTCGTCCAGCAGGCCGCGTTGCGACAGGTCGTCCAGCAGCGCATCGAAGGTCACGTCGAATTGCGGGCACAGGCAATCCTGCAAGCGATCGGCGTTCTGGGCGTGCGTGTCCCACATCGGGTTATCGACGGCGGAGTCGCCCGGCTCACGGGACCAGTTGACGTGCACGAGCCGCACGCCTGCCTCGACCAGTCGCCGAGCGAGCAGGACCGATTGGCCCCACGTGTAGCGGCCGTAGCGATCGCGGACGTGCGCCGGCTCGCGAAACAGATTGAAAGCCTGGCGAGCCTGGCCCGACATGACCAGGCTGAAGGCCTGCTGCGACTGCCGGTCCCAGGCCTCGAGGGCGCCGCCGCGCTCCAGCGCCCGCACTTGACCGTCGAGCTGGGTGAGCAGATCGCGGCGGCGATTCATGCGCACGCGTGTCAGCTCACCGGTGAGGTCGAGGCCGTCAATGTGATAGCTGGCAGCTGCGGGATCGCCAACGAAGCGCTCCGGCTCCCACATCTTGCCCAGGAAACCAGCGGTCTGTCCGGCAGGCGTGACGTTGTCGTTCAGCCGCATCATGTCCGGCACCCAGACAGAGGTGAGCGCCGGCAGCCGTTCACTCGGCTTCAGCATCTTGACGATGGAGCCGAAATAGGGCCAGTCGTTCGGCTTGATTTGCCGGGCGCTGCCAGCAGGGTAGCGATAACCGGTCAGCACCCAGTAGCCGCTGACGTCGTGATTCTCATCGTCGGTATGCAGCGAACGGACGATGGCCAGCTTGTCGGCATGACGAGCGGTGCGCGGCAACAACTCGCAGAAGCGGACGCCCGGGACGTTGGTCGCAATCGGTCGAAACAGTCCGCGAATCTCGGCGGGGGCGTCCGGCTTGGGATCAAACGTTTCATGCTGCGGCGGCCCGCCTTGCAGCCACAGAAAGATGACGTTCCTGGCCCTGCCGAAGGTCGCGCCTTGCAAGCCGCGGGCCAGGCGCGGCGCTTCGCTCGGTGCGGTGGAACGCTCCTGCGCAGCGAGCAGGCCCGGCAGCGAAAGCCCCAGCGCACTGAGTCCGCCCACGCGCAGCCATTCACGGCGGCTGACGCCATCGCGGCGCGACGCAATGTTTTCAATCGAGAACATGTGCTTCTCCAAATGTGTCCTCTAGTGTAACCCGGCCGCGGCGATCAAGCAATCGCTCAAGCTCTGTCAGTCTCGCGGCAACGCCAGCAACGGCCAGACCGACAGGCAGCATGCGAATGCAACGAAAATCACGACCCGCATCCATGGCCGGTGATTGGTGAGCATGGAGAGCATCGCCCAGAGCAGGTAGCAAACGTCCAGGAATGTGACCGCGCGGAAAAGCGCATCTTGTTCCTGCCAGATCGACCAGAAGCGCAAGCCTGACTCGCTGCCAGCGAGCAAAATCAAGATGAGCGTCGGCGGTAGTGCCGCGAACAGGATGACATGAAATGTCGCCAGGCGGGTGGCTGCATCGTTTCGGTTTGCGGCGTGCCGAATGCCCTCGGCGGCGTAGAGCCACATCACGACGAGCGCAGTCAGCCAGATGAAGAATAAGCAGAGCATCGGCGAGTCCTCGCTCCGAGCCAGTCTATCGAGGCGGGTCTTCATCGCTGTTGTTTTCCCCTGGAAAATTTCAGGCCAATCGGGTCCAATCGGCCGCGCGCCCTTGTGTCGAGCGGCGGCGACTTACCCAATCCGCGCAGGTTGCCGGCATGGCCGATCCGTCGAATCTTCCCGAGTTCGAAGACGCGCTTCCGGCCGTGCACCTGGAGGTGCGGCAAGTCCATGCGCCGCCCACGTCTTATCCTGTCTCCGACATCGGGTTTCTCGTGGGCAGCGTGCCCGGCTGCGACTTGCGGTTGCCCGGGACGGCGCTGCCGCCCGTGCTGTGCCTGATCTCGCGCCGGCCGGGCGGCGTGACCTTTCGCAAGCTGGCGCCGACGCAAGCGGTCCTCATCAATGGCGCGCCGGCAAGTCAGGCAGAGTTACGCGGCGGCGATCGCGTCACCATCGGCGCCATCGATCTCATCGTGCAGGTCCAGGAATCGGCGCAAACCGCGAATTCCGGGCAGTCCACGCAAGACCAGGCAGCGGTCCTGAAGGCGGCCCAGCGCGAGCTGCAAACCAAGATTCAAGCCTTCCGCGAAGAGGTCGTGCGCTTTCAGCAGGACCAGCATTCCTTCTCGCATGAGCAGCAGCGGCAGGGCCATGCGCTGGACAACCGCCAGCGCTTCCTCGAGGACCAGGTCACGCGCCTGCAAGCGGAGAAATCGAGCTGGGAGCAGCAACGAAAAGACTTCGAGAGGCAATTGCTCGAGCAAGGCCGTGCCAGCGGTCAGAAGGAGATGGTCGGCGCCTTCCTGGACCTCAAGCAACGCGAGCACGATCTCGATGGCCGGACCCGGCAGATTCGCGAGCGCGAGCAGGAGCTGGAGGCGCGGCTGGCCGAGCAGGACAAGCAGAAGCAGGAGCAAGCCGCCCTTCGCCAAGAGATGGCAGATCTGCGCCGGCAGCTCTACGAGCGGTACCAGGAGCGGCGCGATCGGCTGGCGGGGCTGCAGGAAGCGGTCAACAAGGCCGCGCGCAAGGTTCAGGACCGCAAGCATGAACTCGAAGACGAGGAATCCAAGGCGGTGCTGCGCCGTCAGGAAGACGCCGAGCGGCAGGCCGAGCTGGAAAGCCGCGCCGCGCAGATCGCCGAGCTGGTTCAGCGACTGGACGAAGAGCGCCAGCAGTGCAAGCAAGACCAGGCGGACCTGCGCGATCGCGAAGAGATCCTGGCGCGGATCAAGAATGACCTGGAGCAGCGCGAGCAGCAACATCAGGCCGACCTGGTTCGTCTCGATCGTCTGCGCGGCGAACTGGAGGAACGCGAGCAATCTCTCAACCAGAAGGCCCAGGAAATCGACGTTCGCTTCCGGGAGATGTGCCGCAACAGCGACGAGCTGGAAGACCAGATCGCACATGTGGAGTCGTGGCAGGCCGAGTTGACCGAACAGGCCGAGCAGCTGGCCAAGCAGCGCGACGAACAGGATTCCACGGGCCAGCAACTCGTGCAACGGACAGCCGCCCTGGAGGGCCAGCAGGCGACGCTGGCCGCCCTGCGCACCCGACTGGAGCGCATGCGCGAGGAGGTCCGCCGGGAAGAGCAATTGCTGGCCGAGCAGCGCTCGCGTCAAGAAACGGCCGAGACGGAGCTGCAGCAGCACCTCGAGGAATCGCTGCAGATGCGCGCGACTCTCGATGGCGAGCTGGCCGCCTTCGAGCTGGAACGGCAACAGCTGGCCGAGCGCAGCGCCGTGCTCGAGGCAGCGGTCAACCGATTGAAGCAGGCCCAGGACGACCTGGCGACGGAGAAGGACCGCCTGGCCGGCCGGCAACAGGAACTCGACTTGCAGGCAGACGCGCTGGCCGAACGCCTCGAGGACGTCAAGGAACAGGAGCGTCAGCTCCAGGAAGGCCTGGCAAAGCTCGAAGGCGAACGGCAGGCCGTGGGGGAACGCGCCCAGGCGCTGGCCCTGGCCGAACAGGCACGCGAGAAGCTACAAGAGCAGCTACGCCGCCGCGCCGAGGAACTGGCCACGCAACAGCAAGGCCTTGGCGAGCAACTCAGGGACATCGACACCAGGACGGTAGAGCTGGAATCGCGGCGGCAAGACCTGGAGATTCAGACAGCCAGGACGCAGGCAGATCTCGACCAGCAACGCCAGGCCTTGCAGGATCACGTTCAGGAGATGGAAGCTGAAAAAGGCGCGCTGGCCCAGCGCGCCGAAGAACTTCGCCAGCAAGAGGCGCAGCTCCAGTTGGAAATGACCCGGATCGGCGACGAGCGCAGGACGCTGGCCGAGGAGCGGGCCCAGGCAAAGATTCAGAAGCAAGAAGTCGAGGAAGCCGTCACGCGGCAGCGGGCGATCTTCGAGGTGCAGAAGCAGGCGCTGGCCGACGCCGAGGCCGCTCAGCGAGTTAGCTTCGAGGCGCTGCGCAGCGAGGCGCGCGAGATCATCCAGCGGCTGCCGGACCTGGAGTTGCGGGCCGGGACGGCGCTGGAGCGACTGGGCCATGGCCGCGAGCAACTCCGTGAGCATCTTAACGAGGTCCATGCCTACGCCAACCAGTGCCAGGAGGAGCTGGAAAAGCTGCGCGACCAGGTCCGCGCCGACGCGGAGAGGGTGCAGCAGCAGGACCAGAGCTTGCGCCGCGCCGTGGATCAGCATCGGCTGGCGGTCGCCGATTTCCGCCAGCAGATGATTGACTGGCAAGCCCAGGCCGTGGACAAGAAACGTTTGCTCCTCAAGGACGAGAGCCTCCTCGAACGCAAGCAGGCCAAGATCGCCGAGCAAGCGCGCAAGGTGGACGTCACCGAGCAGAAGCTGGCCCAGAAGGCCGAGGACCTGCAAGTCCAGGAGCGCGACGTGCAGAACCGTCGCCAGGAAATGGACCGCCACCTCACGGACATGCAAGCCTGGTATCGGCAAAAACTGCGCGAGCTGTCCGGTGTCGATCAGGGCGCTCCGATCAAGCCAGGCAAGACCCAAACGGAGGACTACTTCGTCGACGAGGGCGCGAATCATGACAGCGAGCCCGTCAATCGTGACATCCTGTCCATGACCGGCCCGGTGGACCCGGCCGACAAGCAGCTCGGCGATCTGCTGCGCACGCTGGGCCTGGTCGATGCCGAGACGCTGACCGCGCTGCTCGTCGAGTCGCGCCGGCAACGCAGGTCGCTGCGGCAGGTGTTGCTGAGCAGCGGCGTGGTGACGCTTTATCAACTCGGCTTGATCGAAGCCGGCAATGTCGATGGCTTGATGCTCGGCCCGGTGCGTGTGGTCGATCGCCTGCGGACGACGCCGCGCGAGGCCGTCTACCGCGTCTTCGATCCGCGCCGCGGTATGGAACTGGGGCTGCGGCACATCGCCGAGGCCGAGATGCTCGTCCCCGGCCATGCCCGCGAATACTTCGAGTCGTTCACCAGGGCCATCATCGTACATCCGCACCTGCTCAGGACGCTGGAGGTGCTGGACATCCAGGGCCGGCCCGGCGTGTTGCAAGAATGGCCCAGCGGACTGGTCGGCGCCGAATTGCCGCCTCTCGCATCGGTTCCCGGCGTGAGCTTTCGGCTGCTCAGCCAGGTGGCGCTCGGACTCTCGACCATCCACGTCTCCGGACTGGTGCACGGCCATCTGAGCGAGAATCATCTTCTCCTGGGCAGCGACGGCGTGCTCAAGATCACCGGACTGGGTGAGCCGTACTGGTTGCCGACGCCGTCGTACCCGGAGAGTGCCGATATTCGCGGCGACCTGCGGGCACTTGGCAATATCGCCGCCAGCTGGTGCACGTCCGGCGTCCGCAAGGGGGCCAAGACCAAGCCGTTGCCCGAACCGCTCGTCAAGATCATCCACCGCCTCACCGACGACGGTCCGGAATGCTACTCGACCGCCTCCCACCTTCTGGACGACCTGGACCGGGTCAGCTCCGAAATCCCGGCCAACGCCGAGGCCTGGGACCGGCTCATCAAGTATGTGCGCGAACACGCCACGACAGAATCGGCTCTGCGGCTGAGCGCGTGAGCCGGTTGCCAGGGGTGTGCAGCTGGTACTTGGGTGGAATCTTTCAGCTCCGTTCACGGGGCTTTCTGCGGTAGCAGTAGGTAGGCCCGCCGTTGACGGCGGGTTCAGCGAGGGAGCACTCGTTTCGAGCCCCGTTGACAGACAGTCTCATTTTTTAGGCAACCTGTATTGCTAAGGGTTCCTGGGAATCGGCGTGTGTGAGTCTTTGGGCGGTGCGGATAGACTATGGTCACCGAGCCCGAAGGAGTCAAGCTCATGCCGAGACAGTCGAACCTGACCGTGGCCCAGCGA
>VGYC01000270.1 GCA_016873095.1 Planctomycetota bacterium | reverse complement strand
TCACCCCCTGGTCCCGTCCCCCGTCCGCATCGCGTGCCCGGCCTCTCCGCGCCCGCGTCGCGTCATCCCGTCACCCCGCGGCCCAGCGCCTGCCCCCCCCCGCCGGCCCAGCAACGCAACTGGCTCGATCGTGGGACATTGCGCCAGGCCGCGCGTGCTGGGCGGCTACTTCACCGCCGGCGCCGACCAGCGGTTGCCCCAGCCCATGTACAGGTCGTGCGTGAAGGCGTTCCAGACGGCGGCGGTGCGGCTGGACGGATACGGCTCGGGGGCTACCAGCTCGGCGGCGCGCCAGACGATCTCGAACTTGCCGTCAGCGTTGAAACGGCCGATGCGCGGCCTCTTGTAGGTGTGCTGTGTCCCGGGATCGATGCGCGTCCGGCCTCCCGGGGCGTCGAACTCCTGGTTGCGCAGAAACTGGCGAATGTTCTTCGGATCCAGGCTGCCGGCGTCCTGCACGGCGCGGGCCCACATCTTCACGCCCACGTAGGCGCATTCCGTCGGATCGCTTACCGACCGTTGCGGGTGCTGCTCGCAGAAGCGCTCGACGAATTCCCGGTTGGCGGGGGTGTCGATGCTCTGGAAGTACGGCCAGGCGGTGTAGTCCCCCTGGATGTCGGCGATGTCCAGGCTGCGCAGGCCATCCTCGCCAATGCTGAAGGACAGGCAAGGCACGTCCTTGGCGGTGATGCCTGCCGCACGCAGCTCGCGGAAGAAGGCGACATTGCTGTCGCCGTTGATCGTGTTGACGATCATGTCCGGCCTGGCCTTGACGATGGCGGCGACAAGGCCGGCCACCTTCGAGCTGCCCAGCGGCAAGTATCCCACGCCGACGACCTGGGCCGCCAGGCTCTTCACGTAGTCCTTGACGATCTCATTGGCGGCATGGGGAAAGACATAGTCGGAGCCGACTAGGAAGAATCGCTTCTTCTTGAGATCTTTGACGGCCCAGTCAATGGCGGGGAGGATCTGCTGATTCGGGGCGGCGCCCATGTAGAAAATGTTCGGCGACAGTTCCAGCCCTTCATATTGCAGCGGATAGACCAGCAGATGGTTGTGTTTTTCGACGACATTCTTGACCATCTTGCGGCTCTCGGAGGTCCAGCAACCAAAGATGGTGCAGACCTTGTCCTCGGTGATCAGCTTCTCCGCTGCCCGGGCAAAGACCTGCCCATCCGAGCGGCCGTCCCTTGGGATGCCCTTGACGGGCCGGCCAAGCAGGCCGCCGGCGTCGTTGATCTCCTTGATGGCAAACAAGGTGGCCTCGACCACGACGGCCTCGCTGTCCGCCATCGTGCCCGTGAGCGAGTGCAGCACGCCGACCAGGATCGGCTCACCCTTGGGCGGCGCGATCAACGGATGGTTCGGATCACCGCCGGCGTGATCCCACGGTCGCCAGAGCAGCAAGGCGACCAGAAGCACGAGCGCCGACAGGCCGGCGCCCAGCAGGGCGCCGCGTCGCCATGTCGCCGTGCCCACGCTCGCGGCGGGGGCAGCCACCGGCTGTTGCATTGACAGGAGCTGTCCACTCTGGCTCGGCAGTTCGATGCCACGATGCCCGGACAGCGTGGCAGCCACGGCTTCCAGGTCGGTCTGCATCTGTACCGCCGACTGGTAACGATCCGTGGGCGCCTTGGCCATCGCGCGGGCAATGATTGCCGTGCATGCCGGCGGGATGGCCGGGTTCGTCGCCCGCGGATCGGGGACCTGGCCATGACAGTGGGCGTACATGATCTGCATTATGCTGTCCGACTCTTCATACGGATTCTTGCCGGTCAGCAGGTTGTAATAGGTGGCGCCGAGAGAATAGATGTCGCTGCGGGCGTCGAGCGGCCGGGCCTCGCATTGCTCGGGGCTCATGAAGTAGGGCGTGCCCACGACCATGCCGGTCTGGGTGAGCTGTTGCGTGCGCGCGGTCAGCCCCTTGGCCAGTCCGAAATCGGTGAGCTTGGCGGTGCCGTCGGCCGTGCGCAGCAGGTTGGCCGGCTTGATGTCGCGATGCACCATGCCAACGGCGTGGGCGGCCGTCAACCCCTTGCAGGCGTCGATCATCATCCGCGTGGCATCGAGCACGGAGAAGGCGCCGTGCTTGACCAGCGCGTCCTCGGCGCTGCCGCCCGTGACCAGCTCCATCGCCAGGAAATGCGTGGCGCCTTCCTGGCTGATCTCGTAAATGGCGATCACGTTGGGATGGTTGAGCTTGCCCGCGGCCTTGGCCTCTTCCTTGAAGCGTCGCAGGGCGTTCTCGTCGGCGGCCACGTCGTCGGGCAAGAGCTTGATGGCCACGTCGCGCTCGATGGTCGGGTCGTGGGCCTTGAAGACGATGCCCATGCCGCCCTGGCCGAGCATGTCGATGATGCGATACTTGCCGAGCGATTTGCCCATCCAGCGCAGTGCGAACGCGGCCTCGTTGGGCGTCGGCGATGCCAGCGGCTCCCCCGACGAGGTCTCGGGATACATCTCGGTCTTCTGAAAGCTCGAATTCACGCCGCCGGGCTTGCCGGCAGGTTTCGGCGCGGTTGGATTCGGCGAGATGGTATTGTCCGTTGTCACGAGGAGCCTCCACCGGGCGGGGCACGGCCTGCCCTGCAGGCCCGGCCGCTTCCTGCAATTATGGCATGTTTTGCGGCCATTGGCAGGCAGATTCCAGATTGCCTGTCTCTTGCTACTCAACCACGGCGGTCGCCTCGATTTCGATCAGCCAGTCCGGGTTGACGAGGGCAGTGACACCGACGAGGGTGCTGGCCGGCGGTTGCGCGGCGGAAACGTATTGTGCCCGAACCTCGCGAAGAATGGGCACGTGCTCGGGCTTGAGGCCGACGACATAGAGGTTGGTCTTCACCACGCTCTTGAAGTCGGCGCCGACGGCCGCCAGCGCGATCCTGATGTTCTCGAAGGTCTGCCTGGCCTGGGCGCGGAGGTCGCCCTTGCCGACGACCTCGCCGCGCTCGTTGACGCCGACCTGCCCGGAAACGTGGATGGTCTTTCCGCCCGTGGACGCGACGACGTGCGTCCAGCCGAAGGTGGGGCACAGACCGGGCGGGTTGATGAACTGCGCTTGCATGGCTTTTCCTCTCGTGCTTGGCGTGGTGTTGTAGTCTACACATTCAGCTGGTTCGGACGAGATTGGTATGAATTCCCGCGAGGTGCTGACGACGCCGGCTGTCGAAACTCTTGCGAGTTCCGCTACCAATTGCGGCTAACTGCTCAGGACTTGACTTCAAGCTTGTAGGTCCAGCGATCCTGGCGATTCAGGTGGCGCACCAGGCGGAACCACATGCCGAAGAGCGGCGAATGATGCCAACCGGCCCGCGTCTTGCCTTTCTGGTACTTGCGGGGGCGATGCACCAGGATGCGAAAATCGATCTCTTGCCCGCGCGCGTCCACCAGCCAGAATTCCGGCACACCCGCGCGATGATAGCTGAGCGGCAGTTCCTCCGTGTCCTTTTGCAGAGAAGAAAAACTCACTGCCTCCAGCAGCCAGTCGGGCGTGCCGCGGATCTCGATGAATTCCCCCGCGCGATCCTTGCGCGGCACGAAACGGACCTTGCCGGACGCCGAAGTTTCCCATTTTACCAGCGACGCGTCCGGCACCGTGGCCAGGTTTGCCGCGCTGTTGGTAACAAGAGCGCCGTCGAGAAAGAACTCGCCCCAGTCCTGTTCATCATTCAAGGTGATGACGGTGTGGCAGATGGCGCCGCGGACCTTGTTGTGGTGCTCCAGTTCGTCGGGGCTCATGTCGATGTGCAGGTCGCCATTGATGAAGCTGATCCGGCCATGCTCGGGGAAGCCTGGCGAACGAGCCCAGTTCCGGAACTTGTCCAGGGTCCGCACGCCCGCGGGAATTCGCAAGCCAGCGCCGTTCCAGGTCATGGCATCCATGACATCCATGCATCCAGTGTATCAGGCGACTGCCACAAATGCATCACGGCCGTGATGACTACCCCGCGTTGTGCTCCGCGCACGCGGCGAACAGCGGCCGCCAGTCGGCGCCGCGCTTCTTCAGCACGTTCGACAGATACTCCTGCCAGACGATCTTGTCCTTGTCCTCGTCCTTGACGACGGCGCCTTGCAGGCCGGCGGCGAGGTCGTGGGCGGTGACTGCGCCGGAGCCGAAGTTGCCGGCCAGGGCCATGCCGTTGGCCAGCACCGAGATCGCCTCGGCCGTGCTGAGCACGCCCGATGGCTGCTTGAGTTTGTTCTTGCCGTCCAGCGTCTGCCCGGCGCGCAGCTCGCGGAAGATCGTCACCACCTGCTCGACAGCCTCCGCCGTGGGCACCTCGGCCTTGAGCTCGAGATTGACCGATAGGTCGCGGACCCGGCGGCGGACGATATCGACCTCGGCCTCCAGCGTTGCCGGCGTCGGCAGCATGATCATGTTGAAGCGCCGCTTCAGGGCCGCGGACATGTCATTGACGCCGCGGTCGCGCGTGTTGGCCGTGGCGATCACCGAGAAGCCCTTGTTTGCCGGCACTTCCGTCGTCAGTTCCGGCACGGAGATGCGCTTCTCCGAGAGCAGCGAGATGAGCGCGTCCTGCACCTCGGCCGCGCAGCGGGTGATCTCCTCGAAACGGGCCAGCGTCCCTGACTCCATTGCCCGGAAAATCGGGCTCTTGATCAGCGCCTCTTGACTCGGGCCGTGCGCAATGAGCATCGCGTAATTCCAGGTGTAGCGGATGTGCTCCTCGGTGGTGCCGGCTGTGCCCTGGACGACCTTGGTGGAGTCGCCATTGATGGCTGCCGCCAGGTGCTCCGACAGCCATGACTTGGCCGTGCCCGGCTCGCCCAGCAGCAACAGCGCCCGGTCGGTGACCAGCGTGGAGATGGCGATCTCGACGAGCCGTTGATGGCCGATGTACTTGGGCGTGATCTCGCGGCTGCCGGCCTTGCCGCCACAGATGTAGGTGAGCACCGCCCGCGGCGACATCTTCCACCCCGGCGGCTTCTCGTGCCTGTCCTCCCTGGCAAGATGCTCGATCTCCTCGGCGTACAGGACCTCGGCGGGGGCGCGCAGCATGCGCGCGGCGGGGCCGTCGGGGCTGACGGCGGCAACTTCATCGGCGGGCTTCTTCTTGGCCATGGGGAGTATCCAACGTCGCATCTTGCCATTCAACGCCAACGGCGTTTCCTGTTATAGCCCCGTGGATCGTCCTGGGAAAGGACGATACGCCGGCCAGCGCTCCGCGACCTCGTAGACCGCCAGCGGAAGCAGCCAGCTCGCCCAGGCTGCGACGATGTACGCATCTTCGGGACTTGGCACGCCCATGAGCCCCGCCGCCCCCGAGATTAGACGAAGGGCTACCGCCGAGCAGATCAAGACATAGCAGCGGAGCATCCAGCGCCGGTGCCGGTCGAAGCGACGGCGGCGCGCGTGCATGACGCCGATGACAGCACATCCCGCCGTGGCCGCCGACAGCACGAGAAAGCTCAGCCCCGCCGGCCAGCCGCCGAAGGCATGCCGCGACATCACCACGCTGCTCGGCAGCACCAGAAACAGCAGGACCAGAAACAGCAGGACCCCGACCTGAATCCGGCCCAGGATGCGGTGCCAGCCGCCGTGATGACGGCGAACATACTCGCTCAGCAGGATCAGCCCGTTGAACAGCACGATCGGACCAGAAAAGATGTGCACGTAGAAGGCGATCGGGTAGGCGCCCGCAAAGGTCGCCTCGCGGCCCTGCAGGAACAGCGAATCGAAATCGGGCGGAAAGTAGTCGGGATAATTCGCCAGGATCGTGACCAGCACTCGCAGGATCAGCACGACCGCGAGCCAGCGCAGCACCGTCGTCAGGATTCGGTTGGTCACGGGATGCTCAATGCAGGTTGACGGGTTCGCCGCCGGCAATGGTGATCGCACCGGCCAGGACCTTCGGGTCGATTGACGGGCTAATGCCGCGAACCGAGCCGTCGGCCAGCGCTGCTGACATGGTGGCAGCGTGTCCGGCAAACGGCCGGCCTTCGCCGTGCAAGGGCAGGTCGTGGGGATCGAAGCCGCGCAGCGTCGAGAAGCCACCGCGTGCCCAGGGTCCCGCGTTCGTGTATGTCTCCATGAGTGCGATCGTGTTGGACGTGCCATCCGGGATATTTGTCAGCGACGTCAGCCGGTCGTAGCCCATGAAGCCGTTGCCGGGAGCGCCCGCCGGCCGCCAGGCGGCATCGTGACCGATGCCGGACATGGCGACGTAATGAGTCAGCACGTTCGTCGTGGCCGCTTCCGCCGATTCGCGACAGATGAAGTTCTCGATTCTCGTTTGCGCCACCGGCGAGTTGCCCGCGTAGCCCTTTTCAAGGTTGAATTGCTTGTACAAGTTATCCTGTTCCAGGTACGGCAAGGCCATGACCATCCAGCTGAGCCGCTCCTCGGGAGTCTTGCCGGGTCCGATGCAACCTGCAAGCAAGCGCCGTTCGGCGCGCGTCTCCGGCAGGCCATCGAATCGATACGTCGCCGGTTTACCCGCTGACTCGGCGTTATGCAGGGACAGGATGAGCTGCTTGAGATTGTTCATGCACTGCGTGCGCGCGGCAGCCTCGCGAACGCGACGGGTTGCCGGCGTCAGCAGAGCAATCACAATCGCCAGGATGGCGATGACCACGAGCAGTTCAGTGAAGGTGAAGCCCTTGCGATTCGAGCATGACATGGCTGGCTCCTCGATGTGTGAAGGGTTCCCGCCATCCATAGATGTTACCCGAACGATCGACGCGTGTCAGCAAGAATCTGCAGCGCGACATCCTGGATTCCCGACCGCTGGGTTGAGGTCCTGCTTTGCACCGCAAAGACGCGAAGAGCGCCAAGAAATCTGAATCAGGCCAGGGTCCCCGGAGCTCTTTCTTGGCGCTCTTTGCGTCTTGGCGGTGAACGCTTCTTGCTCAGGTCGGCTCGACGGCGCTGTGTCTCATGTGGCGAATCTCTGAACTTGACTCACACGCTATGCATTCTGCTGGTCAAGGAACCTACCCAGCGCCGTGCCCGCTCGACGCGTCCTTGCAGCGCTTCCAGAGGCCATGCGCGGCGCTTGCTCAATCACGTTGCCATTTGGTCCGGCGCGGCCCGCAATAGAATCAGTGAGGGACGCACAAAACGCCGGGTCAGTTCGGAGTCCAACCATGTCTGCAACCTTCCTCCTCATGGCGTTTGCATGTGGGCATTCCCAGCCGGCGAAAGCGGTCAGCGCTGCCGAGAAGAAGGAGTTCTTGAAGCTGCTGGCGACGCTGCCGACCCGGGGCGAGTTCTTCGCGGAAGAGGCGATACCGAAGGCGGCGCCCTATACGCGCGTTTTGCTTGCCCTCACCGAAAAAGATCTGGCGAAGTACGATCTCTACGCCTTCATGGCGCTGAGCGCAAGCCTGATGGGACACAAGGAGGCACGCCAGTACGCGACGGCGAACTTCGGCAACATCGCGCATCCGCAGATCAAGCTCAGCTGGGCAATCATGCTCTTCCGGCAAGGCAAGCCGCCTGCCGAGGTCGTGCCGTTTCTTCGCAAGGCCTTCGATACGTTGCCGGAGTCCAAATTCGGACTCGGCCCTGGTTACGAGGACTTTCGCGATCAGGTGATCCGCGCCTCCGAAGCCGGCCAGGCGATGAAGATCGAGGCGGTCAAGCAGCACGCGGTCAAGGCATTTCCCGAGTTTGGCGGCGGCCTGAGCTACACGAATCGCGACCTTGTCTTCGCCCCCGGCGGATTGATCCACGCGGTTCGGCCGCATCCCAAGCTACAGCGCGGAGAATTGATCACGTTTGACATTGCCGGCGGCAAGGCGAGCAGCCGCTTGATTCCGCAGCCGGCGGGTTTCAAGCCGAAGTTCGACTTCCCAAACTATTTTGAGAGCGCCGGTCTTTCGGTAAACTCCGCCGGCGATTTGCTCTGCTCGTGGATGATCGAGGGCAACGGCGACCATGGCTTCGCCTTCCTGAAGAAAGGCGACCCCGACTTTCGGGTCAAGCGCATTGCCTCCTATCTGATGGGCAGCCCCATCGTGCCGGCCCCGGACGGCGCCTGGTATGTCGTGCAGCAATCGAGTGCGTTCTTCGTCATTCATCACGTTGACAAGGATGTGAAACTGATACAGATTGGCAAGTTTCGTCGGTCCTCGTATTCGCTGGATGCTCGATTCATCTCCGCGAACGTGCTGCACTTTTTCGGCAGCGCCGGCACGACGCATCGCAGCCTGCGCTGTATTGACTTCGACGTGCGCGATCGCGCCGTGCTCCACGAACGAGAAATGCTCCGCACCGAGCGCCGAGTAGAGCCATACTGTGCAAGCGTCCTGCAAGTCGGCGACAAATCGCTGCACTATCTCTGGGGACTCTGGGACAGGCGAGACAATGGAGAGGCCAAGGGCAAGGAACGGTCGCGGCTTGACGGGCTTTACTACCAGGCCGAGGCCGACGCGGTCACCATCAAGCTAGGCGGAGGCTATCATCACCGCGCCGTCGCCGTCGGCGATCGCATCATCGTCTGCTACACAGAGGAGAGTGCGCCGAACGACGTCAGCTTTCGCGGTAACCGGTCACGGGTCGATATAGCTCGGAATCGTGGTTTCGGGTACTGTTGCGGTTGGCATGGATGCTCCACCGACAGTATCGGCAGAAGTGTTGGCATCGCTGCCGCCTGAAGTCCTTGCTTTGATCAAGTGGCAGGCGGAGCAGATTCGCGTGCTGACCGCGCGCGTGGCGGAACTCGAAGCCAAGCTCGGCAAGAATCCCAGCAACTCGTCGAAGCCGCCATCGACCACGCATCCGCATTACAAGAAGCCAGCAGCCAAGCCCAAATCGGGAC
>VGYC01000269.1 GCA_016873095.1 Planctomycetota bacterium | reverse complement strand
TCACCCCCTGGTCCCGTCCCCCGTCCGCATCGCGTGCCCGGCCTCTCCGCGCCCGCGTCGCGTCATCCCGTCACCCCGCGGCCCCGCGCCTGCCCCCCCCCGCCGGCCCAGCAACGCAACTGGCTCGATGAACGGTAGTCGGACGGTCTTCTCGAAGTTGCTGTCACGGTCGTGTGCCGCAAACACCAGGCCGTGGGATCGGAAGTCACCGCCTGGCATCACCAGCCGCAACGGCCGCAGCCGCCGCCGTAACCGAAGCCGAAGCCCACACTGACGGGCGGCGGCACCGGCTCGACGACGTAAACCGAGGCCGCCGGCGCCACGCCGCGGGCGCGGACCGGCACCACGGCCATCGGGCGTCGGCTCTGCATTTCCATGATGACCGAGTCGCTCACGCCTTGCTGCTTCAGCCAGGTGATCTGCTGGGCGGACAGACTGAAGACTGAGTTCGTCGTGCGGATTTGCTGAATGATGACGGCGTCGCTGATGTGTTGCTGCGCCATCTGGGCGACCTCGCTCAAACCGAGCGGCGGATTCTGGGCGGCAATGGCCTGAGCGTTGGCAACGGCACGTGCCTCGGCGCGTTCTTCGCGACGGTCGCCGGCATTGCCGATCACGCCGCCGGCCAGGGCGCCGGTGCCGGCGCCGATCGCCGCGCCCGCGAGAGGCCGGCCCATGGCAGCACCGGCAACAAGGCCGACGCCCGAGCCAAGGATGCCGCCAGCAGTGGCGCCGCGCTCCGTGTGGTTCATGCACTCGCAGCCGCACATCGCCAGCAACAGGCTTGCGGCCAACAGTCGTCTTTTCATGACGGAAACCTCCGCATGACGTACCGGCCCGGCAGGACCCTCGCCCCATGGATTATCGGGCCGCGGACTATGCGAGCTTCGGTCCGTCCGGTCAAGATCAGTCCGGCTGGTTTTCCCGCGTCCGCAAGCGCCGTAGAATGCCAACGAGTGAAGCAGGGCAAGCTGTGCGGGCTCTGCACACTTCCCAGTGAAGATGCCGATTGCAGAAAACTGTGCCGCAAGGAGAATCTCATGCACTCACGGATCGGGGTCGGGACTTACCGGGGCTTGAACTGTGGGATGGCTTTCCTGAGCCGTCCGGGCCGGGCCAGGAGAACCGACCTGCAAGCACTCGCGCGCATCCCGTTTGCCATCCTTGCCGCACTTGTATTGTTTGCCACGCTTGCACACGCAGACCAATCGACCACCGAACCGCAGAAGGTCGTCACTGTCGAGGGCATCACCGAGTACAAGCTCGACAACGGCCTGCGCTTCCTGCTCTTTCCGGATGCGTCGTCGCCGACGGTCACGGTCAACATGACCGTACTGGTCGGCTCGCGGCACGAGGGCTACGGCGAGACCGGCATGGCCCACCTGCTGGAACACATGCTCTTCAAGGGCAGCAAGGGCTTCCCCAACGCCGACAAGGAACTGGGCGCCCGCGGCGCCAGCTTCAACGGCACGACCTGGGTCGATCGCACCAACTACTACGAGACCATGCCCGCCAGCGATGCCAATCTGGAGTTCGGCATCAAGCTCGAGGCCGACCGCCTGGTCAACTGCTTCATCAAACGCGAGGATCTCGCGAAAGAGATGACCGTCGTCCGCAACGAATTCGAGATGAACGAGAACAACCCGGAAACGATCCTCAGCCAGCGCATGATGGCTGTTGCTTTCGAGTGGCACAATTACGGCAAATCGACCATCGGCAACCGCGCCGACATCGAGCGCGTCCCCATCGGCAACCTGCAAGCCTTCTATCGCAAGTACTACCAGCCCGACAACGTGGTGCTCACCATCGCCGGCAAGTTCAACCAGGGCAAGGCCATCGACTACATCACGCGCTACTTCGGTGCGCTCAAGCGTCCAGAGCGAAAGCTCGACAACACCTATACGGAGGAGCCACCCCAGGACGGCGAGCGTCTCGTCGTGCTTCGGCGCGTCGGCAAGGTGCCGGTCGTGGGCGTCATGTATCACATTCCCGCCGCGCCGCATGCCGACTTTGCGCCGCTGCAAGTCCTCAACGAGATCCTGGTCGGCGGCCCATCGAGTCGGCTCTACCAGGCTCTTGTCGAAGCCAAGAAGGCAACCAGCGTCTCCGGCTATCCGTTCGCCTGGTTCGATCCAGGCATCATGGAGATCACCGCTCGAGTTGGTGATCAGTCCACGACCGATGAGGTTCGTGACATACTGCTCAAGAATATCGAGCACTTCAAGCCGGCAACGATGGAGGAAGTCGAGCGTGCCAAGCAGCGTTACAAGGCACAGCGCGACCAGGCGCTCACCAAGAGCAAGACCATCGCCATCGAGTTGAGCGAGTGGATGGGAGCCGGCGACTGGCGGCTATTGTTCCTCAACCGCGACCGCGTCGCCAAGGTCACGCCCGCCGACGTGGACCGGGTCGCCAGGAAGTACCTGACAGCCACCAATCGCACGCTCGGCATCTACACCCCGACCACGGAAGTCGCCCGCACGGTCATCCCGCCGGCGCCGCCAGTCATCGATCTTGTCAAGGACTACAAGGGCGGCAAGGCACTTACGACGGGCGAGGCGTTCGATCCGACTCCGGCAAACATTGAAAAGCGCGTCAAACGCTTTAAACTTTCAGGCGGATTGAAAGTCGCCTTCCTGCAGAAGAAGACACGTGGCGAGGCCGTGGTCGGCACTCTTGCCCTGCATTTCGGTAATCCGAAGTCACTGCTCGGCAAGAACTCCGTCTGCGATTTCGCCGGCCCGATGCTGCTCAAGGGGACCAAGAAGCATACCCGCAAGGAGATCGACGATCTCCTCAACAAACTGTCGGCGAAATTGCAGGCCGGCAGCGACATGGGTGTTGTCAGCGTTTCACTGCAGGCGAAGCGACAGACGCTCCCCGAAGTGCTCGATCTTCTCCGCGAGGCTTTGCGCGAACCAACCTTTCCGGAAAAGGAATTCGACATCCTTCAGCGTGCCGAGATTCAGGGAGCGGAAGAGGCGCTGACGGATCCGCAAACATTGGCACGCATCGCTTTGCGACGGGCGCTGAACCCGTTGCCCAAGGAAGATATCCGCTATGTGCCGACCATCGAGGAGGAGATCGAACGCGTCAAGGCCACGACGCGCGACCAGGTCGCCAAGCTCTACGAGGAGCAAGTCGGCGCCCAGGCAGGCGAGCTGGTCCTGGTCGGCGATTTCGACGCCGACGCTGCCATGAAGCAGCTCGAGGAGATGTTTTCCGGCTGGAAGAGTGAGATTGCCTTCCAGCGGATCCCACGCAAGGTCATCCCCGTCAAGGGCTCGACGAAGGACATCGTCACGCCGGACAAGGAAAATGCCGTTTACGTGGCTGGTGAGACGTTCGCGCTGTCCGATACTGCGCCGGATTATCCAGCCCTGAGCATGGGCAACTACCTGCTGGGCGGCAGCCCCACATCCCGGCTCTTCGAGCGGCTTCGGCAGAAAGAGGGCCTGTCCTACGGGGCCGGGTCGATCTTGCAAGTCGAGTCAAAGGACCCGTTCGCCGCCCTGGTAATGTTTGCCATCTGCAATCCCAAGGTGATCGACAAGGCGGACAAGGCCGCCCTGGAAGTGTTCAACGAGACGCTCAAGAAGGGCGTGACCCAGAAGGAGCTGGCCGATGGCAAGAAGTCACTGTTGCAGGAAATGCAGGTGAGCCGTGCCAGGGATGACAGGCTGGCGGGCACCCTACGTCAGGGCCTGTACCTGGGCCGTACTTACGCCTACTACGCGGACCTGGAGAAGAAGATCGCCGCCTTGACGGTGGATGATGTGAACCAGGCGCTGCGTCGGTATCTCTCTCCTGCGAGGTTGACGATCATCCGGGCGGGGGATTTCAAGAATAAATAGTCTTCATTTTCATGGACGGAGAGGACCTCCGAATAACAGCAACTACGATGGATGTCGAGCGAGATGGATCGTGTCCTTGCCGAAAAAGGCGGATACGTTTTGGAAAAAGGTGTCAGGCTGGTCACGCATGCCGTGAAATAAGAACTATTCTCTGACACCGATAGGCGGCTGCAATGAAGAACCACGACCCCGCGGGACGCAACAAGCGCCACAACCGCGTCCAGATTCCAGAGCGGGCGGTCGATAACGCGCCCATCCTGAGCATGCAGCACTCCGGACTGACCATCGAGGGCTACTCGCGGGCGGCAGTGCAGAGTTACTGGCGCATCCCGGAGTTGAAGATCGGCTTCGACCTCGGCGCCCAGCCGTGGGACTTCATGGGCACGCAAACCTGGATGGTGTCGCACACGCACCTTGATCACGTTGCCGCGCTGCCCGTGTACGTCGCGCGCCGCCGCATGATGAAGATGGAGCCGCCGACATTGTACCTGCCGGCCGAGGCCCTGGAAGACGTCCGTCGCTTGCTCCTGGTGATGCAGCGACTCGACCGCGGCCGGATGATCTGCCAGCTCAACGGCGTCAAGCCTGGCGATGAGATCGAACTGTCTCGCGAGAACGTCGTCACCGTGTTCCCGACCACGCACACGATCCCGTCGGTCGGTTACATCGTCTGGGACCGCCGCAAGAAACTCAAGGACGAGTACCTCGGCCTGCCCGGCGACAAGATCCGCGACCTACGACTATCCGGTGTCGAGGTCACGCGTGAGGTCCGCACGCCGTTGGTCGCCTACACCGGCGACACCAGTCCCGGGGGGCTTGACAACTGCCCCACCCTGTACGAAACCAAGATCCTCATCACCGAGTTGAGCTTCATCCGGCCCGGGCATCGCCGCGAAAAGATCCACAAGTTCGGGCACATGCACCTCGACGACTTCATCGAGCGCGCCGACCGTTTCAAGAACGAGTTGATCATCTGCGCCCACTTCAGCACGCGTTACCACCCGCAGGAAATCCGCCGGCTGATCGATGCGAAGCTGCCGGCGAACTTGCGCGAGCGCGTGCGGTTGTGGCTGTGAGGTGATGAGCCGGGCAAACGCGCATGCTTCTCGCGTTCAGGTAGTCCGGGCAACCGCCGCCGCGGCCCCTTTGTGCAACGATTCAGGCTCCTTTAATCCCAGCATGCGCAGGACAAGGACTGTGAGTGCCTTCGGACGTGCGAGTCGGTCATGGACTTCACCCGGCCGGTATGGAAACGGCCAGAGTACCAGCGAGCGCGTAAGCCGATCCAGGGCACGCGGCCAGTTACGTGCGAGACCATACATGTAGGCGGCGTTGTAAGCCGCCAGGCCCTGGGCCTTTGCTTGCAGCAGCATACGGCCACGCAACTCCGGCACGCCAACGAACGCCTTGTGCAACACCTTCAGCTCATATTCCTCCATGCGGGCCGCTGCATGCGACATGTTGGCGTCATGAATCCGATACCAGCACAGCGGTGCGCGTAACTGCTCCACTGGATAGTGGCATGAGATGCGAATCCACATGTCGCGATCCTCGACGCAGCGCAAAGCGGTGTCGAACAACCCGACTCGATCGAAGCATGCCTTGAGAATAACCGCGCTGCTTGGCGCGAACCACGAGCGCATCACCAGTTCTTCGACCGGATAAACACGAACCGGCGTCTCGTTCTCGGGAACAACCGGCCAGCCGCTTGCACGTGTGAGCAGATGTTCCGTGGCCAGCACTCCGATCTCGGGATGCTCGGCAAGATAGCGCGCCTGCACGGAGAGCTTGCGAGGATGCCAGGTGTCGTCAGAATCCAGCAGGGCAATATACTCACCGCGCGCCGCCTGGATGCCGGTGTTGCGAGCAGCGGACAGGCCTTGATTCTGCTGGTGGATGTACCGGATGCGCGGCATCAATGGCGCGAGCCGCGCACGGGTGTCGTCCATGCTGCCGGCGTCCACCACGATGACTTCAAAGTGTGGATAATCCTGTCCGAGGGCACTGGCAACGGCTTCGGCGACAAACTCCGCGTAGTTATAGGTGGGAATGACCACCGAGAAGAACGGCAACGGCATCGTCTGTTCCGGTCCAGGTTGGCTGGGGATATTCTGCGATTTCGGACGTGCAAATGCCATACCGACCCGCTCAGCAGGCACCAGTTGGCGATTTCTAGATGAAACCTTGACAAGATGGCAACTCTGGCGGCTGCCACGGAGTCGAATCCAGCGAAGATGTCCAGTTTCTGGCCGCGCTGGTCAAGAATTGCATGGCAACGGGACGCTCCACCAGCTCAACTGGAACGAACTTCGCGCCAGGCACCAGTGTCGAGTGTTTCGGGCGCTTTCTTCCCTAACCAGCGGATAACGCCGCAGCGAATGCGTTCGGCACGCGCGTAGCCCATTAGCCTCGCCAGCAACTGGAAGCGCCAGCCATACGAGCCAAATCCTTCACGTGCCTGCAACTCCTTGATGCGCGACAGCAGCGCGGTGCGAAGTTCCGATGTGCCAGCGCCGAGCGCAATGAGCGATTGATAGGCGCCCTGCTCGGCCTTCAGGAGGTCGATGCCGAACCACTCGCGCCTTTCCATCGACCGCAGCGTATCGTGCAGCTTGATCAGCAAGCCTGCCCGGGTCACCGTCATGCCCTCACGCTGGGCACTCATCGATCCGCACCGCAACCGATAGTAGGCACCGACGCGCGGGTCCACAAGCACACCGGGCTCACGCAGGGCAACGCGGCTGAAGAACTCCCAATCCTCGAAATAGCGAAGCGACTCGTCGAAGCCGTTGACGGCACGAACCATGCCGATGGGTACGAGATACGCGTTCGGCGGTAGCCACGTGTCGTCGAGCGACAGCATGAAACGCATCAAATCGCTGGCAAGCGGGACATGATCTTCATGCTGACCGGGATTATCCTCCCGATACAAACGAACGCCGGTGAGTGAAAGACAGTCGTCGCGCCCGCCCAAGGCCGCCATTTGCCAGGCAATCTGCTCCGGGTGCAAGTGATCGTCGGCGTCCAGGAACTTCAGGTAGGCGCCGCGTGCCTGCGCGATGCCGGTGTTGCGTGCCGCCGGCAATCCGCCGTTGTCGCGATAGATGTAGCGTACGCGCTCGCCGTAACGCCGCGCCACCGCCTCGGTGTCGTCATCCGAGCCGTCGTTGACTACCAGCACCTCGACGGCGGGATACGTTTGCGCCAGCGTGCTATCGACCGCCGTGGCCATGAACTGCGCCTGCCGATAACAGGGAATGATGACGGAGACGAGCGGTGTCTGGCTCATGCTGTTAGCGCTCATTGGCAACAAGCCTGTTCACGTTTCGCGCTCGCAGGCTCTACTCAAAGACCGTCACCTGCAAGCACGAAACGTGAACCTATCGACTGGCTCAATCATTCTTTTTCAAGCTCCAGCTATGCTCAAGCAACACTGGATACTTCTGGTTGATGGACCGACCTGTGCCCCAGAAGTCGCCGGCTTCGACGATCAACCAGCCGGCGCCCTGAACCCAGTCCTCCATCTCGAATTCGGGACCGGACTCGGCCAGCACGTCGTAAAAGTAGCGGCCCACGTTGAACGGCATGCGCGGAATGACACACTCGATCCGGCCTCGCGCCGGCACATCGTCCGGCAACGGCTCGCCGGGCACGTCACTGACAAAGCGCGTCACCGGCGCTCCCTGGGCCATGCACACCGCGAACGACACCGTCAGGGGGCTGACCAGTCTCGGATCCGTCGTCTCATAGGTCGCCACCAGCTTGATGCTCTGCCCGGCCAGAACGGACGGCAACCGTTGCCCATCCATGTCCTCGATCCACGTTTCGGTGAACTGAAAACGCTTCCTTCCCTTGCGATCCTGTCGCTGGTCAAGCCGGGCGCTGAGCATCGACTGCTGGCTGGCGAAGTAGCGTTCGATCACGTCACTCGTAGGTCCCTGGGCAATGATCTTGCCTTGCTCCAGCAGGATAGAGCGCGGGCAGATGTTCATGAGCGCGTCCATCTGATGGCTGACGAACAGGACGGTGCGGCCTTCGCGGGCGACCTCACCCATCTTGCCCAGGCATTTCTTCTGAAAACCGACGTCGCCGACGGCCAGTACCTCGTCGATGAGCAGGATTTCCGGCTGGATGTGGGCAGCCACGCTGAACGCCAGTCGCATGAACATCCCGGTCGAGTAACGCTTCACCGGCGTTTCCAGGAAATCATGGAGACCAGCAAACTCGACGATGTCGTCAAACTTGCGCTGGATTTCGCCGCGCGACATGCCCAGGATGGCACCGTTGAGAAAGACGTTCTCGCGGCCTGTGAGTTCTGGATGAAAACCGGTGCCGACCTCGAGCAAACTCCCGACCCGGCCGTGCAGGCTCACTTGCCCGAGCGTTGGCGGCGTGATACGCGATAAGACCTTTAGCAGCGTGCTCTTGCCCGCGCCGTTGCGGCCGATGACGCCCAGCACCTCGCCGCGACCGACCTGAAAGCTTACATCGTCCAGTGCCCAGAAATCGATCTTGTCATTGCTCGCGCCGCGCCAGGGCCGCTTGACGAGATCGACCAGACTCTCGCGCAGCGTTCGATATGGACTACGCTCCGCCCCCGGCTGGATGCGATAGCGCTTGCTTAGGCCTTCGACAGTGATGGCGTGCGACATGATGGATTGTTGGACGGCTCTCGAGAGCCCTCTGGTTGGAATAGCGAGACGCGGACGGCTCAGGAGAGCCTTCCTACGATGCGATCACGCAATCGCCGGCGCCGCCTCGATGTTCGACGCTGTTTCGCGCACGTCGAGCGTGCGGCATGTCTTCGTCCCGATGATGGCATTGCCCATGCTCAACCCGGCGGGCAGACGGCAACCGTAACCGTTCACGCCTTGGCCAGCGATGGCGCTGGCTTTCCGGCAAGTTGGGCCTCGACGGCAGTCACCAGCCATGCGAAAGCGTTTTGTGACTGGCGACGGCAGGTTTCGATCACTGTGAGGAGAC
>VGYC01000268.1 GCA_016873095.1 Planctomycetota bacterium | reverse complement strand
ACCCACCGCTACCGCGTCACAGACCAGGGCTGGCGCACCGCCATGTTCTGTACGCGCACCTATAACCGCATCCTGCGCCCCGGCCTGGCCCACGTCTGCGCCGACGAACCTGACAGTGACAATCCGTTACGCCACAGCTTCGAACGCCTTGACGCAGACATCGACCATTGGATCGAGGCCCAGAAAGTGCCTGCATGAAACTTGACTCAAACGAGATAACTTCTGGGGATCAAGGACGCTAGCGAGTCTTCGCCTCACTACCGGAACGGAATTCAAAAGAAACTCCGCCGAAGCGTGGGCGACCTGGTCGCCGGTTGCCGGAACTCTTGCGAGTTCCGCTACAAGTCTATGGCCGCCATGGCGTTCTTCATCTCGCGCTGCCTGCGATTCGCAGAAAGTCCTTATGCGCAGCAGTTCGATCAATCCGGCCGGCATACACGAGAATGCCGAAGCGTAACGGGAACTCCTCTCCGGTCTTCAGGAACACGTGGCTTTTTTGCCCCTTCGTGAAAGCACGCTGGCCGAATGGGTTGGCAACCAGCAACCCGTAGTCTCTGGCATGGAACCACGAGCGGCGGAAATTGCGGGGGTCTGGCAGCAACATCATGCCTGCGTGCTTTCCCGCCACGTTTCCCGAATAGTCACACCAGTCCGCCTGCTTGCCCCAGGCCTGCTTCTCGTTCCTGGCGCCTTCGCTATTGGTGATCTTCCCACCCTTCTGCACCGAGATGGGCGTGGCGACTCGCACTCCGAGACCCATTTCCTCCTGGTCGCCAAAGAAACAATCTCGACGCGGCAAGAAGACCGACTCCCAGAAGAGCAAGTAACCGTGCGGCCGCACATGCAACGAGATCCGGCAGGTCTCTTCGCAGATTGTCGTGCCGTTGTTCTGGTAAAGATTTTTCACGGCAAAACGTCCGCTCCCGTCAGTTCTCGTCGGCTTCATTACGAATCCGGCGTGCTTGACGGCAGCCCTGTTCCGCCAGTAGTCAATACCGTTCAGATCACCGAACGCGAGCCAGATGCCTGGATGAAGGGTTGCGTGGTCGGTCGAATCTTCGCCGCGGATTGGTGGATGGTTACGAGTTACTCGGATTCCATTCGGAGCCTGGACATGGGCAAAGAATGGACGAAGTACTTGGCTGTCCTTGAATATGTAGGAAGCAAAGGGTTTGCCTTTGATGGAGATTTGCAAGCTGCTGTCAGTGGATACGAAATCAACAGACGGGCCAGCTTCTTTCTTTGATTCCGATCTTGCTGACGGGTCCGCATGAGCCGGGGTAATCAAGGAAACCAAAATGAGGGTGATTCTTTTCGCCATGGCTTTAAAGTCTGGATGGCCCCGACAGACCGCCAGCGCCGTGCAGCGGATGGAACCCGTCGGCGGAGAAGCGCCGCATCTCCGGCCGGGGGCGAGATTCCAGGTGTCTTGTCAGTGCCGGGAATTTGGGTCTGCCTGGCCCTCTGCCGTGCCAACACACAGACAACTAATCGCTGGTGTCAAATGATTTGCGGGCGGTTTCGTCGGCCCGGATCTTGAATCCCATGTCGCGACGGAGTTGTTGCAGCAAAGCATCCTGATACTGCTTGGCGGCGTCCTCTTGTGCTAGAGAGATGAAGGCATCGACGGGAAAATCGGCAGCCTTCTTGTACGCATCCGCGAAATCACGCAGGTCCGGTCCGGGCATGCCGACGACGGCGGCCACCCAGAACATCGTGTGCGGCTTGTTCGTCAACACCTGCACGAACTTGCCCGTCCTCTCCTTCTCCGGCAGCTTCTTGGTGACGTTGAAAAGTTCCTTGTTGAGATCGTCCAGGGCCTTGAAATCGGAGTGTATCGGCTTTTCCAGGTTCGTCAGTGCCAGAAGCTGCTTGATCATGTCGTCGCGTGGATACAGTTTGGTGTTGTCCGAGTCGCTGCTCAGGTCCGCGGGCAGAGGAAACTCACGATAGCCACGGCTCTGGTTGAAGCCCTGCAAATCGCCGACCCGGTCCGGGTACAGGGCGGCAAGTCCGCGGATGGTGACGGGAGTGACTTCGAGCTTCTTGGCCTCTGCGCGAATGACCGGGGCGAAGTCGCCGCCGCTCTTGACCAGGGCCTGGGCGATCTCCTTCGCCGTGGGCAGGGCCAACTCCTCGCGCGCCTTCTCCATCTTCCATGTTGTCAGAACGCGGTTCAAGACCTCGTCGAGCTTGTCGGCGGGGCGAGCATATTTCTCGTCGGTCTTCCAGAACAGGATGGGTCGGCCCGATTGCTCGAACATGGAAATCTTGCGTGCCGCCTGGCCGCGTGCCGGGTTTTCCTTGATGTCAAGGATCGGCGGCCAGGGACGGATCACGTTCCGTCCGCTGCTGGAATCGGACGTGCCGAAGAAAAGCTTGTAGAAGTCGCCTTCCTTGAGCATGTCCGGTGTTCCCGATGTACCGGACTGAATGTTGATGGAATCGCGGTCTCTCTCGAAGCCATCACGGAGCGGCGCCAGTTCCGGCGCGGCGCCGATATCGAACTTGTCGTAGAACTTATCAGTGGCGCCATGCTTGAGGCCGTATTGCGCGACGAGCTTCGGAATCCAGATTTCCAGGGCCCGGTCCTTGCCCGCGAGCGGGTCGAGTTTTTCCTTGACGAGGGCCATGTTGGCGGCGGTCCAGGTCCTGGCGAGTTGCGCTTCGTGGCGTTCCTGGAATTCTTTCTTGACGGCGCTCAGCGGCAGGAAACGCGTGCCGCGATCCGCATTCAGCCAGATCAGCGGCGCGGCAAACGCCGAAGTATCCGCCAGGCTGACCAGAGAAGCGGCCAGCTGAAAGCGCGGCTTGTTTTCGTCGGCAACCAGCCTGTCCACTTCCGCCTGCACGCTGGCGGCGGCATCGACGCGGTAGGGCGCCAGCGTCACCAGGGGCTCGGCCGCGGCGCTGGCCACCGCCGAGGCGATTCCGGCGGCTGTCGGCTTCGCCAGATAACTCAATAGCGCCGGCGCGGCCGGCTCCGTCAGCGACGCGATCAGATATTTCGCACCTGGATCCGCATCGAGAATGTCCTGAATATTGACGCTCATGCGCGGATCGATGGTGCGCTTGCGAGCGGCGTCGTAGCTGCGCTCCATCGCAACGTCGAATGCCAGCGGCGAAGCGCCCAGGCGCACGGCATTGGCCAGCACATCAAACGGACCGATGACCGGCAACGGCGGCGTGATCTCGAGGAGAGACACGATCTGCGCCGGCTTCTCGTAAGCGGGTGAAGCCGGGTCGGCCATGATCCAGGCCACCTTCACCATCTGCGGCACCTCGAAGCCCGGCTTGGGGGAGGCCGGATCGTACGGCTGCGTCTTGTGTGCCTCGAAGTAAGACTTGAGCTTGTCGGTATCAGGGTCCTTGATCTTGTCGCGGAATTGATCGACGCGAATCGGCAGCAGCGCCACATCGTAAGGAGTGCGCTTCTGCTTGTAGATGTCCCACAGCTGAGCGGGCGAGAGCGGGGCGCGGATTTCCTCGGGGTAGCGCGGCTTTAGAAACTGCAACTCACGGAGTGCATTCTTGTCATTGGCGCGCAAGGCGCTCATGCCGTCGAAAAAGCGCCGGCCCTGTGCCTGAAAAACAGCAAGCTGCGCGATGCGCACGCGGTATTCATCCGTCAGCGCCTGCGCGACATTGGTGCCGGTGATGCCGGGAAAGTCACGGCGCATGTCATAAAGAATCCTGCTTTCGTCTTGCGGCGCGAACAGCTGGACTCGACCATCGCCTCCTGTGGGTACGACCGCGCTGATCTCGCGATAGAACATCTCGTTGACGCTTTCCGCCGTGAGGTTGATTTCCAGACGGTCAGCCTGCTTCAGCCAGAGCATGAAGTCCACGAGGGACTCGAGCTTGAGGTCGCCCTCGAAATAGCGGGTTTTTGCCAGCCGGGCCTTGAGCTTGGCCTCTTCGCCGCCAAGTCTTCGGCGGATGTTCTCGCGCTGAGCCTTGGCGGTCTTGCCTCCGCCTGCTTCATCCTGGTTAAGGTTGTCGTTGATCCGGGAAATCACCACTTCCATGGACATGCGGACAAACTTCTCCGCCATCTTGCGCTGTTCCTTGACGCGCTGCAGGTTATCGGAGTAGATCGTTCGTCCGTCCAGTTCGGCCATGGCGCTGCCCGGGCGCGGACCAAACATTCGCAGCAAGCGCTCGCTCAGATCGCCGCCGACGCCCGTGCATAGCACGAAGGTGACCATGCAAAGCAGCAGGACGGAGGCCATCCAGACTTTTTGATGCTTGCGGAAGCTGGTAAATGGATTGAAGGCCATGTCCTACCTCAACTTAGGGCGTCCTTGTAACAGTCGCTCGCCGCCATGCAAGTCCCGCCACGCCGGCCGCCAGCGACCGCAAGGCTTGACACCCAGGGAGAATATATATTATGGGTGATTGGTAACCCCGGCCCAAAATAGCGATTGTAGCGACTTTGCGGGGCGACACAAGACCAGTGGTCTGTCAGCCTTTCCAGCGGCTTGGTTGGTTCGCCTTCCAGGCTGCCATGCTTATATATGGGGATTGTTAAGCAGGCCTGATCCGCCTGCAGAGACCAGCAGCAAGCTCAGCAGGAGACCGAAGTGCCGGCACGCAGCAAGAAGAAGAGTCTCGTGATCGTCGAGTCGCCCGCCAAGGCCAAGACGATCAATAAGTACCTGGGCGACGCCTACACGGTGCTGGCCAGCTACGGTCACGTCCGCGACCTGCCGCATGGCCGGCGGGCCAAGGGGGAGGCCGTCGTCGGCATCAACATCGATGCCGGCTGGGTGCCGCGCTACGTCGTCCAGGACAAGGTCGAGGGCAAGGGGCGCCGCAGCCCCAAGGACATCATCACCGAGTTGAAGAAGATCGCCAGCAAGAGCGACATGGTCTATCTCGCCACCGACCCGGACCGCGAGGGCGAAGCCATCGCCTGGCACCTGAAGGAAGCCATGGGCCTCAAGGATGACGAGGCCCAGCGCGTCACCTTCAACGAGATCACCAAGACCGCGGTGAAAAAGGCGTTCGAATCGGCCGGCAACATCGACCTCGACCGCGTCGCCGCCCAGGAAGCGCGTCGGTTTCTCGACCGCCTCGTCGGCTACAAACTAAGCCCGCTGCTGCGCAAGAAGATCACCAGTGGACTGAGCGCCGGCCGCGTTCAGTCCGTCGCCGTCCGTCTGGTGGTGGACCGCGAGCGTGAGATCGAGAACTTCAAGACCGAGGAGTTCTGGAAGATCACCGCCCTGGTGCAGGATCCACCGAGCTCGACATCGGCAAGTCGGGAGCGTAAGCGACCGGAGTCTACGAAGCCTGCCGTGACGACACGCATCGTCAAGAAGAAGACCGCCACTGAGCAAGACCCCGACGCTGCCGAAGCCGCCGCCCCGGAGGGCGTTGCCTCCGCCGAACCGGAAAAGCTTCCTGAAGGCGCCTTCCACGCCGAGCTCACCGACTGGAAAGGCGAGAAGTTCAAATCCAGCACGGAAGCCGACACGCTGGCCATCGCGACCGTCCTCGAGAAGGAGCAATATCGCGTTGCCCGCATCGAGCAGAAGGACCGGACGGAAAAGGCGCCGCCGCCGTTCACCACCAGCACCTTGCAGCAGCAGTCCAGTATCCGTCTGCACTTCTCCGGCAAGAAGACCATGATGCTGGCGCAGAAGCTCTACGAGGGCATCGAGTTGACCGGCGAGGGCCCGGTGGCGCTCATCACATACATGCGTACCGACAGCACGCGCATCTCGGCCGATGCCTTGAAGGCGTGCCGTGACCATATCGGCAAGGTCCACGGCAAGCCATACCTGCCGGAGAAGCCCAACACCTTCGCCTCGGGAAAGAGCGCCCAGGAAGCCCACGAAGCCATTCGCCCGACCGACGTGGATTACACGCCGGAGAAGCTAGCCAAGCTCTTGCCCGCCAAGCTCGATTTCAAGCCGGACCTGCTGCGGCTGTACACGCTCATCTACCGGCGTTTCGTCGCCAGCCAGATGTCGCCGGCCGTGTTCGCCATCACCAATGTCGATATCGAGGCCGGCGCCGGGCTGTTCAAGGCCCAGGGCAAGATCCTCAAGGTTGACGGCTACCGCAAGGTACTCTCGCCCACCGCGAAGCAAGAGGACGCGTTGCTGCCGGCTCTCAGCGAGAAACAGGCTCTCGATCTGCTCGACCTGGCGGCCAGCCAGCACTTCACTCAGCCGCCACCGCGTTTCAGCGAGGCGTCCCTGGTCAAGGCGCTCGAGAAGGAAGGCATCGGCCGGCCCAGCACCTACGCGCCGATCATCGAGAAGATCAAGGAACGCCGCTACGTGGAACTCAAGGAGCGCCGCTTCTTCGCGACCGAGACCGGCAAGATCGTCACCGACATGCTCGTGCAGCATTTCCCGAAGGTGCTGGACGTGAAGTTTACCAGCCACATGGAGGAAGAACTCGACCAGATCGAGTCGCGCAAGATTCGCCGCGACGATGTGTTGCAGGAGTTCTGGGAGCCGTTCCGCCAGGATCTCGAGGTCGCCGAGACCAAGATGGAGGCGGTCAAGGGCATCCAGACGGGCGAGGTCTGCCCGACATGCGGCAAGCCGCTGGTCATTCGTTACAGCAAGAAGACGCACCGCCAATTCCTCGGCTGTTCCGGCTGGCCGGAGTGCAAGTACATCAAGTCGGAAAGCGGCGAAGACGCCGGCCCGAAGGAGACGGAAATCCCGTGTCCGGAATGCGGCAAGCCCATGCTCGAACGGATGGGCCGCCGCGGGCCATTCCTGGGTTGCAGCGGTTATCCCGAGTGCAAGGTCACCATGAACTTCGACGCCGAGGGCAAGCCCGTCCTCGCCAGCAAGCCGACCGAGCATGTCTGCGACAAGTGCGGCAAGCCGATGGTGCTGCGCGAAGGCCCGCGCGGCCAGTTTCTCGCCTGCACAGGCTACCCCAAGTGCCGCAATGCCAAGGACGTCGATGCCGAAGGCAACCCTGTCAAGCCCATCGAAACCGGCGTCGAATGCGTCAAGTGCGGCGCGCCCATGACCGTAAAACGCGGCCCGCGTGGCCCGTTCCTGGGCTGCAGCGCCTATCCCAAATGCCGCAGTACCAAGCCGATCCCCGAGGAGTTGAAAGAGAAAGTGGACAAGATCTTTCCGCCGCGGGCCAAGAAGGAAGTCCCCGCCGTAGAAGTCACCGAGACCTGTCCAGAGTGTGGCGCCGCGATGAAGCTCCGTCCCGGCCGGCGCGGCTTCTTTCTTGGCTGCAGCAAGTATCCCAAGTGCAAGGGCACCCGCGAAGCGCCGCCGGAGGTGGCAGCGACTTCGTAGCACGTGTCGTCCGCCTGGCCGGCAGTTCAGTTCGCCTTCGTTTTCCCGTAAAACCGCGTGGCATTCGGCCTGTCTTGTCGTGCTAAAGTTTGACGATTCTGACGGCCGATAGGATTAGGAAGAGTGTAGCTGCGCGGACGCGCGGATGCTCCGCTGTACACTCAACCCTCGCGAATCTATGGCCATGTCGAATCCTGCCGACTCGATTCTGGGAATGCTGCCGAGTGGCGGAGACGACGCGCGCTCGCCCGCCGTTGAATTGCTGGCATTCCTGGCGCAAGCAGCTGGGCTGAAACACGATGCTTCACTGATTCATGAGGCGGCTCGCGAGGCGTCCAAGGACATCCCCCTTAACCAGGCGAACTGGGAAGAATGGCTGGACCGGGCAGGCCGAATCGTTGGCTTGCGCGTACGCCACGCAACCTGTTCATTGCGCGACGCCACGCGCCTGATCGAGCGGGCCACGCCATTGGTTTTCTGGCTCGCCGGCGCGGGCGAAGGTTGGCGCGTGCTTGCAGAGCGGCGCGGGGAGCGGATTCGCCTCGTCCGATTCGAAGGCGGCATTCGCTCGGAGTGGATTCACGAAAATGATCTGCCCGGGCGGCTCGGCGTGCCGCACCTGGACGCCTATGTCGGCTGGAGCAGCAGCGAGCCGCTGCTGGCAGCCATCGAACCGGCGCCCTCAGAGAGCGCGTCTCACGAGCTCATCACCGTACATCCGATGCGTCGGCTGTGGAGCCTGATGCGCCAGGAGCAGACGGATATCTGGGTGGTGGCGATCCTGGCGGTCGCCGTCGGCGTGCTCTCGCTGGCGACACCCCTGGCAGTGGAAGCACTGGTCAATACGGCCGGCGCCGCCCAGCTTTTTCAGCAGGTCCTGGTGCTCACCGGCATCGTTCTGGGCTGTCTCACTCTGGCCAACACCATGCGGGCGGTCAAGATCTATGTCGTCGAGCAATTGCAGCAGCGTCTGTTCGTGCGCGTCGTTGCCGATCTCTCCTACCGTCTGCCGCGTGCGCGCATCGAAGCATTCGATCATGAGCACGGACCGGAAATCGTCAATCGATTCTTCGAGATCACCGCGGTCCAGAAGGCCAGCGCCACGCTGCTGCTGGATGGCATGTCTGTGCTCATCAGCGCCTCCATCGGGTTGTTGATCCTTGCCCTGTACCACCCGGCGCTGCTGGCGTTTGACATCCTGTTGTTGTCTTTGCTGCTGGTCATTATCTTCTTGCTGGGTCGCGGCGCCGTGCCGACCAGCATCCGGGAGTCGGAAGCGAAGTACCGGGTTGCCGGCTGGCTCGAAGAGATGGTGCGGCACCCAATGGCCTTGAAGCTCCAGGGCGGGCACGAGTTTCTGGTCCATCGTGCTGACTGGCTGGCCCGCAGCTACCTGAACGCGCGGCGATCGCACTTTCGCATTCTCTTTCGCCAGGTCCTTTTCAGTCTGAGCCTGTATGTGCTCGCCAGCGTCGCCTTGCTCGGTATCGGCGGCTGGCTGGTTGTGATCCGGCAATTGACTCTGGGACAGCTGGTTGCCGCCGAACTGATCGTCTCTGTT
>VGYC01000267.1 GCA_016873095.1 Planctomycetota bacterium | reverse complement strand
GGGGAACTCGACAATCCCTGGCATGACCGGACCCTCCGTGGTCGTCGTGCGCCATGTGAAATTACCAGGAATTTGAACGAAATTGCCCATTTTGACAAGGCCAGCTGCAGCTTTGCAAAACCTTAGTATTGACATAGACGATCCCGCCGAACACGAGGGCACATGCGGCAGCCCAGCCGAGGCCCGCCAGCCGCCGGCGCCTGCTCCCGGATCGGCGGGCATTCTCGGCGAATGTCGCATGAACATTCGAGCGCGACAGCAATAGCATGGCCCAGACGCACAACGGCACACCGAGCCAGAGCGGAATGATAAGCGGCCAGCGCGGCATCCGGCTCCATTCCATCACGACATTCACCGTACACACGCCGGGCAAGAGAATTCCGGCAACGGCAATCAGCAATGCGGCAGCAAACCGGCCGGTCAGCTGTCGCATCAGCCAGCCCGCGGTGAAGATGCAGCCCGCGTAGAGCAAATGCAGCCCGGCAATGAGCTGCAGTTCCCGGTCCACTTCAAAGCTCAGGGAGGCGGCCTCGAAATGCAACCAGATGAACACGCCGATGGCCACCAGGGCGGCGAACACGGAGGCGACCATGAGCAGATCGGCGGCAATGGTCACTGCTCGTGGCAAGGGCGGATGCTTTTCAATGGTGGTGAACGGCGCCAGGGCGGCAGCGATCGCCGCCGGCGACTGATAGCGCTGCTCCGGCTTCTTCGCCAGCATTTGATCCAGGACGGCCAGCACGCCTGCCGGCACATCGCGCCGCAGCTTGCGAATCTCGTCCGGCTTGCGTTCCGCATGAGCGATGACCTTGTCGATCGCCGAGCCACCCGGAAACGGCACCTTGCCGGTGAGCAAGAAGTACAGAGTGCAACCGAGGCTATAGATGTCGGCGCGGATATCGGCGGAGCGGGCGTCGCGAGCTTGTTCGGGCGCCATGTAGTCGGGAGTCCCCATCAGGGCGCCGGCCTGCGTAAGGCTCGATTTTTGATTCTCGTTTCTTGAGTCTTGGTTGTCCTCGGACGCCTCGGGCTCGGCAGCCAGCGAGGCGAGACCGAAATCGAGGATCTTGACGACTCCGGCGAGCGGGAAGCGTGAGCCACCTGATAAGGCCGCGTGATCAGGGGGCTCACGCCCCCCGCTCGCCGAATTTGTGACCATCAAGTTCTGCGGCTTGATGTCGCGATGGACCATGCCGTTTTCCATGGCGTGTTGCAGGCCCAGGGCCGCCTGGCGGATGTAGTCGCAGGCCTCGGCCACGGGCAGCGGGCCGCGCTCCGCCACGACCCGAGCCAGGTCGATTCCCGGTACGAATTCCATGACCAGGAAGTGCGAAGCGCCGGCCTGTTCAGCATCGTGCGCCGTGACGATGTTGGGATGATGCAAACGAGCGGCGGCCTGTACCTCGCGCTGGAAGCGTTCCACGGCGGTCCTGCTCGCGACCAGCTCCGGATTGATGACCTTCAGCGCCACCGTGCGATGCATGAGCCGATGCTCGGCCTTGTACACGGCGCCCATGCCGCCGGCGCCGAGCAGTTCCTGCACGCGGTAGCGCGGATGCTGGGCCAGGTCGGCCGGCAACTCGATGGGGCCGCTGGCGCCTGCGGCTCGAAACCCCGCGGTGGCCGAGTCCGTCGGCGGCGCTGGTTGCTCGACAATTTCGGAGGGCGCGATGGTGGGGGCCGAGCCGACGCTCGGCGGCACCGCCCGATGGGAGTCGCGCACGGCGCCGGTGAACGTATCTTCGTGGATCTGCCTCAGAGTCTGGCAACAAGAATCGCAGCGGGACAGGTGGTTCTCGATGTCGTCGATCTCCGCGACTTCCAGCTTGCCCAGGGCAAAGGATGTCAGACGATCCAGCGGCGGGTGCGACAGTTGCTCAACGGACATGGCGGCACCTCTCTCGGCATCGCAGGTGGAAATCATACGTAGGAAGTGCGGCAGCCGGCGGTTTCTGACAGCAAATCTCTGCGAGAAAATGAGAAAACCTGGCAGATCTTGGCCCGGCTCAGGACAGCAGCCCGGCGCCGGCCGACCGTAAAGCCTTTAGCACCCGTGACTTGGCGGCATAGACCGAGTGTAGGGGCATGCCCAGTTCCTCGGCCACGCGCTCGGCCGCGTCCCCGTCCAGCACCTGGCGACAAAATGCCTGCCAGGTCGACACGGCAAAGCGCGGCTGGATCTCATCGAGCAATCGCCGCATCAACTGCCGGTCGTGCTCGCTGTCCCATAGTCGGCTCACCTGGCTGGCATCATCCTGAAGGAGGTCCAATTGCTCCAGAAAATCGCTGCCGCCGATGGCTGCTGGCCGATGGTCACGTCCTCGCCAGAAATGGCGCAGGCGATTGATAAGGATGGCACGAAGCCAGCCGCGGAAGGCACCTGGCGCCTGATTGTGATTGAACCGTCCCACCTCTTGCGAAACTGTCAGCAACACTTCCTGCACCAGGTCGTCCACGTCCGCCGCCGAGAGAACATCGTAACGCCGCAGCCACGCCTGCAAGAGCGGCGTGTACACCCGGACCAGCCGGTCCCAGGCTGCAGCGTCCGGCCGGAAACATAGCTGATCGAGCAGGCTGAGCGAGGTCTCAGACATGGGCCGCCGGTTCCTCCTTGCGATAAAACTTGTTGCCCAGCAGGTTCTCGAGCGCGAGAATCAACAGCAACAGAACCATGAGGAAAGGAAACAGCTCGACAGGCTGGCTGAAGTGTCCCTGGAGGGCGTCGCGGATATTGACGGCACGCTGGACAGGAACGACACTGCCGGTTCCCAGGAGCGAGTCGATCTCGGCGGGCGGCACGCGCTCCAGGTCGCTTTCGCCGCCGGGGATGTTGACGCTGAAACGAGCGACCGTCTTGCCCCGGCCGCCTCCGTCCGTGCCGTCCAGCGCGTAGTTGCCGGGCACGGCCGCCTGCTTGATCGCTAGCTGGTTCTGCCCATCGGCCACCGCGACCGGCTCCAGGATGTCCGGTCCCTGCAGCGTGTAGCCGGGAAAGCGCGGCGACAGCGGCAACGCCACCGTCGGCGCCCCTTGACCGCTGAGGAAATTCAAGTTCGCCTCATCGGTGTCGCCCACCAGGTACTGCGTTGCCAGTCCCGCCAGAACGACGTAGAAGGAGCTGGTCGAATCGAGATAAGCGTTCCACGGCGGTGACCGCGGCGACAGCGTCGTCGTGAACAGCAACACCTTGCCGACGCGCTTCTTGTCCGCCGGGGCGAGACGCTCCAGCAGGGCCGGGCGGGCCTTGTCGTCGCCGTACTTCACCAGCGCCGCGCCCCGGTCCGGAAACGGCGCCGCCTCCCAGTAGGCATGGGCGAAGCGCGGCGAGCGGACCACGTCCCAGCCCTCGTCCTTCCATTTGCGGAACCATTTCAACATGGGATGCTGGAAGATCGTGTCATCCTCCAGGTTCCAGATGCTGCCGCGGTTTTTGCGGACATCGCCGTGGTCGATGATCTTCGCCAGCCTGGCGGGCATCACCGCGCTGGCCGCGGCATCGTTGTAAGAAGCCACTTGCGTTTCCTTGCCGCCGGGGATGATGCCGAGCCCGCCGCCGCGTGCCACGAAATCCGCCAGCGTTTTCCAGAGCGCCGCCTCCGGCTTGGCCATCTCGAAGAGATAGACCGCCTGGTACGGCTCCAGGTCGGTCTGCTTGATCGCGCCGGATTTGACAACGTTGGTGTAGCGCAGAGCCGACAGCGCTTGACTGAAGTACTTCGCCTGCTCGCGATCGTCGGCCAGGATCAGCACGCGCCGCGGCTCCCGCACGGCAAAGGTCGCGTAGCGGACGTTATTGAACGTCAGCAGATCGGGCGGCTTCAACTCCAGCTCGAGCTGATGCGGCCCCGGCGTCAGCTTCAGCTCGCCGGCATCGATCTCGAACGGGACCGCTTGCCGTTCGCCGGCCTTGATGACGACGGGCTGCTGATAGGTCTTCTTGCCGATACGGCAGGTGAGCGTCGAGTTGTAGCCCTGTCCCGTGGCCTGGACGCGAGCCTGAATGAGAATCTTCTCGTCGCCGCCGAAGAAGGTCCGGGGCTGGCCGTCCGGATTGCGCGGAAAGTCGATGTCGGTGATGGCGAGGTCTGCCGGCTTGTCCACGCCCACGTCGATGAAGAGTCCATGGTAGCCGCGCAGGTTGCCGAGCAATCCTTCCAGTGACTCTGTCAATGCCTTGCGATAAGCGACGGCGACATCGTCCTTCTTGTCCTCGCGCTTGTCGAGCAGGCCAAGCAAGGTCCGCGCTGGCCGGCGCGCCAGGGTCATCTTCTTCGCCAACGTTTCATTGCCCAGGTCTTCCGCCGTGGCTGGAATGGCGTCGCGCAGCTTGCCGAGTGAGTCGATGAGCGCCTGCTCCGGATAGTCCTCGCCGGGCCGCGGCGGCAGCTGCTTGCGCAGCTCCCTGAGCTGCTCGGTGAGGTTGGGGATGCCGTCGCCGGCGCGTTGCAACCCGGGCAGCGTGGGCGGCACCTGGTCGGCAGCGTCGTGCAATCCCGGCAGCCGGCCGGCCTCCCAGCAGGCCCGCGTCCGATCGGAAAACACGCACAACAGCCGCGGCAGGTCCTTGACCGCCTCCTCGTCGCGGCGGCTCGCCAGGTCCGCGAACATGCGGAAAGCATCCGCCAGGCGGGTCGTGACCGAAGCGCTGTCCGGCCGCGGCTTCAGCTCGCCGATCCGCGTCCGCGCCCGCGACGCACTCGCCAGCCAGTCGCCGCGCGACGCCACCGTCTCGGCCGAGTCCAGGATCGCGATGCGGCTGCCTTCCGGCAACTCGGCCAGCATCTCCAGCCCGCGCTTCTTCGCCTCGTTCAGCCGCGATGCCTTGTCGCTCGACTGGTAGTCCATGCTCGCGCTGGTATCGAAGAGGAAGATGGCCGCCACCGGCCGATCCGTGCTCAGGTTCAAGCCCGATTCGACCAGCCGCGGCGCCGCCAGTGCCAGGCAGATCAGGGCCAGGATGAACATCCGCAAGGCCAGCAGCAGCAGGTGCCGCAGCCGCAGCTTGCGCAGGTTCTTCTTGCTCCGCTGCACCAGGAAGCGAAACGCCGGGAAGCGCAGCACCTTCGGCTTCTGCCGCATGATGAGATGCAGCAACACCGGCACGCCCACCAGCACCAGGCCGCCCAGGAGTACGGGGAAGACGAAGGTCATCTTCAGGGGTGAGGGGTCAGGGGTCAGGGGTCAGGACCGCAACGTCATTGTACGCCTGTGTCGCGGTCGATGACTGGCGATGAAGATGTGTCCAGGATATTCCTCCAGATATTCGTCCAGAGAACGACACATACCCCCTCGGCAAATCCCGACCTGGACGAATCGAGAAAGGATCAATAAATGGCGACCCGACGGCCCGACTGGCCGCGTCCGTTTTTCGTCGCGATAAGTGTTGACGCCGCAAGGATATGCGTCGATACTGCCGGGCGTTCGACCACATGGCGACGGAGCACGCTCAAAGAATCTCGCAATTTTCTCGCATTCCGATGAACCTTTTGGTCTCCACGCGTTTTCGGCAGCCTGCCATCGGCTGCCGGACAAGGTGGCGGCGGCACTTGCCGATTCACGCTATCAGCAAGGCGTTGCCTGCCAAGAGCGGCAATTGTCTGTCGATGGCGGCCGCGATCGTTTCCGCCAGCTGGCTTTCCGGCACGCTGCTGCCGTCCTTCTCGACGGTCAATTCGCCGGTTGCCGCAAGCCGGCCCAGGGCGTCGGCCAGCGCGGCGCGGTCGTGTGTGCCGTCCAGCAAGCGCAGCAGCTGTCGCTCGAACTCGCCCAGGAACACGGACTCATGCCGCAGGTTCGTCACCCGCGGCCCGCGCGCGGCTTGCAGCCGCGCCAGCGCGAAGGCCCGCGGACGGTCGCTCACCGCCGTGACGAAAGCCGGCGGGTTCAAATAGAGCTCGATCAGGTTGGTCGAGGCCGTGCCGTAGAAGGACAGCAACGTCTGCCCCAGCGCTTGCGTGTCGGCGTCGGCGGAATGATCCTCGCACTTGATGGCCTGCACGCGTGCCCGCGCTTTCTCCACCAGTTGGGTAAACGGCAGCGCCTGCGGCCAGGCTTCCGCCAGGCACGTCATGGCCGCCTTGACCAGCGGCTCCCGCGAGTTGAGCGTGACCCCGGCCGGCGTCTCGAACAGCACCGGCTCGGCCGACGCCAGGTCCGGCTTGTCGTCCTGCGGCTTCGCCGGCGAAGCGACGTGAAAGCCCTTCAACTGCTGCGCCTTCAAGGAGTAGTTCGGAGTGACATGCTTCTGACACAGCAGGCTCTGCCGGAACATGCGGTTGCGCAGGAAGTCCATGTACTGCTCCATGTGGATCATGTCCTGCGCCAGCATCTGCAACACGTTCTCGATCTCCGGCGGATAGTTGCCAGGGACCATCGTGGATAGCTCGGTTTCCGCGAGGTACTTTAGTCCGTGGGCCGCGGCGCGCTCGACAAACTGGTAGAAGTAGACCGGCTCGTTCACATCCTCCAGGTGCTCGTGAAACAGATAGGAGTCCGAGCTGCGGCGGATCGACTCGGCTTCTTGCTTGAGCATCAGCCCATAGGGCGAGTTCTGCTGCCGGGAAGCCTTGACGAGGAAATCGAGCAGGTTGCGCGATTGCCGGACCTTCATCTCCGGCACGGTAAATTGCCGGGCGTGATACGACATCATGTCGCGGATCATGCCGCGCATGTGCCAACCTGGATAGGTATTGTAGCTGACGTAGGCGATGCCTTGCGGCGCGAGGTTCTTCGAGCAGATGTCGAGAATCTTCTCTTGCACGGCGGCCGGGACCCACGAGTACACGCCGTGACAGATGATGTAGTCGAACTTCCCGAAGTCCGGGCCGATGTCGAGGATGCTGAGGTGCTTGAGCTCGATGTTGGTCAAGCCCAGGTCGCCGACCACCTCCTTGCCGTCGGCAATTTCGCGCTCCGAAAGATCGATGCCAATGAAGTTGCTCGCCGGAAGCGCGCAGGCCATCGGAATCAGGTTGCCGCCCGCGGCGCAGCCCAGCTCCAGCACCCGACAACGCGCCACCGTCGCCGGCTTCAAGCCAAGCAACGTCGCGAGCGTGCAGAGCCGGTCCGGATGCGTCTGGGCAAAAGGATGACTCTCGTACGGAACCTCGTCGTAGCTTGTGCGGCTGTTGGTTGCGGGCATGCATCACCTATCCCTCTTTTTTGAATCTGCTTGCCAACGCTTGCCGGCTAAGCTTACAATGCCGAGTAAGAAATCACAATCGGGAAGGCCACGGAAGTTGTCGATGGCTCTAGGGCGCACAGCATTCTGGTTGCTAGGAGCGGCAGTTCTTGGCACGCTGGTGTTCATTGTCGGCGCGCCCGCGGCGTTTTGTCTTTCCGATGCGCGTTTGACCGGCAAAGCGGGGGAAAAATTTGCTAGGACTGCAAGACCGCAACCCGTGCGCTTCGACAAGCTGGGGGATGCGTTGCCGGATGGGGCGGTTGCAAGGCTTGGCACCGCCCGGCTGAAGCTGGTTTCTACTTCTTCAATCGCGATGACACCGGATGGCGACAAGATCGCCTTGCCGAATATTGACGGCACGGTTTCCGTATGGGCCGTACCAAACTGCAAAGAGATTCTCCGACTTGGAGAACCGGCAGATCGCTTTCGCTGCGTGCGCTTCACTGCAGATGGAAGAACGCTGGTGGCGGCCGGCTACCGCGGGGTTTGTCTTTGGAATCTCGGCGACGGCAAGTTGATCGCCAAGTTGGCCCATCCTCGAATTATCTCACTGGCGGTTTCCCCTGACGGCACCATGCTGGCTTCCAGTTCCTGGAGCACGGAAGTCGGCAAAATGGGCCATGACATTCGCATTTGGGACATGGCCACCAAGACGGAAAAGCACACGCTGATCGGGCAAGCGATGCCGGCAACCTGTCTGGAGTTCTCTCCGAATGGCAAGCTGTTGGCATCCGGAGGACAATCGACCGACCCGGTGGTCAACATTTGCATCTGGGACGTTGGGGCCGGAACGCCCGTTGCGTCCTGGTACAATCCGCCGGTGACATCGGTTGCATTCTCGCCTGACGGAAAAAAGTTGGCATCGGGTAGTCCTGGTCGAGTGCGCTTGTGGGACGTGGCTACCGGGAAGATGTTCTTCGAGAGAGACAAGACGGGAAGTGCGGTTGCCTTCACTCGCGACGGGCGCTTGGCAGCAGGTGGAAGCAATAGCTATGGGGTGCAGTTCCTTGATTTGGCGACCGGCAAGACACTGCGCTCGATTGAAAAAGTGAAGCACAACGCTTTTTGCTTCGCATTTTCCCGAGACGGAAAATTACTCGCCTCCGGGGGCGAAGGCGGCGTTTGTGTTTGGAATGTCGGGACCGGAAATGAACTCATCCAGTTGCCAGGACACAATTGGCCAGTCATGTCGCTGTCATTTGCCCCGGACGGCGAATTCCTGGCCTCAGCCGCCAAAAAGTCTAGCGTACGACTTTGGCGAACGTCCAAGGGACAGGAAGTTCGCCGGTTTGCAGTGCCCTTGCCATATTGGGTCGATGGTGTTGCGATCTCCCCTGCCAACAAGTCAGTTACAATCAGCAGCCGAGAATTGCTTCATTTCGATCTCGGGTCTGGGAAAAAACTACCTATCTTGAAGTCTCCGGGGCTTGTCCGATTGTTTACATATTCCAGCGACGGACGACGATTGGCATTGGCGGTCGAGGACATTGTTCATGTTTATGAGATGCCTGCCGGCAAAGAGTTATTTCACGTTGATGTTCGCACGCACGGCAGCGTGTCATGCCACACCCGCGCATTGGCCTTTTCACCGGACGGCAAGATCCTTGCAACCGGTCGAGACAATAAGGACAGGGTATTGGTTCACGGCGCGGGCAATAGAGATATTGCCCTTTGTTGATTGTGGTGGGCTTGGACTGCCTCGACAAGCCAGTCGAAGACGTTGCAGGATTGGCGGCGGCAGGTTTCGATGACAGTCAGCAGTCGCTCGACGAACTGACTGCCGGACGCTGATTGCGTGCCGAACGAGAGCTTCCGCCAGATGACCGCGTGCCGCAGCGCTTGCTCGGCGGCATTGTTGG
>VGYC01000266.1 GCA_016873095.1 Planctomycetota bacterium | reverse complement strand
AACAGCCGGAGAAAGGCGGTCTCGTCCTCCGGCCGGACAGGTCGGAGCAAAAGCTTGCCAAGGCCTGGTAGCTCCTCCGTGCGCTCGAGATGCTTCGGGTAAGGCCGGATGGCCATCCGTTGCCCTCGATTTTGGCCGGCGGCGAGGGCCGCCACCCGAATCCGGGCATCCAGAGCCATGACACCGTTGGCATCGGCGAGTAGCGGATTGATGTCGAGCTCGATGATCTCGTCGTGGTCACTGACCAGCTGCGAGAGTTTCACGAGCGTTGAAGCAATTGCCCCCAGGTCAGCGGGCGGTAGATCCCTGTATCCCCGCAGCTGGCGATAGACACGCGTGCGGGTGATCATGTCCCTGGCAAGAGGGAGGTTGAGGGGTGGCAACGCCAGAGTCTTGTCGTCAATCACTTCGACGGCTGTTCCGCCATGTCCGAAGAGCAGGACTGGCCCGAACTGGGCATCCAGGGTCATTCCTAGAATCAGCTCGTGCGCCGATCCGCGCTCGATCATCTCCTGAACGATAAAGCCATTGAGGCGCGCCATCGGTGCGCGGGAAGCCACGCGGTCGCGCATCTCCCGGGCGGCGGATACAACCTCGTGGGGGGCCAGGTTCAGCACGACCCCGCCGACATCACTCTTATGAGTCAGCTCGGGCGATACGATCTTGAGCGCGACAGGTCTGCCGATGGATTGAGCGGCCGCGCCGGCTGTCTCCGGGTCGGCGGCAAAGGTCAGCCGGGGCGTATCGATGCCATAGCAGGCTAGAATCTCACGGACCTCCGAAGCCTCCAGCCAGATGGTGCCGCGGGCCAGGGCGTTCCCGATCGCTTTTCTAACTGCCTGTTCGTCCGGGGCGAAATCCGTCGAAACCGCAGCCGGGGCTTGGAGGAGGGCTCGCTGGTTTCGGCGGTGGCGCACCAAATGCATGAAGCCGCGGATCGCCTTCTCCGGCGTGTCGTAGGTCGGGATAGCAGCGGAGGCGAAGATCTGGCGAGAAGGGATTGCGGCGGCCGAGCCGAGCCAGCTGGTCAGGACACGCCCCGGATGCTGCCGTGCGGCCTCGATGACGGCCTGAGCGGCCTCCACGCCGGAAGCAATAGCGGTGGGGCAGTTTAGCACCAACGCGGCATCGACTTCCGGTGCGGCCAGCAAGGCTTCAAGAGCGAAGGCATATCGATCGGCCTTTGCATCACCGATGATGTCGACCGGATTGCCGTGCGACCAGGTTGAGGGAAGCTGGGTTCCAAGCCGGGCAATCGTATCAGGCGAGAGCTCCGCCAGCTGCCCGCCTTCGTCAATCAGGGCGTCAGTCGCCAGAACCCCGACACCGCCGCCGTTCGTCAGGATTGCCAGGCGATCTCCATCAAATGCCGTCGGGAATCCTAGAGTCTCAACGGCGTCGAAAACCTCGTCCAGGTTGTTCACGCGCAACATGCCAGCCCTGCGAAATGCCGCGGCATAGACTGCGTCAACACCGGCAAGAGCGCCGGTATGCGAGGTGGCGGCGCGGGCTGCTGCCGCATGCCGCCCGGCCTTGATGGCGATTACGGGCTTCAGACGTGAGGCGGCCCGCGCCGCCGACATGAATTTTCGCGACGCCGTGAGGGCCTCGATATAGAGCAGAATGGCTTTCGTGTTCGGTTCGGTCGCCAGATAGTCGAGCATGTCGCCGAAATCGACATCGGTCATGTCGCCCAGGGACACGATGTGGGAAAAGCCGATGTTTCGGGATGAGGCCCAATCCAGGACAGTGGTGGCCATCGCGCCCGACTGCGTGACGAAGGCGACGCCCCCAGTCGCGGGCTGAATGTGCGCAAAAGAGGCGTTTAACCGCGATGGCGTCGAGATCACGCCGACACAGTTCGGGCCGATGATCCGCAGAAGGTGAGGGCGGGCCGCGTCCAGAATGGCCTTTTCGAGTACCTGGCCAGCTTCATTGCCGAGTTCCCTGAACCCGGCGGTGATGACGATGGCACCTTTCACACCCCTAGCGCCAAGTTCGGCAATCAGACCGGGTACCGATGGCGGGGGCGTGCAGATCACCGCGAGGTCCGGGGTGACCGGCAAGCTGGCCACGTCGGGGTAGGCCAGCACACCGCAGACAGAACCATGCCTGGGATTGAGCGGCATGATTGGGCCGCTGAACCCAGCTTTGAGCAGATTCTCCGCGATAACCTGGCCGACCGATCCGGGCCTGGGTGAGGCGCCGACCAGGGCGACGGATTGCGGCCGGAAAATGGCGTCGAGGTTCCGGACCGACATGGCACTACAATAATGCACCAGCGCGCTTGCGCGCGCCGATGAAGATGCCGAGGCAGAGGCTCAGCTTGCGAAACGGAGGTTCGGGCGCACCGTCATCCGGTCCTTGACCGCCCTGACGCCGGGGATGGTCTCGGCCATGACCCTGACGGCATCGAGCTCCTCGCTGCTGGCCACCAGGCCCGAAAGCTCCACCACGCCCTTGGCCACGGCTATGTTGATGGCCGAGTTAAAGGTATTCGTCTTCGCCGTGATCTCGTGCTGCAGGGCGGCGCCGATTGCGGCGTCGGAGAAGCGAGGAGATTTGCGCGGCGGCTTTGCCACGGCTGCGATCAGATCTCGGCGACTCACGATGCCGACCATCCGATTCTCGGCGTCGACAACTGGGACGCGCTTGACCGCGGAGCGCTCCATGATGTCGGCGATTTCCGAGATCTCCGTGTCCGGCTTCACCGAAATGACCGGGCTGGTCATGACGTCACGGGCGTAGAGTCCACGCGCCTTCGCGTATTCTCTCGCCCGAGTCTTGTCGTCGATCAGCATGTCCAGCCACCAGGAACGCTTGCGGATCGTGCCGCTCTCGACGCGATGCAGGAGATCGGCCTCACTGACGATACCGATAACGCGGCGGTTCTTGTCAATCACAGGCACGGCGCTAATGCGATGGCGCACCATGGCCTGCGCGATTTTCTGAACGCGAGCGTTCGGGGTGGCGTACTGGACGGACGTGGTCATGATGTCGCGTGCGCGCATGGCCTTTCCCTTTCCCAAGGTTGAGCCCTACATCTACCGGACTGCCGGCCGCGCACCATTGATCTGCATCAAGAGAAATCAGGGGGCGTGCGTAGCAGGGTCGCGGCGTGCCGGGCGATGACGTCGGGCGTTCCCGTCGTATCCAGGTTGACCCATGAGCCCGGCCTGGCGATGTTGGCAATCTGTTGGTGAAGGACGGTGACGGTGGCGTCGGACGCATCTCGGCGGCGGTCGGTGATGCGCTGCTCCAGCACAGGCCGCGGAGCCGTCAGCCAGAGGCCATCGAATGGCACGCTCGCGCACCTGGCAACGTCTTCGACCTGTCGGCGCTGTGTGTCCTGGCCATAGACAGCATCGACGACAACCGAATAGCCGGAAGCAAGGGTTTGAGCGGCGACTTCCGTCATGCGGTTGAATACCCGATCGGTGACATCGGGTGCGTAGGCGTCGTCAGGAAGACGCTGCATTTCCGGCACGCCGAGCAACCGTTTGCGAATGATGTCGCTGCGCAGGACGATGGCGCCGGGCGCGACGCCGATGCTTGGGGCCAGGTGCCGGGCCAAAGTCGACTTCCCGGTTCCCGACAGCCCCGCTATGGCGATCAACCGGGGCGAGGGTGGCTCCAGATAGCCAATGGCGCGGTCAAGGAGGGCGATGGAATCGTCGAAAGCCTGGCCACCCGCTTCTCCTCTTGCCTGAGCACCCGCTAACGTCACGTGCGACTTGACGGCGGCCCGGCAGGAGAGAAAGAGCGGCAACGCCGGCAAGCCACCGAAATCTCCGGTGACTTCCAGATAGCGGTTGAGCACGACACTGGCGTGGCCGCGTAGCCCATGGTGGTCCAGGTCCATAAGCAGGAAAGCGAGGTCGTACAGGGTGTCGATACAGGAGAAGTCGTCGTTGAACTCGATTGCGTCGAAAAGTGTGGGGAAACCGTGACGAAGGCAGATGTTGTTGAGATGAAGATCGCCATGGCAGCGCCGGACGAAGCCCTCCCGCCGCCGCTGATCCAGGAGCCCGCCATGACGATCCAGGGCTCGCCACGCCAGGCGCGCGAGACGATCGAGATCTGACGGCTTGAAGGGTGCGCCGGCCGCCTTGAAGAGCTCGGCATCTTCACCGATCACGGCGGCGATCCCGGCGCTCCCGCCGTGCTCGTGATGCACCTCTGCGGCCCTGTGAAAGCCTGCGATGGTGTCGGCGAGAGCCGCCATCAGCGGCAGGTCGAGCCCTCCACGCCGGCGGGCATGCTCGAGGAGCTCGTCTTCCCGAAAGCGCTGCATCACGACGACCCAGTCCAGCGCGCCCGGGGCATCCTCCGGCGCGAAGGTAAGCCTGCCGTCTGAACCACGGACGATTGCGCGGACCGAGAGGTACAGTCCGGGCGCCGTCCGGCGATTGATCGCAAGTTCTCTCTCGCACATCTCCCGCCGCCGCTCGGGGGTCGAGTAGTCCATGTAGAGATAGCGAACGGCACGCTTGAGCTTGTAGGCCCGATCGCCGGCCAGAAAGACCATCGCCCCATGGGTTTGATGGCGTGTAACAGGCTCGCTCAGGCCATAGCTCGACGGCGACGAGAGGAACGCGATGACCTCGGCCTGGTCGTCGGCCGTCGTAACCGAAGAAATCCCTGAAGCTGGCTGCATCTCCTTGCCCCTTACACCTCAGGACAGATTCAGAAGTCCCACGCTTCCTGAACGAGGCCAGCCATGCCGGGTAACGTAGCGCGCCAGCTTCAGAAGCTCGATGAGCAGAAATGCCAGGGCCGCTGCACCGATGCCCAAGCCGAGCTGATCCTGCCGTAGCGGAGAAAAGTGAAAGACCTCTGCGCCCAGCGGCAGATAGATAGCGCCAAGCAGGACCGCGGCCATGACGACCAGGACCCACCACAGAGCGGCATTGTACTTCTTCAAACTCTGATAAGCCGGGTGGTTCCATGAGCGATTGGAGAAGACGAGCGCTACATTGACACAGACCAGGCTGACGAAGGCGATGGTTCGTGCCTCCGTGTCGCTGGCGCCACTTTTCAACGCGAGGCCGAGCGCACCCAGGACGCAGGCCAGCCCGACCAGGCCCTGGAGGATGCTGAACGACACCTCGCGCAGGCCGAATAGAGAAGCATCTGGGTCGCGCGGCGGCCGCTGCATGATTTCCTCCTCTTCTGGCTCTGCTTCAAAGACCACAGAGCAGATCGGATCGATGACGAACTCCAGAAACACCACGTGAATAGGAAAGAAGATGATCGGCCAGCCCAGGATGAGGGGTACCATGGCGAGACCGGCGATCGGGATATGAACGGCAAGGATGTAGGAAAGTGCCTTGCGCAGATTGTCGAAGATGCGTCGCCCCAGGCGGATGGCTGCGGTGATCGACTCAAAGGCATCGTCGAGCAGCACCAAGCCTGCAGCTTCTCGGGCCACGTCCGTCCCCCGGCCGCCCATGGCGATCCCGATATGCGCGGCCTTGAGGGCGGGAGCGTCATTGACGCCGTCGCCAGTCATGGCGACGATCTCGCCCCTGTTTTTCAGGGCGCGCACCAGCTGCAGTTTCTGCTCGGGCATGATGCGGGCGAAAACACGGACCGTCTGAAGACGCTCAACGAGTTGCTCATCGCGCATAGTCGTGAGCTCGGCTCCGGTGATCACTCCCCCGGCAGTGTCGATACCGGCTCGCTTGGCGATCGCCATCGCGGTGGTTGGATAGTCTCCGGTGATCATGATGACTTGGATGCCGGCGCGACGGCAGTCGGCGACAGCGGCGGGCACTGTCTGGCGGACCGGATCCTCGAGGCCGGCCAAGCCGCGAAAGGTGAAAGAGAACCCGCGGAGCGAATCGGGCAGCTTGCCGCTATGTTTCGTTTCGGCAATCCCCAGGACGCGGAGGCCGCGTGCCGCCATCTCGCTGACCTGCTCCAAGACGAGGTGGCGTTGGGCGTCATGCAGCCCGCATAGGTCGACAATGGCCTCCGGTGCGCCTTTGGCAGCAACGGTAAATCGTTCGCCAGGTTGTTCCTGCCAGGCATATCCGACCGCGAGAAGGTCACGCCTGAGGCCATATTCATGCGCCGGCATATAAGACGGATTCGCGGCCGTTTCGCCGGTCAGCTTGTGGAACGCCTGCTCCATAGGGTCTGATGGATGCGGATCGCATGCCATGCGCGCGGTGTTCGCCAGATCGAGCGCCTCGATTGGCGGGGACCCGTCATCTGCGACCTTATGAGACCGGCCGTTACTCCAAAATTCCACCACCGACATCCGGTTAACGGTAAGCGTGCCAGTCTTGTCCGTGCAGAGAACCGTTGTGGCGCCAAGAGTCTCGATCGCCGCGGCGCGCCGAGCCAATACCCGGTGACGCGCAATCCGCCAGGCGCCGAGGGTGAGGAAAACGGTAAGGACGACCGGAATTTCCTCCGGAAGCATCGACATGGTGATGGTAACGCCGGCCAGCGCAGCCGCGATCCAGTCGGAGGAGCGCAGAGCGTATAACAGGGTGACGGCAAGGCTTACGAAAACGCCCCATATCGCGGCGTTTCGCGCCAGCACGCTGGTCACCTTATGCAAACGGGTCTTTTCCGACTCCAGACTGGCGAGACTCTTGCCGATGCCGCCCATCTCGGTGGCCAGGCCGGTGCGCATGACGCGCGCGATGCCGTGGCCGCTGACGATCAGGCTTCCGGAGAACACCCAGGGGAGATCGTCACCGCCCGGACGCGCCGCGGCTACGTCACCCGACGATGCTGCCTTGCGTACGGGCACGGACTCACCGGTCAGCAGCGATTCGTCTGCCGTCAAGTGGGCTCCGGACAGAAGTATCGCGTCCGCGGCGACCCGATCGCCTTCCGATAGAACCAGAAGATCGTCGGGAACCACCTCGCGACCGGCAATACGCTTCCTTTCTCCGTCCCGGATGACGAGGGCGCGAGGGCTCGATAAGTCGCGTAAGGACTCGAGGGTGCGCTCGGTCTTGTTCTCCTGAATGATGACCAGGCAAACATTGAGCGTGCCGAGCCCAAGAAGAAGCAGGGCGTCATGGACGTCGCCGATCAGGAAGTACAAGCCGCTGGCTGCGAGGAGTAGCGCCAGAAGGGGCTCACGAAGAGCATCCAGGGCGATCATTGCAAGATTGCGCTTGGCCGCGGTGGGTAGCTCGTTTGCGCCGAATTGCTGCAGGCGACGCTTTGCATCAGCTGTTGTAAGTCCAGCCAGATGAGCGCCGGGATCCGGTTGCATTGCCATAAGAGGGGCCCCGCTCAAACGGGCTCCCGCACACGGGGGGGGGTGTACGGGAGCCCGATCTCGCTGCGATCTGCAGCGACCCATCTTTCGATGGCTGTTGCAGGGTGGGGGCGATCCTCGCGTTCGGCCTTGATCTGGGTCAACGCTCTGCGATCAAGCGGTCTCTATGTTGGAGGTCATGAAATTTGCACCTGTGTCCATATTCGTCCTTCTGGCGCCGGGCATCGCCTTCGCTCAGCCCCTCCCCGGGGATGCGGTGGCCGGCAAGGTACTGGCTATGAGGAGTTGCGCCGGCTGTCATGCCGTCGCCCAGGAGCAGAACCAGCCGGCGAGCGATGGCGTTCCGGCCTTTCTGACCCTCGCACGCGATCCGGCGGTGTCGGAAAGACACCTGCGCACGCATCTGCAGACGCCACACGCCCGGATGCCGAGTGTGCCGCTGAGCCGCCGCGAAATCGAGGACGTGATCAGCTACATCCTGAGCATGCGGCTGGCCAATTAGACACAAGGGGTGAACGTTACGATGTCAGCTTTCGATGAACGACAGAAGGGCTTTGAGGCCAAGTTCGCTGTTGACCAGAAGCAGCGCTTCACTGTTCATGCCCGTCAGACCAAGCTTATCGGTCTCTGGGCGGCCCAGAAGATGAGGCTCCCGCGGCGCGAGGGCGAAGCCTACGCCCGCATGCTCGTGCGGTTGGACGTGGATAAGGTCGGCCGAGACGATGTCGTTGAGAAAGTGCTCCTCGATCTCTCCAATGCGGGAGTGCCGGTCACTGCTGCGGATGTGAGGGCGGAGATGGAACGTCTCCTGCCGAAGGGAGGTTAGGCATGTCCAATATGCCGCCGCCTCGAGGTTGTGATCCGCCGGAATGCTGCACTGCGACTATCGAGATCCGCCTGGCGACCGTGGACCAGTTGTTCAACTCGCTGGATCCCTCACCCTTTCATGAGAAGGAACTCGACCGGGAGGCGGAGGAATATATCGTCGGTTCGGTGGACGAAGCGCCGCTGCAGACACCGTTGGCGCTGGTCATACGGCTGCCTGCTGGTCCGCAGCTGGCGCGTGCCGAATCCGTCCAGGATGCCATCCACAACCACTTTAGCTACCGTGTCACCGAATCGGATCGGCGCCTGAGGGGCCATTTTCGAGATGGACGCAAGGCGCTTCTGATCGGCCTGGCGTTTCTTGCATGCTGCGTCGCGACCCGCGAGCTGGTCTTTGCTCCCGGGACTGGGGCCGTTTCGCAGATGCTTGCGGAAGGGCTCCTTATCCTCGGCTGGGTGGCCATGTGGCACCCGATTCAAATCTTCCTCTATGACTGGTGGCCGATCCGTCACCAGGCCCGCCTCTTCGCCAAGCTGGCGACGATGCCTGTCGTTGCAAAGATCGTCTGACCTCGATCTCCGCTGCTCTTGATCTGGGTCAAGGTCGCTTACTCCCAATGGTGCTCTTCTGGCGGGGTGGCTGTCGCCATCCGCGGCACCAGAACTGGAGGGCGGCATGACCTACAAGGACATTCTCGTTTACGCCGATGGGAACAAGGCGGCGAAGGCCCGTCTCGATGTGGCCTGCGCGCTCGCGGCGAGCCAGGATGCGCATCTAACTGCGCTGCATGTCAGGGCGCTGCCTTATATTCCGGCCGACTTCACGGGCGGCGTCCCGCCGATGGTCATCGAATGGCAGGAACAGGCTGCCGACGAGATCGTTTCGAGACTCCGACAAGCCGATGTCTTGATCTCACAGGGCCAGGAAATCGCTGATGTCATCCGCCAGATCGGGGTGAGCGAGGTCACTTATTATCGGTGGCGCCAGGAGTAC
>VGYC01000265.1 GCA_016873095.1 Planctomycetota bacterium | reverse complement strand
CCAACAATGCCGCCGAGCAAGCGCTGCGGCACGCGGTCATCTGGCGGAAGCTCTCGTTCGGCACGCAATCAGCGTCCGGCAGTCAGTTCGTCGAGCGACTGCTGACTGTCATCGAAACCTGCCGCCGCCAATCCTGCAACGTCTTCGACTGGCTTGTCGAGGCAGTCCAAGCCCACCACAATCAACAAAGGGCAATATCTCTATTGCCCGCGCCGTGAACCAATACCCGGCCCGCCGATGCCCGGAAACAGATACTTGTTGCCGCCGGAGAAGCCGACGACTTCGTGCGGAAACACCGGGCCGATGATGATGAGCTGATCGTAGTCGAAGATCGCGCGATTGATCTTTACCTCGACCGCCACCTCGAACAGCCCGCCGGACAATGCGCCGATTTCGCTTGCGGGAATGGTGCCGAGACAAGCCAGCGCCGCGGGATCGTCCCAGGCGTGATTGAGAAAGCGGACCTTGGCGTACTTGCCGGCCCGTTCCTCAACGGTTATTTCCAGCCGTCGGCAGATCGACTCCTCGCTCATGGGCGGATGCGTGCCGAGAGCGATCATCACGTCGAGTTGCTTGGTTTCGCGGCCGATGAGGTCGTGGATGACGCGGAAGAGCAAGCCAATGGGGGCAGTGCGCGTGGCATCGGGGACGATGAGCAGGACGCGCCTGCCAGCGAGGTTCGCGGCGGACAACGCTGGAGCGACGCTGCCACGGACCTGTGATTCAGTTTGGTGGGGAAGTCGTTCCATTCTTGTCATGACCACTTGGGGAACGCAGCTAAATCGTCACCGCCGAAAACCCGCCGTCCACCACGATATTCTGCCCGGTCACGAATGACGACGCCTTCTGCGACGCCAGCCAGACGACGGTTCCCGCCAGTTCCTGCGCCTCGCCGAAGCGGGCCATCGGCGTGTGGCGTATGATCTGCTCGCCGCGCTCGGAGTAGCTGCCGTCCGGCTTGAAGAGCAGAGCGCGGTTTTGCTCGGCGGGGAAGAAGCCGGGGCTGATGGCGTTGACGCGAACGCCGCGAGTGGCCCATTCGCGGGCCAGGAACTTGGTCAGACTGACGACGGCGGCCTTGGCGGCCGAGTATGCCACAACGCGTGACAGCGGCAACACGCTGGAAATGGAAGCGATATTGATGATGCTCCCCTTGCCGGCTGCCAGCATCGACGCGCCGAAGACCTGGCACGGCAGCAGCACGCCGCCGACAAGGTTGAGATCGAAGACACCCTGCCAGGCGGCGAGCGGCAGCTGGCAGAAATCGGCGCCAGGCGGCAAAGTAGCATCCGCACGGTTGCCGCCGGCGGCATTGACGAGCACGCTCGGCGGGCCCCATTCCTCGGCGATCCTGTCACTGGTTGTCATCAATGAATCGCGGTTCTGGGCATCAGCGGCATGGAAGATTGCTGTGCCGCCGGCTGACTGGATGCAGCGCACCCGATCCTGGCCGCGCTCCGCGTTCCGCCCCACGATGGCGACGCGTGCCCCGGCCCTGGCCAGCGCCTCGGCCATCGCGCCACCGAGAACGCCGGTGCCGCCCAAAACGACGGCTGTGTCCCCATTGAGTCGAAACATGTCTTCGATCATGAAAGTATCCTAGTGGAAACACCCTGAATCTCCGGGAAATTGATAGTTTCGCCAGGACCTTAACTGTCGATCTGTCAAGGTGTTGCGACAAGGAATCGTCAATTTCACCCCCGTGCGGCCTGAGTGTCAACTTTGTGTCGTGCAAAACGTAAACTATAGTTGCTTCTGTAGGAGAATGCTTGAAAAGAGGCACAGTCTGTCCGCCCCGTTTCACGTATATGAAAAGCCTGGTCCGCTCTACTTTATGCGCCCTGTATAAGTACTCGGGCGCCATGTCGTTACGCGAGAAGATCGAACGCCTCGGAGGGCATTCGTTCGTCGTCGTATTGCTGTTTCATCGCGTGACGGACGAAATCCCCGAAGACGCCCTGACGGTTGGCACGCGTTTCTTTCGCAAGTTGTGCTTGATGCTCAGGAACCGCTTCCGCGTGATGTCGCTGGCGGAAGCCATGGACATGAACCGGCAAGGACAACCCTTTCCGGCCCGATCAGTGGTCATCACTTTCGACGACTGCTACCACAACAATCTGTGGGCAGCTCGCACCCTGGCCGAATACGGCTTGCCGGCCTGCTTCTTCATGCCGTCCGGTTATGTCGATACCGAGCGCGTCTTTCCGTGGGACGCAGGCCTCAGGAGTATGCCGAATTTGTCGTGGGCCGACGTTCGCGAAATGGCGGCGCTTGGCCACGAGATCGGCTCCCACACGGTCAATCACGTGGACATGGCCAAGGTCTCCGATGACGAGGCGCGGCGCGAGCTGGCCGAGTCAAAACGTACGATCGAGGAACATGTCGGCCAGCCCGTTCGCTGGTTCGCCTTTCCATTTGGCGGCAAGGCGAACTGTGCCGACGAGCACTTTTGCCCCATGATTCACGAACTGGGCTACGATGCGTGCTTCTCCGGGCATGGCGGTTTCATACACGCCGGCAGCCAGGAGCAAGTGCTGCCGCGCCAGCCCATCCCCACCTTTGACAGCCTCATCCACCTGGAATTATTCCTGAATGGATCGCTCGGCTGGATTCAGTCCCTCAAGCGCAAGGTGGGATTGGTCTAGGATTGCTGCCCGACAACGCCAGCGGGAGGCGATCGAGGACGCGAATGAACCATTCAACTTCCCGGGCCGCGCTCGCCCAGCCTCCTCGCTTCGCGCCCAGGGTCGCACTCCAGGTCGAAGTCGTGGACAACATCGTCGGCCTGTTACCACACCTCGCTTCCTGGGAATCTCTCGCGCGCAGAGCGCTGGCGCCCAACCCGTTCCTCGAGCCCTGGTTGCTCCTGCCCGCCGCGCGTCATCTCGCAAGCTCCAACGAGTTGCTGTTCGCGCTGGTTCACGATCAGGACGCACGATTGCTCGGATTCTTTCCACTGCGCAAGCGGTCGCGATTCAAAGGCATGCCCATGCGTGTTCTGGAACTCTGGAAGCACTCCAATTGCTTCTTGTGTACGCCACTGCTCGATGCCGATGAAGCGGAGACGGCGTTAGTTGCTCTTCTGTCATGGGCGCGAAGAGACAAGATTGGGAGCGGGCTCATCGACACACCGCTGGTGAACGGCGACGGCCCATTTCCGCAAGCCTTTGCCGACGCCTGCGCTCGTCTCGGACAGCATGCCCTTGTCGATGAACATCACGAGCGCGCATTCCTGAAACGGACGACAAGCGCTGACCAATACCTGGCGGCGACGCTTTCCACCGGCAATTGCAAGGAATTACGGCGCCAGCGTCGCCGGCTCGCCGAACAGGGACATCTGGAATCGCGGACGCTGCGCTCCGGCGACGACGTTGACGCCTGGATTCGCGGGTTTCTTGACCTGGAGGCGAGCGGCTGGAAGGGAAAGCAGGCAACCGCTCTGGCAAACGACGCGAGCCAGCGTGCCTTCTTCACGGAAATGGTGCGGGAAGGAACCGAGCGTGGCCGGGTCGCGCTGCTGGGCCTGTTTCTAGACGGCCGGCCGCTTGCGCTCAAGTGCAACCTGCTGGCGCCGCCGGGCGCTTTCGCCTTCAAGATCGCATATGATGAGTCGTTTGCCCGTTTTTCGCCGGGCACTCAGCTTGAACTGGACAATATTCGCTGGTTGCACGAGCAACCGAACCTGCTATGGATGGATTCTTGCGCCGTCGCCGGGCATTTCATGATCGAAAGGCTGTGGCGTGAACGCCGCGTGATGCAGTCGTCGTGGCTTTCCACGGGACGCTGGGCCGGAAACCTTGTGCTGGCCGGCCTACCCCTGGCTCGCGCAGCGCGGCGCTGGCTGCGCTGCGCCCGTTCGTGAACAAGCGAGAACCTGAAAACCATGCAACTACTCGGTCCGTCCGTTACCTCGGCCCATGCCGGAAACGTGAAAGCCAGGCTCCTCGAGATCGATGCCGGTCTTTTTGTCCGGAACTTTGATCGTGCGCCGTTCCTGATCCGGCATGACCTTTGCGATCATCCGCTTTTCTCCCTTCCGCGGCTCTTGAAGTTGGCTGCAACCTTGCCAGCCTCGCTGGTCGAGTATAATGCCGGCGAGTTGCCGTTGACACAGGATCCCCGGTTGACGCCACGCAACGGGCTGTCGGTCGAGGACACGATTTGTCGCATCGCCGAGTGTCGTTCCTGGATGGTTCTGAAGAATGTGGAGATGGATCCGCAGTACGGCGAACTGTTGCGCGAGTGCCTGGACGAGGTGCGCGTGCATTGCGAGCCGCGCTGGCCCGGCATGCAGCAGCCGGAAGGCTTCATCTTTCTGACATCGCCGGGGTCAGTCACGCCATACCACATGGATCCCGAACATAACTTCCTGATGCAGATTCGCGGCAGCAAGACCATCCATCAATTCAACGGTCGCGATCGCGAAGTCTTGTCCGAGCAGGAGCTGGAAGAGTATCTCTCGGGCGGACATCGCAATCTGACATTCAAGGAGGAGTTTCGTTCGCATTCGTGGGTCTTCGAACTGCAACCCGGGCTGGGACTTCACTTCCCGGCAACGTTTCCGCACTACGTGCAGAATGGGCCTGAAGTGTCGGTTTCGTTCAGCATCACCTTTCGCACGCCGGACCTCGAGCGGCGGCACATGGTGCATCAGTTCAACGCCCGCATGCGGCAGCGCGGCTGGTCGCCTGCGCCCGTGGGACGGCACCCATGCCGCGATGCGGTCAAGTGTTTCCTCTTTCGCCTCGGTCGTCGCATGCGACGCATGCTCGGCAGGACCGGCTCGCCGGAGCACGGTTATTGACAAGTGAGCCCATGCGGAGGTGCGACCGGACATCAGTCCGGCGCAATTGACTCAGGACTTCGCCCGGCGACATTGCCACGAGTCACCATGCTAGCGCGTCCCACGCAAGCCGTCTGTCCGCCGCCGCTGTCGCTGCGTCTGGTGACTGATCGCGCCGGCCTGGACGACCTCGCGGCCGCCTGGGAAGAACTGCGTGCCAGCAGCAACACGCCCGAGCCGATGCTATCAGCGAACTGGCTTCGCACCTGGTGGCGCATCTACGGCGAGGGCACTGGCCGCCGGCTGTGCGTCGGCTTGTTTCTCGATGGCGACCGGCTACTGGGCCTCGCGCCGCTGCAAGCCCGCCGTGTCTGGCATCACCGCGTGCTGCCTTTGCGCCGTCTGGAATTTCTTGGCGCGGATGTGGATGAAAACGATGGTGTCTGCTCGGAGTATCTCAATCTCCTGGCTCGCACCGGCCATGAAGAGCAGGTCGCCAGGGCATTTGCCACGGCCGTCGCACAAGGACGATTCGGCCCCTGGGATGAGCTGGTGCTTTCCAGAATGGATGGCAGCGGCGCGGCGCCGGTGCAGCTGGCGGAATCGTTCGCCCGGCACGGTCTGACGAGCGTGGTCACCACCACCAGCGGCGCGCCGTTTCTCCGCTTGCCGCCGACCTGGGATGACTACATCGCGAACTTGCCAAGCCGCAAGCGCCGATTTCTGCTGAAGAGCCTGAGTCAGTTCGACGACTGGGCCGGAGACGACGCCCGCTTCCTCGAAGTCCACGATGCAACCGACCTTGAGACGGGTCGCCGCATCCTGGCAGACCTGCACCAGCAACGCTGGCACGGCACGGATCAGCCCGGCGCCTTCTCCTCGCCGCGCTTCGAGGCATTCCATCAACAGCACATGCGCGACTTGCTCGACGATGGCAAGCTCGAGCTGTTCTGGCTGGAGGTTCGCGGCCAACCGATCGCGGCCCATTACAATTTCATCGCCAACGACAAGACGTACTACTACCAGAGCGGCCGCCGCATGGACCTGCCTACCGGCGTCAACCCCGGCACAATCATCATGGTCCGCGCCCTAAAGAACGCCATGGCACGCGGCGCTCGCGAATTCGACTTCCTGGCTGATCCGTCGCAATTCAAGGCACAATTCACCACCACCATCAGGCCGCTGGTGCAATTACGCGTGACTCACGGGAGCTTTTTGTCGCGAGCAGCTGCGCGGCGTCACCGCGCGAACGCTCGCCCGCTGGCGCGGGCGCGCCAATTTGTAAGGCGGCTGGCACACTCTCCTCGATTGACCCCGTGAGCCAACTCTGCTTGAATGGGCATGATGGTTGACTCCAGCGATGCCGCCGCCGTTCCGCTGCTGCGAACCCTGTCGCCCGCGCTGCGCGAGCTGGGCCGAGGGCTGCGCGGCTGGCTGGACAGCAAGCGGCGGCATCCGCTGTCTACCATCGCCCGCGCCAACCTGGATGGACTAGCCACCGATCTGCAACGGCAATCCGAAGCACTGCAGATGGTCAAGCCCTTGCTGGTCATCGTCCTCATGGGCGGGACGGGCGTGGGCAAGTCCACGCTCTTGAACGCCATGGCTGGCGGGGCCATTGCCCAGGCGTCGTTCGCCCGGCCGACCACACGCGATCCCGTCGTCTACATCCACGAATCCATCCAGCCGCACCGGCTCGATCCGGCCTTGCAGCGCTGCAAGCTTGTCGCTCACGATCGACCGGAACTGGAGCAGAAGATCCTCGTCGATACGCCAGACCTCGACAGCAACGACCTGGCCAATCGCGAGAAACTCGGCCACATCCTGCCCGTCGCGGATGTCGTCCTCTACGTCGGCTCACAGGAAAAGTATCACGACAGGCTCGGCTGGGAGTTGTTCTTGCAACAACGCAAGCGCCGTGCTTTTGCGTTCGTCCTCAACAAGTGGGACCGCTGCCTGCACTCGGCGGCGCTGGCGACCGGCCTGCGTCCCGACCAGGACCTGATGCAAGACCTGCAAGCGGAAGGCTTCCATGAGCCAAAGCTGTTTCGCACCTGCGCGCAATACTGGGTGGACCAGGTCAGTGCCAATGGCCAGCCGGCGAGTGCTCCCGTGGCAGGTGAGCAATTCCAGGACCTTGTCCGCTGGCTGGAGATGGGACTGACGCGACTGGAAATCGAGGCGATCAAGGCTCGCGGCGTCAGCCAGCTTCTCGACCAGCTGCGCCAGGCACTTGAGGGCGCCAGTCCACCGGACCTGGCCCTGGCGGCAGAGAAGACGGTTGCAACCTGGAAAGACTCACTCCGCGACGAGGCTCGCGGCAACGCCGAGGTGCTGCTGGCAACGCTCGAACCCTACCAGAAAGAGATCGAGCATCACTTTGCCCTGGAGCGGCAGCGCAATTTTCGCGGCATCATGGGCTGGTATCTGCAGTGGTTCAACCGGCTGCGTTACGCCGGCAGTTCGCTGCGCGACCGCATGCCGTTCCTGCCAAAGTTTGGCACGAAGGTGGACACGCCGGCCGAGTGGGACCTGGCCATGTTCACCCGGGCTTGCACAAATGCCGCGTCGGACCGCCACCTTGACGCACGCGGACGTGCACTTGCCGACCGCCTGCTCGTTCAGGCGGACAGGGAAGGCTTTCCTGTCAATTTGCTTGCCGACCTGACCGAATCAGCCGCGAAAAAGGATTGGCGCATCCTCAATTCCAAGAATCTCATCGATGTGCTTGCCAAGGTGGAGTGCGAATGGGCGAAGCCGACGGGCGCGCGCCGTCTTCTGCAAGGCACGCTCGTCTTTCTCGCGGACTGGTTGCCGCTGCTGGCCTTCGGCGCCATGGGAACCATCCTCCTCTGGCAGTACACCATGGAAAGCCGCGTATTCGCCTGGGGTGACCTGTTACTGCCCGCGATGGTAGTCGCCATGGTCATTCTCGTGCTGCACGTGTTCATCTCGGTATTCTTGCCGCTGCGCTGGCCGGCCATCCGCTCCGAGTTCGGCCATCTCCTCGAGGAGCGCTTGCAGGCCGAGATGGAGGCCGCCTATTGCCCGCTCCCCACCGACGTGGTCCGCGCCCTGGAAGAAGAGAAACGACACGTGGAGAGGCTGCTCGGCGAGACGCGCGAGGTCGCTCAGTGGCTGACGCAGCGTGAGGAGGCGGCCAGCATCGCGGGACTGTATGGGAAGTAGTCCCTTGTCAGACTTGATCAACCCGCCCGACCCCTTTCAATCCTTGACTGGCCGGCGAGTCCCGAAGCATGAAGCGAAAATACAAGCCGGGCCCCCGGCGTTGCCGTGGCCCGGCCTTCAAAAAACTTGCTGGCGAGATGACGCCAGGTCACGCTTACCAGTAGCGCACTCGCCACCAGTCATGCGATTTCGCCTTCTTGCCGTACCACCATTTGCCGTCTTGCCAGGTCAGCTCGATCGACCGCCAGCCGGGCGGAATCTTCGGAAACGGGTAGAACGGTCCGATGAACGGCCAGGAGTAGTACGGGTACAGGCTCGGATAGGCAACGCGAGCGAAGTTGTTGTACGGTGCATAAGTCGGCCAGGCGTAGGGCGGCATGCGCGGCTGCTGGTAAGCCGGGTGCGGGGCGCCGGGGGGCACGGGCTGAAAGATCGGCGTCGGCTCCTGGGTACCGCCTTCCTTGGCCGGCGCCGTATCGATGGCCTTGGGGATCGGGCCCGGCTGCAACACCGGCGGCTCGCCGATCACCGGTTCATTCTTGTCGCCCAGCGACTGCACCGGTGTGACGCTGCCAACCGCCCGGATCACAAGCGAATCGCGAATCCGCTCCACGCCTGGGACGCTGTGGACGATGCGCAGGACCTCGTCATGCTGAGACTGGTCGGTAACTTGCCCCTTGAGTTCGACCAAGCCGCCCTCAAAGGAGATCGCAACCTGGAAATGGCGGAGTTGCTGGCTCTGCCGCAAGTGGTCGGCGATGGTGTCCGCAACCTTCTGATTGAGCGACTTGCCGTCCGCCGCCAGGTCCTTGCTAGCGGGCGTTTGCAGGCGCTTGGGTTCAGACGGGGCAGGGGAGGGCGGAGCAACTTGTGCAGTCGGGACCGGTTCACCCGGCAAGGCCTGGGCGAGCAGAGGTCCCGGCAGGTTCATCATCCAGATGCCCAGCCAGGCCGCCAGCCGGCGAGTCTTGGAAGCATTCACGGCAACATCCTCCTGACGTTTGGCGTGCAATCATTGAGCGCGCAATGGAACGACAGGGAATTATGCCGGAGAAAAACAAGGACGCAAACAGCTGCGTGACGAAACGCAGCGCTTT
>VGYC01000264.1 GCA_016873095.1 Planctomycetota bacterium | reverse complement strand
CAGCATGGAATCGATGCGTCTGGTCAAGGAATCGATGTTGTCCATCGGACTTGCTCGCAAGAGGTCACTCACCTTGCCCCCGGAACGCGGACGGCCTTGTTGGACAGCCTTGCCTGGAAAACCCGCGGGGCCGCGATGATGCACTCGGCACTCTCGTCAACGGACAGTCGCGAGGTGTTCAGTACGAGGTCGTACTCGTGCGGGTCGGCCGGGTCCTTGTGAAAATGGCTGTGCACGAAGGCGTTGCGCTCCTGGTCCTTCCTGGCAATCCAGCACGCTGCCTCTTCGCGAGAGCCGCCAAGCGAGGGGCGCATGGTTTCGATGCGATCCTCAAGGGCGCCGATCAGGCGGACGCACAGCGTCGTGGCGCGGGGCAGTACCTGCGCTGCGCCCCGGCCGACGATCACACACTCCCCATTTGCCGCCAGGGAAAACATCGTCCGCAGCAGATGGCGCGAGTAGACATGCTCACTGACACTGGGGACGGAGAGCAGGGCCTCGACGCAGGCGGTCATCCAGCCCTTGCGTTTCTCGTCCACCGACTCCAGCAGATTCTCGTAGAGTCCGCTCTCCTCGGCGACGCGCTGGAGGAGTTCGCGATCGTAGACCGGCCAGCCGATGCGCTCGCCGATGGCGCGGGCCACCGACACGCCCTTGGCGCCGGCTTCGCGGCTGAGCGCGACGGTGATGGCTCTCGGCCCGACGTCGGCGCTCGCCGCGACTTCGTCATCATGTTGCCTCGCATGCCAGTGCTGGCCCGCCCTCAAGAACGCTTCTGACAGATTCGTTGAAGAACGATTCATGGCAACCTCCCTGAGGCGAATGTCTCACTGCAAGTAGAGCACTGTCACCCGATATGGAGCGAGCAAAAGATGTGCCGGGCAAAGACAGATTCGAAAATGCGAAGCCGCATGCCCAGGTGAGCGTGCGGCATCGTTTCAGCGTGGAACGACCCGAAGGTCGCCCCAGCCTCACTTGACTTCGATACGATGGGGCAGGGCTCCCGGTGCGCGCGGGACATGAATCTCGAGGACGCCGTTGCGGTAGTTCGCTTCGATCCGCGCCGCTTCGACGTTCTCCGGCAGAGTCACGGTGCGCTCCACTAGGGCATGACGCCGTGTCGGTGCCTCCCCATTCTCGGTGGCAGTGTGCTCGGCGCGAGCGGTCAGCTCGTTGCCGCGCAGCGTGACCTCGATCTCGCCGGGCTCGAAGCCAGGCATCTCGGCCCGCAGGACGAGTTCGTTCTCACGCTCCTCCGTCTCGAATGCCCACGGGGCCAGTTCCTCGGTGCCCAGTGGCCACGTCGGGAAGCCAAACAGCGAAGCCATCTCCCTGCGGAGCATCTCGAACGGCTCCCGTTCACGCCGGGCGACAGCCGTTCGACCTGTCCTGGGCATCAGACCGAACATACGTCACCTCCTTTCGTGTACGAGTTCCGGCTGGACCGCTCAGCACGACCATGCAGAGTCGCTAGCTCAGTTCGTTGCTGCCGCCCTCGGCTCGAGCGTGCGACCGGTCCCCGGTCAACTCACTTGCCAGGATAACAGGGAGCAAACTGCGGACCAAAGCGCTGCAATTGCGCCTGGTGTTTTTGCCACGGAATTTTCGATTTTTCGGCGACGTCTGGTCAGCGCCAACCAGCACACTGTGCGATTTCGGAAATCGACTGGGCGATTGTGGCTCACTGCTGAAACGACGTTTACCGCGCTAGGGCGTGTTGACAATTCCTGGGTAAGCACGGAGGACTGGTGAACCAAATCTCGGCGATTCTCTTCGTGGGGCAGGTTGCCAACCTGCCATCAGCGGCTATGGCAGGTCGGCGACCTGCCCCACGTTACCCAGTCTCTTGCCTACGTTCACCAGCTATTGTCAACACGCCCTAGTCACTGCCGTCACGCAGGTGCCGGCCGGTCAGCGTGACGAAGACGTCTTCCAGGCTGGCGTGGCGAGTGCTCAAGCGGGTCAGTCCCTGGCCCTCGGTGCGGAACCGTTCCAGCAAGGCGGGGAGAGTCTGGTGCGGCGCCGTGACAGCCAGACAGTACGCCTCGTCCTCGCGCCAGGTCCGCACCACGGCCGGCAGGTCTTGCAAGACGTTCGGCTCCAGCAATGCACCGTCGGCCAGCACCAGCTCGATCAGATGCTCGCCGCCGAGCTGGCGAATCAATTCTGCCGGCGTTCCCAGCGCGATCACCTTGCCGTGATCGACCACGGCCACGCGATCGCAGAGTCTCTCGGCCTCGTCCATGTAATGCGTGGTGATGAGGATGGTGCGGCCTTGCGAGCGCAGGCTGCGCAGGATGTCCCAGAGTTGCCGGCGCGATTGTGGATCCAGTCCCGTGGTCGGCTCGTCGAGAAACAGCAGTTCCGGGTCGCCGACCAGCGCGCAGGCAACGGCAAGCCGCTGTTTCTGTCCGCCGGAAAGCTTGCCCACGTAGGCATTGCTCTTTTCCGTGAGGCTCACGAGAGCGAGGACCTCGTCCGGCTGCGGGCCCTGATCGTAGAAGCTGCGAAACAGCACGAGTGTCTCGCGGACCGTCAGCTTTTCCGCCAGGCGCGTTTCTTGCAAGGAAATGCCAAGCCGTTGCCGCAGCGCATAGTCATTGTCCCCCCAGCGCTGGCCCAGGACACGCACCTCGCCGGAACTGGCGAGCAACAGTCCTTCGAGAATCTCGATCGTCGTCGTCTTGCCAGCGCCATTGGGACCGAGCAGTCCGAAGCACTCGCCGGGCCGTACCTCCAGGTCGAGGCCGTTGACGGCGTCCACCGGCCTGGGCCGGGCGGGGTACTGCTTGCGAAGGTCCCGGCAATAGATGGCGGGTGTGGTCACGAGCGGCTCCATGATAATCTGCTCCTGGGTTTTGATATCAATACCGATGCGGTTAAGAAAGCTCCGTGACTCACGGTTATTTGTTCATGAGCAAGTCGCCAGCGTTTCAAGAGGTCAAGTGGACCGCGCCCTCGGGGCGGAACGTGGTGCTCTACGATGGCCTGTGCAAGTTCTGCATCGCAGGCATGAAACGTCTACTGGCACTGGCGCGGCCGGGCTCCATCGAGCCGGTCAACTTTCAGGAACCCGGCGCGCTCGACCGTTTTCCCGGCATCACGCATGAAGCGTGCATGATTCAGATGTACCTGGTGACGCCGCAGGGCCGCGTCTACGGCGGCTTCGAGGCGGCGGTACGAGCCATGGCGACACGACCAGTGCTGGGCCGGCTGGCCTTCCTTTACTACCGCCCGGGGATTCGTCAGATCTGCAATGGCATTTATGGCTTGATCGCCCGCCACCGCTACAAGATCATGGGCAAGCGGCTTGCTGCCGGCGACTGCAGCGACGGCACATGCGCCCTGCACGCGCGCGGGAAATGAGCCGACAAATCCAGCAACGGCGCTTTGATTCAGCGGATTCTCGACCTATGCTTACGTGTCCCGCCGCGCCATGTTCGCAGTCGGAAGCAATGAGACTGCGCCATCCCAGGGAGAGTCCGCATGCTCCTATGCGACAACGCCTCCGCCGGTGAATCGTCTCGCGTCAAGCCCAAGTCCTGCGAGCGGGTGCCGCTCGGCTACGTGGCCGAGGATGGAGCGAACCCCGCCAACGAGCAGGTCCGCATGTGGACGCGCTGCGGCAATCGCGGTCGGATCATGCGCGACCAGTTCGTGCAGATTCTCGATCCACTCGGCAAGCGCAGCGGCTTTCTGGGACGGATCGTTTCCGGGCCGTTTTTCGGCAACAGCGAGGCGGTGCCGGACGGTGAATCGGCCTGGAACCCCGAGGCGGTGATTTACGCCGACATCGAGATTCACGGCGAGATGGTCCAGGGCCGGCCCAGCGATACCAGGAGCCGGCCCGTTCCCGGTTCCACGGTGCACGAGATCTCCACCGACGAGATTGCCAAGCTCCTTGGCTTCGCCGGCGACATGTTGCTGGGCAACCTGTCCGGCAAGGACACGCTGCTGTTTCGCCTGCAGAGCGACAACAAGGGCGTGCTGCCGCGCAATGTCGGCATCTTCGGGACCGTCGGCTCGGGCAAGTCCAACACAGCCCAGGTCCTGATCGAGGAGGCAGCGGCATGCGGCTGGGCCGTCATCGTTCTCGATGTCGAGAGCGAGTACATCGCCATGGACGCTGCGTCGAACGAGCAGGCCCTGTTCGCGGAACTGGCGCGCTTCGACCTGGTGCCGTCCGGACTCACGGATTTCCACGTTTTCCATCCCGCGAGCTGTGATGGCGAGCGTTCCGATAGCCAGGCGTTCACGCTGCGGCTCGCGGATTTCGAGACCAGCGTCATCGCCGAGCTCCTGCACGCGACCCTGCCGGAGCGGAACGCGCTGCTGGACTGTGTCGAGCACTTCGAGCAGCGCGGTCGCAGCAAGATGACCACGCGCGACGCCGATGACCTGAACGGGCTCCTCGATGCATCGCCCCAGGCCAAGCTTGTATTCACGCTGCGCAGCCTGCGTGAACGCGCCGGCGAGCGTGCCTCGCGCAGCACCGAATACATGGACTATGCCGGGTTATCCAGCAAGCTCATGTGGCTGCTGCATTCGGGCGCCTTCGACCAGCCGAGCTTGCCGTCCATCGACGTCCGCGCCATGCTGCAGCGTGGCCGGGTCAACGTCATCGACGTCAGCGTGGCCAACGACGTGGTCAAGAACCTTGTGACCGCCGACCTGCTGCGCAAGACGTTTGCATACAAGATGCTCAACGCCGAGGCGCCGCCGACCTTGCTGTTGATCGAGGAAGCCCATGCCTTCATCAGCCGGGAGCGTGCCCAGACGATGCAGGCAACCCTGCACATGCTGCGCAACGTCACGCGGCGCGGCCGCAAGCGCTGGCTGTCGGTGGGCTTCATCAGCCAGCAGCCGGGGCATCTGCCGCCGGAGATCTTCGAACTGTGCAACACGCGCATCGTCCATACACTGCGCAGCATGCACAACCTGGAGACGCTGATGTCGAGCGCGGGCGACATTGGCCGGGAAATGTGGGATCGCTGCCCCCTGCTCGGTCCCGGCCAGGCAGTCGTCACCTCGCCGCAGCTCAAGCGGCCCGCCATCGTCTCGATCCGGCCGGCGCGCAGCCAGCGCAAGTTCGTCCATTGACGCATGAGCCATGATGAGAAGGTCGCGCGGCTGATTGCCGAGCTGGAAGCGCACGGCATCCGGCGTGGCAGCATCGTGCCGCCGATCTACAAGTGGCTGTGGAAACTGGGTGTGCTCGTCCCGCCGCCGCATTGCCAGCACTGGACGGGGCTGGCTGCGCTCACCACTATCAACTTCGCCGCGATGTTCCTGGTCCTGACGCTGCTGTGGCGCTGGCGTGCCCCGGCACTGCCCGGGTGGCTGCTGTGGGCGCTGCCGCTGACGGGCGGCGCCATCTTCGGACTGCTGATGACGGCTGCGTACCGATACGCCGCTGCGCTCTTGAAGCTGCCGGTGTGGAAGGAATATCCGGATTACGCACGTGCCGAGTCAGTCAGGCAAGCGTCTCCGTGGGTCCGCTGCGATTTGTGGGTGCGGCTGATGTTCGCCGCCGGCGTCCTGGCGATGCTCGCCGCCGCGGTGGCCGGCCTGCCTTGATCCGCTGTGGTGTCAGCTTGCCATCGCCTTGTTGAGTCGTGGCATCAGCTCGCGGGCGAACAGTTCCATGCTGCGTACCCAGCTGTTCTTGTCGTCCCAGTCGTAGCTCATGAGGACGAGGGTGCCGAAGCTGCCGGTCTCTTCCGCCATGCGCAGCAGCCGGCGCAGCACTTCATCGACGTCGCCGGCGATGATCTGCTCCGTGAAGAGGTAGGCGAGATTGCAGTCGCGGTCCGGCATGTCGAGGTCGCGCTTGTACATTTTGCGTCCCAGGCCCTTGTCGAAGAGCCGGCCGATGTACTCGAAGTTTTGCCCCAATGAGTTGCTTCGGGCCCGCTGCACGGCTTCCCTGGTGGTGTCGGCAAGAAAGATGGAGCGTGCGATCTTCCAGTCGGCGCGGCGCGGCTGACGGCCCGCCTCGATGGCTGCCTGCTCGTAGGTCTTCCAGATATCGGCGAGGACGTTGCCAGCCACCAGGCAATGGGCAAAGGGCAGGTAGCCCTTGCGGCCGGCGGTACGCATGCTCGCCGAACCGCGGCTCATTCCCGGGATCGAGATGGGCGGATGCGGCTGCTGCAACGGCCGGTGGATGTAGCCGATGCCGGTCTCTTCATCGACGGTCTTCTTGAGCCGGATCTTCCAGAACTTGCCGTCGATCTCGTACGGTGGATCGGTGGTCCAGAGCTTGAGGATGATGTCGATGGCCTCGTCGACCATGGCGGGAGCATCCCTGGGCTCGACGCCGTAGAGTTCCTGATCGGCGGTGACGCTGCCGGCGCCGAAGCAGAGGTTGAGGCGTCCCCTGGAGAGATGGTCGAGAAAGGCCAGGCGGCTGGCGACGTGGGCGGGATGATGCTGGTTGAGGCAGGCCGGGGCCGGCCCCATGCGGATCCGCCGCGTCTCGCCCAGGGCGCGAGCGATGAAGATCTCCGGCATCACGATGTTCTCGTACTTCATCGTGTGATGCTCGCCGATCCAGAACTCATCGAAGCCAAGTTCCTCGGCCCGGACGATCAATTCCAGGTCCTCGTCGTAGCACCGGGCCAACGGCTTGGACGGCGGATGGAACGGCATGATGAACATGCCGGAACGGATGGGGTGCGGTCCCTCGATCATGGTCCACCCTGCCTTCCAAGCTGCTGGTAGGATCGGCAATCCGAGGTCCGTGCCACGTCAGGTCACGTGCGGCACGTGCGTCGCGTGTGTCACGACTGGTGTGTTACTTCTTTTCCTTCTCCTGCTCCGGCTTCTTGCTCGGGTCCCAGATCTTGATGGTCTGGTCGTTGCTTGCGGAGACGAGCCGCTGACCGTCGGGGCTGAAGACCAGTGAATTGATGGTGAGGTCGTGGCCGCGGAAGCTGAGCAACTCCTTGCCGGCGGCGTCAAAGATGTGGACGGACTTGTCCCAGCCGCCGGAGCAGAGCTTCTGTCCGTCGGGGCTGAAGGCCAGCGTCCAGACACCGTCACCGGTCTTGATGGTCTGCAGGTCCTTGCCCGAGGCGGCGTCGTAGATCTTGATGGTGCCGTCGAGACTGCCCGCGGCCAGCCTGGCGCCGTCCGGGCTGAAGACGACGCTGGTCACGTCGCGTTCAGGCCCCTTGAGGACCAGCAGTTCCTTGCCGGAGGCGACGTCCCAGATGCGGATCGTGTGGTCCTTGCCGCCGCCGGCGAGCTTGCTGTTGTCCTTGGAGAAGGCCAGGGACAGGATGCCGCCGAAGGTCGGCGTGGCCGTCTTGGGCGGGTCCTTCTTGGGTGGGTCCTTCTTGCCTTTCTTGTCCTTCTTGTCCTTGTCTTTCTTGTCTTCCTTGGCAGCCTTTGGCGGCGCGGCCTTGATGGGCGTGACCTTGATGGTGACGAGGTCCTTGCCCGCGGCGGTGTCCCAGATGATGACGGTCTCATCGTCGCTGGCGCTGGCCAGCTTCTTGCCGTCGCTGGACAGGGCCAGCGCCTCGATGGTGTCGGTGTGCCCCTTGAATGAGCCGGTTTCCTTGCCGGTGCCGAGGTCGAGGATGCGGATTTCGCCCTGCCAGGCTTTCTTCTCCTTGTTCCACTTGCCGGTGGAGGCAGCCAGACGATCGGCCGACAGAAAGACCACGCCCTTGACGTTGGTCGGCATGCCCTTGAAGACCTTGACCTCCTTGCCGGCGGCCAGGTCCCACACCTTCACGGTGCGATCGCGGCTGACCGAGGCGAGCAGCTTGCCATCCGGGCTGAAGACGATGCGGTTCACCCAGTCCGGATGCGCCTTGATGCTCTTGAGCGGGATCGACAGGCTGGCTTCCTTCTTGGGAGGATCGATCTTCTTTTCTTTCTTCTTGTCATCCTTCTTCTTGTCGTCTTTCTTCTTGTCATCCTTCTTCTTGACGTCGGACTTCTTGTCGTCCTTCTTCTTGTCCTGCGCGGCGGGGGCCAGCGTCTGGGACAGGAAGACGGCAACGGCGGTGAGCAGCAGCAAAAGATGAGGCGTGAAACGGAAGGGAAGCTTCATGGCAGGGTCCTCGGAGAATGAAACGTGGTGCACTGTGATTCTCGCAAAAGCACGGGACGCGTCAAGGGCGCTGTGGGGGGGCCGGCCGGCGACATCGGTCCACGCCAGGCGTTCTTCCCACGCACAAGCGCGTGGGGCAACTTGAAGAAGGCATTGCGCGGCGACTATTCCGAGAGCGTGTGGGACCACCTGGCCGGCACGGTTAGCGCCCCGTTCGAGGCGGGCGAGCACCGGCAAATCGCGGTCAAGGTGATTGACGACCGCGGGAATGAGTTGATGGTGGTGAAAAAGTTAGAGGATGGCAAGTAGCGGAATTCAATGCGAATGACGTTGCATGCGTCCGGCACAATGGATGTTGTGTTCTCAACGCCAACGGCGTTAAAGAGGAGGTGTTCAACGCCAACCGTGTTGCATGCGTCCGGCACAAAGGATGTTGCGTTCTCAACGCCAACGGCGTTGCATGTTAAAGCCCAGGGCAACGCCCTGGGAAAGGCCCGGTGCATGAAGCCAAGCCCCAACGGGGCGTTATTGAATCGACGCACGCCAATATCGCCCCGTTGGGGCTCGAAATAATGGTGGGCCGGTAACCCAGGGCGTTGCCCTGGGCTATAACATGCAACGCTGTTGGCGTTGAACAGCAACATAACGCCAATGGCGTTGCCCGTGTCCAAGCAAGAGCATTGTTGCATGCGTTCAACGCCAACGGCGTTCGATGTTAAAGCCCAGCGCAACGCCCTGGGAAAAGAGGACCAAGCCATGCTTCTCGCTCGGCCAGTCCGGCATTGCTGGTGTCAAGCGCTACATCGGCAATCAGAAAGAACATCATCGCACGACAACGTATCAGGATGAGTTCCGAGCGTTCCTAGCGAAGTTATGAGATTGATTTCGATGAGCGCTATGTGTGGGATTAGCCAATATCGAGGCGCCGGCATTCAACGCCAACGTGTCTTGGTACGGGGTTCAAGTGGAATCGTTGAGCCCGGTTTTGTGTGAGTCTTCGGGCGGTGCGAAACAAGCCGCTTCTCTTCCCGCGGAACAGAGAAAGGCTAGCGGGGGTCCAGGGGGCGGCA
>VGYC01000263.1 GCA_016873095.1 Planctomycetota bacterium | reverse complement strand
ATTTGCTCGGCCCTCGATCAGGCGTACGCCAAGCTTGTTGCCATGAAGGCTCCGCAAAGCGTGCTGTCCAAGGTTGCGGCCTTGCAAGCCAATTGGTATTTTCCCACCCTGCCCCATTGCAACAGCTCAGGCCAGCCACCGACGCTCACGTTCATCCCAATAATCGTGCAATAACTGCCAAGGAAAAAACTGTGTTGCCTCACACCCGAGACTGACTTCACGTAGACCTGGAATTACGTCCGTGGCGAACAGTGGCACTTGCGAAGGTGAACGACGATATCGCGGTACTCATGGCCTCCACCATGAAAAACTTCGGATCGCTGGTGTCCCTGTTGGAAGCGAAGGAACGGGAAAAAGCCGCGTTGCAAACTCGCCTTGATACCATCCGTGCGAAGGAATCAACCGACACACCGCGAGCGTTTGCCGATGTTTACGCATTGCTCGCGCACAAGGACGTGGATACCCTGGAGTTCAGGCAGAAACTTTCGGGCAAAATCCGTGTACTGGTATCCGCGATCAACGTCAAACTCGGTGTCACGAAGCGGGAAGGCAAGGTACGCGGATACCAGTATGATCGGACTGCGGACGTCTCGGTGCAATTCCGCAACGGGCAAACACGCGATTTCAACCTCTTGTATACGGGTGGTGAGTTGCAATTTATCACCCCGTAGACGCGCCAGGATGCCCCAGGAACGATGCAAAAGGCAGGAATGGGAGTTTGTCCCACCCTGCCTTTTTTACGTTAAACTTTATCCTGCCAGTTTGCGGGCAATTGCGGGCAAGGCGAGCGACGCATCATAGCATCGGTGTGGTCAATTCCCCAATTCACGACACGATCGACGAACCTCTCAAACTCCATGTCCAGGGGCTGCTGAAAAACCAGGCGTTCCGTCATCCCGGATTTGTTGCGCTTGGCAGTGTCTCACAGCCCCGTTCCACGGGGCTTTCCGCGAAGCGGTTTTAGGCCCGCCGTTGACGGCGGGTACAACGGTTCGCAAGTCCATTTCCCTAGCCCCGTTCTACGGGGCTTCGCGCGGTTTCGCGTGAGCGCTGTATTCAGCGGCTGAAGCCGAACCGCGAGAAGGCCCGTGAACGGGCCTGATGCTTTTCTGTCGTCTGCGACAACCCGCCGTCAACGGCGGGCCTAAACCGCTTCGCGGCAAGCCCCGTGAACGGGGCTAAGAGGGGCTAAGAGCGCAACAATCCCATGACGAAGTCGATTGCGCCTTTCGCTTCAATCTTCCATGCTTTTCATCAGCCCAGACCGTGACTCCGCGGCGGCTGCGTCGCGGAGCGACGCTCTATTTACAACGTCTAAAAGAACCACGGATCGCACTGATAGCATGGATCGGAAAAACAACCAATGGTGACGTTATGAGCGACGCCTTTGAGTTCTCTATCCGTGTTATCCGCGTGATCCGTGGTTGGTTTCGGGGGGGGGTCGCGAAAAGGTTTGCGCGACGTCCGAAGAATCTGCAAGCGACCCGGCCATGCTCGCCGAGGCTTACTCGGCCCAGCCGGGTTCTCACGGAGGCGACTCCTCCGGAAACTTCCTCTCCAGCAGCCAGTTGCCGAAGCCGTAACCCAGCAGGCGATCCAGCGCCAGCATGGGCCCGACGAACCAGGGCAGGACGATCTCGCGGCGGCGCTTGACGATCAGCCTGACGATGCGGTCCACGCATTTCTCGACAGGCCAGATGCGAAACGGCGGCGGCGGCGGAACGTGCCATGGCTGGCCGTCGCCCGCCAGCACATTGTCGCGCAGCGGCGTGTCCACGAAGGCGGGCGACACCACGCCGACGTGCACGCCGTGCTTCTTCAACTCAAGATGCAGGCTCTCGTACAGCCCCTGGATGGCGAACTTGCTGGCCCCGTACACGCCATAGGACGGGATGCCGCGCAGCCCGGTGACGCTGCTGATGGCCACCAGCGAGCCGCGGCTGCGCTTGACGTGCGGCAACGCGAAGTGCGTGGCATACAGCGTGCCGAAGAAGTTGACGCGCATGACCCGTTCCAGGGCCGGCAACGCCGATCCTTCAAAGTAGGCGCGCATCGACAGACCCGCCGAGCAGATGAGGAGGTCCAGCTTGCCGAAGCGCTCGACGGTGGCCTCGACGGCACGGCGACATTGTTCGGGCTCGGTGACATCGGTGGGAATGGGCAAGGCCGCGCCCGCTTCGGCCGCCTGGTCGGCGACTTCTTGCAGCGCGGCGCCGTTCCGCGCCGCCAGCCCCAGCTTGGCCCCGGCCGCCGCCAGCCGCAGCGCCGTCGCCCGCCCGATGCCAGAGGATGCGCCCGTGATCAGCGCGACCCTATTCGTGAAGAATTGCTCGGTCATGCTTCGGTGAAGGATAGCGAAAGACATCCGGCTTGTTCACCGTGCCAACACGACTCTAACGAAGCGAACGGCCGCTTGCGCTCGTTCCCATTGCTTCTTTGCCGTGGATCATGGCGGCGGTTTCCTCGTTGTCGAGCAATGCGGCTGCCAGCCGGCTGGAGAAGAGCTGGCGTCCCTGTGTGGACATGTGATTCTTGTCGCATAGCTCGATGCCGCGCGGGTCGACGGTCACATGCGGTATTCCAAGGCGTTGAGCGATTTGCCGGCCCCATGCGGGGTCGAAGTCCTGAGTGGGGATAGATGTAAAAATGATGCGAATGTTACGTCGGTTACATTCTTCAAAAAACGGCACACGCAATTCGTCATAGCAGTACGCCAAGGTCCAGTTGCCGATCCATGGTTCGTGTGGATGCGCAGCGAGCCGTTCCTGCAGGTTGCCGTTGCACACGCAGCGAATGTTCCGGGCCGAAGTAACCTGAGGAGTCACCAGGAAACCTCTGCCCACACTGTAAGAAATCTTGGGAACGCGATTTTGAAAGAGCCGGTCGCGGCTATATATTAAGTGATTCTCGAAAACGATCTTGTACGCGTCCAGCCAGTTAGTAGTCTTGCGGGCCAGCTCGCCCATCTTCGAGAATTGATAATTCCGCGTACTGTCGGTCAGGTCGAGGATCAGACTCTGATCATGCAGGTCCAACGACTTGACGCACTCCATCAGATAGCCAAGGCCTTCACCGAAACCGAAGGACAGGTTGAAGACACGCACCGGATGATCCGGCGTGGCGAGCTTCTTCGAAAGCAGGTCAGCGTCATCGCCGAACAGTCCCTTGGAGCTGCTCGAGCATATGATGTTGGCCTTCTTGAGGTGTTCGCCCACGCCGAGCAAGCCAAAGCGCATGACATAATAATCGATGCCAAAATCCCCGTAGACTGCCAGAAACCAATTTTTCTTGTCCGGGCCGCCGCGCCCGCCGTGCCAGGACGCCGGCAGGAAGGCCGTGACGGCCAGATGGCACAGCGCGAAGCTAGCCGCGACGATAATCAGAAAGGCTGAGAAGCGCAGGCGCATGACGAGTGCAACCTCCGAAATAGCTCAGAACACGAAATAGATGAACCCGCGCGGCGCGTGGAAGAATACGCAGATGAGGTAAATGACCGCGCCCGTCAAGGCCCCACGGGCCAGCAGCGACTGTGTCCACGTTCCCAGGGATTCGCTGGCGCGCCAGAAATGATGCACGATCACTGGAACGATAAGGAGCAAGGCCGCTGCCAGTGTCGGCGTCAGCGTAAAGCTGGGCTGGCTCAAGAGGAACATGCGTCGCAAGAATTTCAGCGCGAAGCGCATGTCCGGCGAACGGAACAGCGCCCAGGCGACAATGACGCCGAGCTGCACGGCCACGCACCATGAGGCCCGAGAAAGCAGGCTCTTCCTGGCCTTGTCGGTGAAGCCGAGCCAGCGTTCAATGGCCAGCCCACAACCGTGAATTCCGCCCCAGACGATGAACGTCCAGGCCGGTCCATGCCAAAGTCCGCCCAGCAACATGGTCACGATGAGGTTCAGCTGCATGCGCCATTTGGCGCAACGATTGCCTCCCAGGGCGGCAATGTACAAGTAGTCCCGCAGAAATCGGGATAGCGTGATGTGCCAGCGGTGCCAGAATTCGCGAAAACTGGTGGCCAGGTACGGAGCGTTGAAGTTCTCGGGCAACTCGATGCCGAACATCTTGCCCAGGCCGATGGCCATGAACGAGTAGCCGCCGAAGTCGGCGAAAATCTGGCACGAATACAGCAGGATCACGCACCAGGTATCGAGCGTGGACACGTTCCTGAAGCCCGCGGCAGTCCAGTAGGGATCGATGGCCTCCGAGATGTTGTCAGCGATGACGACCTTGAAGAAGAGGCCGACGCAGAACACATAGATAGCGCCCACCCAGTCCACGACACGGTCGCGCGGGTGCGTCTCGATCTGGCCCAGCAACTCGTCGCCGCGGACAATCGGCCCGGCCAGGATGTGCGGGAAAAAGGACAGATACAGGCAATATGTCAGGAACGAGGGAGTCCGATATTTTCCCTGATACACATCCCACGCCAGGATGATCAGATGAAAAGTGTAAAACGAGATCGCCAGCGGAATGGCGATGGAGTCCGAGGGGGGCTGATACACCACGCCCAGCGACTTCAGGAAATACAGGATGTTCGCGCCCAGAAAGTGACGGTACTTGAAGAAGGCGAGCGTGGTTAGACTGGTAGACAAGGAAAAACCGAGCAACAGTCGGCGCGGTTTGCCAGGCGAGAGACGATCGATGCCCGCCAGCAACGGATACGTGAAGAAAATGATAACCAAGAAGATGACAAAGTCCGCGAGGCTCCAGTAAGCGAAGAACGCCCAGCTCGCTGCGAGGAGAAACAGATTGTTGGCGATTCGCGAGAAGCGCGTCAACCAGTGGCCGATCAAGACAACAGCGAGAAAGACGAAAAAAGTCAACTGGCTGAACAGCATGCGCAGGCTCTCACGATGGGGCGGCGCGCGAACACGCCGGATTGCCCAACAACGCGGCCGAACCATAGGCGCGCATTCAGCAGCTGTCAAGTGCGAGTGGTTGTCCAGATCGGTAGTTCAGGCAGGCCAAGCAAGCGCCGTGCCGAAGCTCATTTGCCAGGGCGCGGGCGGTTGATCTCAACGGGCACGGCCGGGTGCAATTCGAACACATCCCAGATTTTGACGGTGCCGTCGTCGCTGGCGCTGGCGAGACGGCCACCGTCCGGGCTGAACGCCAGGCAGTTGACTGCGCAGTCGTGGCCTTCAAGGTGCAGCAATTCACCACCCGCTTTCACGCTCCAGATCTTGATGACGGCTCGTGCTGGCACGCCACCATGGCCATGGCCGTGATGCCGTCCTTGACGGCGGAAATTGGCGCTGGCCAGACGCTCGCCGTCCGGGCTGAAAGTCATGTGGTGGATCGGCTCGGTATGGCCCTGCAGCACGTGTCTTGATTGACCAGTCTTCAGATCGAAGATGAGAATGTGCGGCGGCAACTCCACGGGCGGCAGCGGCTCTCCCGGTATCATCACCGGCGGTTCACCCTTGGGTTGCGGCAGGGGCATCTTGGTTGGCAGCGGATTCCCTCTCTCCTGATAAAGCGCGGCATGCAAATCGGCGGCGTCGCTGCCAACATCAAGCGCCGCAGCCTGCGGAGCCGTCGTCGCGGGCATCGGCACGGGCGCGACTCCCTCACCGACTTGACCCGGTGCGCGTCCCTGGGCGACCGCCAGCCGGCTGCCGTCCTGGCTGAAGGCGAACAGACCGGACACGCCCGTGCGGCTCAGCAGTTCCTTGCCCGTCGCGCTGTTCCACGCCTTGAGCGTCGCCGGCGTCCGAACCAGTTTCATGATCGTCTTGGTGTATTCTTCCTTCTTGCCGCCCACGCTTTTGATGTGCTTCTCGGTGACCGGCACGTGCTCGAATCGACCGGCGACGAAGGTCACCAGCGTCTTGCCGTCGGGGCGGAACTGCATCGTTTGCGGCTGCGCGGCGAAGCCCTTCAGTACCTGAATCTGCTTGCGAGCGGCAATGCTCCAGATGCGCACCTCCACCGGCGGTGGCGGCGGCTCGGGCGGTTCCTCGTCCTCCGGACTGGGCTTCTGGCCGGGAGCGAGCTTGACGGGCATCCGGACCGCACGCGGTTGCGGCAGCGGGCTGGTCACGGCCAGGTACTTGCCATCCGGGCTCAGGGCCGCCTGTGGACCGATGTCCGCAACGGCCAGTAGCTTCTTGCCGGTGTCGCCGTCCCACACAGACAGCACCTGCACCCAGCGCACAACCTGTTTTTGTTCATAAACGGGCTTGCGGATCTTGACCACCTCATTGCCCTTCTTGGCTTCCTCCTCGACAAAACGGCAGATGGTGACAGTGGTCGGCCGCTGCTCGCCGCCCATGCTCGTCACCAGCTTGCCGTTGGGACTGAACGTCACGCTGCCGCTTTCGCGCAATCCTTCCATCTCGAACAGTTCCTTGTCCTCGGCCTCGTACATGCGGGCGAAGGGCAGCTTGTCGATCGCGATCGGGCCCTTGGTTTCCGGCATGGGCGGCATGCCGATGAAGCGCGTGCCGTCCGGGCTATAGGCAAGTAAGGCGCCGATTTTCTTGGAGGGCACACGCGGCTTGCCGGTGTCGCGCAGCCACATCGTGCTGGTCGTCGCCGACGGCCCGTAGCAGGCCGCTCCGGACGACGGCGTGCGATACAGGAAGCTGCTATCGGGCGTGAAGGACAGTCCGGCGCACCCGCCACCGCCCATGCCGCCGTGAGCACCGTAGCCAACATGGTAGCCATGCCCGAAGCCGACGAACGCTCTCTCGAGGTTGGTCAGCTTCTGCCCCGTGTGCCCGTCGAGCACCATGCCAAGTTGCTTGCATTCCGAGAAGCTCGCCAGGAACTTCCCATCCGGACTGAAGGCAACACTGCTGACCGGGGCGCCATGGCCCTCGAACGGGTAGATGAGCCGGCCATCGACGGCGCTCCACACGACAACGTTGGGATTGTTGACGCTAACGGCCGCCAGGTGCTTGCCGTCGGGACTCCACGAAAGCATCCACACCAGTGGATCGAGCGGACCTTGCAACGACAGCAGCAGCTTGCCTGTGACCGCGTCCCAGACGTTGGCCGCCGCCGGTTCCAGGCAGCCGGCGCAACCGCCCATCTCGCCGCGGCCGGTGACGAGGCGCTTGCCGTCCGGGCTGAAGCCGAACGCCAGCACGCCGCCCGGATGCGACTGGAACTTAAATGTCTCCTGGCCGTCGGGAATGTCCCACGCCCACGCGCCCTCGGCGTTGCCGAAGAACAGGCGCTTGCTGTCCGGCGTGAACGCCAGGCGATACATGCCCTGTCCCGCCACGGGCCGCGACAGCACTTCCTTGCCGCTCTTCACGTCCCAGACCTTGACGACCTGTTCGCCCACGGACAACTTGACCGCGACCTTCTTGGTCACGGTCTCCTTCACGGTCTTGTAGCCGGTCTTGCCGTCAGGCAACTCCACCGGAACCTGCTTCTCGACCTCGTACATGACTTCCTTGTAAATGAGCCCCAGGCCGGTAGTCTCTGCGCCGCGTGCGACCCGGGCCAGATACTGGCCGTCCGGGCTGAAGACGAGCCGGCCTTCCCCGGCGTTGGCGGTGCCGAAGGACATCATGTGCCGCTCGAACGGGCCGGGAATGCTGGTGATCTCCTTACCATCGGCGCTGTCGAGAATCTTCAGCGCCGCCGCGGGCTGGTACAGGTCGCCGGCGATGATGGCCAGCTGCGAGCCATTGTGATTGAGGGCGAACTCCGTCCAGTACCCGCCGTTGCCCCTGGGAAACTGTGGTCCGTCGGGATCGACTTTTAGCTTCGCCGGCGGAGCAATCTCGAATGCGGTAAGCTTCTTGCCCGATCGACCATCGAGCATGATGACCTCGATGGGCTTCTTGTCTTCCTTGTCCTTTGGCTTCGCTTCCTTCTTCGGCGCTTGAAATGCCAGCAAACCAAGATCGCCCGCGAAGGCAAGCTGCACGCTCTCGTTCCCAGGCTCTGCCTGGGAACGCACTGTCCTGGAGGCTCTGCCTCCAGGACCGACACGCGCGCGAGGCAGAGCCTCGCGGGCAATGCGTTCCCAGGCAGAGCCTGGGAACGAGAATAAAGCATGGGCATCGTTCCCCTCATTCTCCAGGCGGGCCTCGGCAGGTCGCGGGCCCGATCCTGGGACTTTCACCCAGACCATCTTCAGCGTATCGCCGCTGTATGACGCTTCAAATGGTTGCCTGGGAAAGCCGTCGTTGCCCAGGTTCGGCCCGGTGACGGCGGTACCGCTGGCCAGGTCCCACACCTTGCTCTGCCCGCGCCAGTAATCCACCCACAGGCTCTTGCTGTCGGCGCTGAAGGCCATCATGCCGGCAAAGCCGCGGTCGCCGCGGAACACGCGCACCATTTCCGGCGAGCCCTGAGCTTGCAGCATCAGGATCTTCCATTCCCAGGTCCGCCGGGCCGCCGGGATGGCCTCCAGCGAGCGCATGGCCGGCATCAGCTGATTGTCCTTGATCTGGCTCTGGGCGAGCTGCATCTGCTTGTCGAAGAGGCTGTCCTGCGACTTCTTGTGCTGGTCCTGCTCGTCGGCGAGGGCCTGGTCGCTCTGCTGCTTGGCGAGTTTCTCGCTGTCCCACTCGGCCTGGAGGTGATTGGCGAAGAACGACAGCGCGACGGCGGCGGCGATCAGGCCGATCAGCATGAACGCCCCGGCAATGGCCAGCTTCGGCTCGCGCTTGCACCAGCGGATCAGCCGTTCGCCGATCCCCGGCCGCCGCGCCGTGATCGGCTCGCCTTCCAGCCAGCGACGCAGGTCGTCCGCCAGCGCCTGGCAATCCTTGTAACGACGCCCGGGTTCTCGCGCCATGGCCTTGAGGCAGATGGTTTCCAGATCGAGCGGAACGTCGCGGCGCAGCTTGCGCGGCGGCGGTGGCGTGTCGTTGATGACGCTGTACAGCACCACCTGCGGCGGGCCCTCGAACGGCGTCCGTCCGGTGAGTAACTCGTAAAGGTAACCGGTCACGGGTCGATATAGCTCGGAATCGTGGTTTCGGGTACTGTTGCGGTTGGCATGGATGCTCCACCGACAGTATCGGCAGAAGTGTTGGCATCGCTGCCGCCTGAAGTCCTTGCTTTGATCAAGTGGCAGGCGGAGCAGATTCGCGTGCTGACCGCGCGCGTGGCGGAACTCGAAGCCAAGCTCGGCAAGAATCCCAGCAACTCGTCGAAGCCGCCATCGACCACGCATCCGCATTACAAGAAGCCAGCAGCCAAGCCCAAATCGGGAC
>VGYC01000262.1 GCA_016873095.1 Planctomycetota bacterium | reverse complement strand
CCAACAATGCCGCCGAGCAAGCGCTGCGGCACGCGGTCATCTGGCGGAAGCTCTCGTTCGGCACGCAATCAGCGTCCGGCAGTCAGTTCGTCGAGCGACTGCTGACTGTCATCGAAACCTGCCGCCGCCAATCCTGCAACGTCTTCGACTGGCTTGTCGAGGCAGTCCAAGCCCACCACAATCAACAAAGGGCAATATCTCTATTGCCCGCGCCGTGAACCAATACTCATGTCACGGAGTTTCGTCGTCGTGTTTGTCGTGTCACCGCCGGTTGCAAGGAAGTAGCCGCCGTCGATCGCGCCTGCGTCGATGTTCAGCACCGGGTTTGCATCTGCCGTGAACCGCGCTTTGTGCAGTGGCAGCCAATCGCCCTTCACTGACTTCACCCACCCGTTGCCATAGTTGGCACGTCGCAACTTCGTCGTGGATACCTTGTTTCGCCGAAAGTCTTCGACAAACGAGTAATAGCCCTTCAGCAGTGTGCCGTTGGTGATCGTCGAGAATGTCACGAGGTGTTTCCATTCCTTCTTCTCGGGCATGAAGAAGAAGCCGCCATATGCAATACGCGCATCGCCGTCTGGTTTCGCGGTGACGAGGAATCGGTACGTCTCGCCAATCTTCCAGTCGTAATCGAAGAACGACTGTCCCCCGGTCCCCTCGCCGCCAAATCGTTGAACCCGCACGGCCTCGTCCTTGTGCAGCAACTTGACGCGCTTCGTCTCATCAACCTTCTTTGGGTCATCGCCAGCGGTCGGATCCCACACGGAAAAGAGGACGAGCTTCTTGCCGCTGGCGAGTTCCTGGATGCCGAAGTAGCCCTTGCTCCACCCGGCAGCCATAAAATAGGTGCCGTCCGCGGATTTCTCGACCATCATTTCGGTATAGAAGGCGATCCCCTCCGGCGCTGGGTAGCCAAGGTGGACCGAGCGGCACGCAATGCCTTTGAGTTTTTCATCCGCAGAAGCGGAAACGGTGGACAACGCGATGATTGTGCAGACGCAAAGGAGAGATCGCATGCCTTGTGTACCTCGATTACCGGGCAACAACATTGGGCTCGCCTCCCATAAACGGGCATAGCTCAATCAACCGGGGCCCAGGCGAGCGTCGGACTTGTTCAGGGGATGCTGGTCCTTCCGGCCATCGCAGAAAACGGCAACCCACTCGGCCAGCCGTTTTCCCAAAAGACGACACGCCGCCTGCGTGCCTTCGTCGCGCGGCTCGCGGGCGGTGATGGCGCCGTAATGAGCGGTCGTCAAATTGCTGGCGTAATCGGTGACGCCGAAGACCAGGAAGCCAAAGTTCATCAACACGGTGAGCAACGACTGACAGGCCAGCTCGGTGCCGCCGCCCCAGCCGCCCGAGGACGAGAAGGCGCAGGCGATCTTGCCGTCCACCTTCATCCAGTGCGGCGCCATCGTCTCGTCCCAGAACCTCTTCATTTTCCAGGAAAGGACGCCCATGTTGGTCGGGCTCCCCAGGGCCAGGCCGTCGCACCAGAGCACGTCGTCGGCAGTCGCCTCATTAATCTTACGCAGGCGGACCTCCACGCCGGGAATGGCGCCGCCCCCTTCGACGACCAGGGCTGCCATCTTCGCGGTGTTGCCACTGGCTGAATCGTACAGCACCAGCACTTTGCCCATCGTGATGCTCTCCGTCTTGAATGCTCCGGGTACGATAGTGTTCAAGGTCACGGCGACCACCAGCGATTCTTGTTGCGCGGTTCGACGTGACCAGTGGCAAAGCAATCCGATCGGCGTAGGACAAGTCAGGGAGAATCTGCAATGCCACTGGCACACATCACCCTGGCCACCCGCGACGTTCAGGCGTCCTTGACCTTCTTCGCCGAGGCGCTGGGGTGGCACCCGATCAATCGGCCGGGCAACATCGGCCGGCGCGCGGCGTGGCTGGAGATCGCGCCGGGGCAGGAATTGCACCTGGTCGAGGTGGTGGGGTTCGCGCCCTCGCCGTTCGAGGCGGAGTTCGGCAGGCACATCGCCCTCGCCTTCCCCGCGGCCGAGTTCGACGCCCTGAAGCGTCGCCTGTTGGCGCACGGCGCAACGCTTATCGAGCCGGAGCGAGCCACGCCCTTCGAGCGCTTCTTTTTCCGAGACCCGAACGGCTACGTCTTCGAGGTCGTCGATGCTGGTCATGAATCGGCAGCCTAATTGCCAAAAGCGTCATACAACTGTCACACTCGCTCTTCAGGCGTGTCCAAGCATTGGACCTTGCCGCATCCGTCACAATGTCAATACCTTGGCCAAGGAGGCGAGCCTTGTTCAACCCATTCACCGAGGTCGCGGAGGCCGATCCTTCGGATGCCGAACTGGTCGAGCGTGCCAAGAACGGCGACCGGGCCGCGCTGGAGTCGCTGGTTCTGCGGCATCAGGCGTGGATCTACAACATCGCCGTCCGCATGGTGTTCCAGCCGCACGACGCCGAGGAGGTCACGCAGGAAGTGCTCGTGAAGGTCATCACCAAGCTCAGCACCTTCAAGGGCGAAAGCAAGTTCCGCACCTGGCTCTATCGCATCGCTGCCAATCATGTGCTCAACATGAGGCGCCACAGCGCCGAGACGCAAGCACCGTCATTCGCAGACTATGGCGCCGCCATCGACCGCACGCCCGATCTCGACCTGCCCGACCCGAAAACCGTGCCCGTGGAGGTGCCGCTCCTCGTCGAAGAGGCCAAGATCGGCTGCACCCTGGGCATGCTGCTGTGCTTGGACCGCAAGCAACGGCTGATCTTCACGCTCGGAGAGATCCTCTGCGCCAGCGACACGGTTGGCGGCGAGGTTCTGGAGATGACCGCCGATAACTTCCGTCAGTGTCTGGCTCGCGCACGCCGCGACCTCTATCGGTTCATGAACAACCAGTGCGGTCTTGTGAACAGAAACAACCCCTGCCGCTGTGCCAAGAAGACTCGGGGCTTCATCGAGGCGGGCCACGTCGATCCCCATCATCTTCTGTTCGTTCCGCAGCATGTGGAACTCGTCAAGAATGTCGCCGCTGAAACGGTCCGCGACATCGAGAACGTCGTTGAGGGAGAGTACGCGGCCATTTACCGCGATCACCCGTTTCTCAAACCGGCCGATCAGGTCAATTGGCTCCGGCGCATGCTGGAAGATCGCGAGGTCCGCGCAGCGCTGCACCTGAGCTGAAGAATCTCGATGAAGAGTTGTCATGGTCGGTCTCCGGTTGTGTCCATGAGGTAGGCCGGGCATAGGGCTCCGGCGTTCCACAACTCAGGAGACAGCCATGGTCACTCAAGCGAAAAAACTACCCGCAACTGCCGCTGCCTACTTCCGGGCCACGAATAACCACGATGCCGCTGCTTTCCTCGTCTGCTTCAGCGAGAGCGCAATCGTCAATGACGCGGGCCGTGAGTTCCGTGGCATGGCGGCGATCAAGGCGTGGTGCGAGCACGAGATCATTGAGCCGCACGTAACTCTTGAAGTCCTGGATGCGACAAGTCGCGACGAGGAGACCGTCGTTACCACCAAGGTGGATGGCAACTTTGATAGGACTGGACTTCCCGATCCCGTCATCATCAACCATCACATCACGATCGAGGGTGACAAGATCGTCCGATTAACTTGTCAACTGGCTGGCGAGGAGTCGGTAGTGAAGACCTCGCGCACATGAGCACGGGCGCCGGCCGTCAATTGTCCTTTCGCCGACGCACCAGGCACGACCAGCCGAGAAAGCGTTTGTCGTCGGCCTGGGACTGGTCGAAGCGAAACTCCCGCAGCCGGACGATGTCGAAGAGCACTCCCAGCTCCGCCCGTATCTGTTCCTCGGCAACGACGGGCGGCCCTGGCTCGTGGGGCTCGCGGGCATTGCCGGTCAAAACCAGGCCTAGCGTCCCCGGCCGCGTGAGGCTGCGCACCGTCGCCAGATAGGCCGTCACATCCTCGCGCCTGACTACGTGGTAACAGCCTCTGTCGAAGATGAAGTCAAACGGACCGGTAAGTTCCGCCGGCGGCTTCAGCACGTCAGCGATGATGAAGTTGATACCAACGCCAGCTTCGTTTCCTCTCTGGCGGGCGCGGTCGATGGCTAATTGACTCAGATCAAGCGCGGTGACCTCGAACCCCTGCTGGGCGAGCCAGACGGCGCTGGCGCCGGTGCCGCAGCCAAGCTCCAGGGCGCGGCAGGGCTGGATGTCGGCTTCGACAAGCACGCACTGAAGTTCAGACGACGGCTGGCCCGTCTCCCAGGGCGTGTCGCCCTTCTGGTATCGCTCCTCCCACCGGGCTTGTGCAGCCATGGCGATGTCTCCTGACACCCTTGGTGTAAGGAAGATCATCGCCTCATGCCAGGCTGAACGGCGCATCAATCCCGGCACCGCGCCTGTCCTCACCGGCCACGCGCTCAAGCGCATATTGAAGTGACGCCGGCCATCGCCGTAGCGCCTGCTCGATTTGCTGCCGCTGCGTTTCGGGCCGCGTGTGCGTGTAGTGTCCGGTCATGCCCAGGCCATTGGTCTTTGTCGGCTTGTGACCCAGCGTCTGCTGGCGGATGAGCGGATGGAGTCCTGGAGAAGCGTGGCGTACCGCTTAATGATCGTCCTGGCGACGCCGAACATCAGGTTGGAATGTTTGTGTCCAGAGGCCCTGGCCAAAAGTGCCGCATAGGTGCCGCAATGTTGCACGATTTCGTATAATACGAACGCCTCACGAGGCAACATGCCATGTCGTCACAAGAGGCGAGTTGAAAAGGAGTTAGTGCCGTAAGTTGACTAACAAAAAGAGCTTGTGAAAACCGGGTTTGCAGACTCAAAATCCGGTCCTCGCAAGAGGGTGTGGGTTCAAGTCCCACCTTCGGCAGTAAGGACTTACGTCAAATCGACGGACGGCATGAAAGGGCTGTCCCTCCTATATCCCTCCTGAGCGGTTTTCAGCCCATGCGGCCGGTACGGGCCTTTTCTTGTATGCGGGCGTTACGTTTCTTGGCTTCCTTCTTGCGCCTGGATGCAGCCAGCAGCCACAAAAGCCCATCACGAAGCCGACGGCTGATGATGAAGGAAGGGCGGAGTTGCGATGATCTCGCTTCCTACCTCACGGCCAGTGGGATGAAGATTTATGCGCTGGGCCGGGTTAGTCGGGCAAGCGGGCAGGTTCCCGACTCGTTTCTTTTCACCGACGATGAAGGCGCGCTTTCTCGCAAGAAATCCGAGCCGATTCTCACTGCCCTTTCGGAGAAAAGCGCTGGCAACGGCATGATCATCATGTTCCGACACCCTTCTGTCGAGGATGCCAGCAAGCAAATCAGGCCGCAAGGCGATCTGAGCCTGCTCTGGGGCCGATTTTTGGTCGTCGTCTTTCACGCGCAGTTTGATGGCGGCAAGATGGAAGCGAGTAGGCGCCAGCGGTCCGAAGCGATGATCAAGAGTATTCGGGAATTGCTGGGCAGCTAACCGCGTTCCTGATGCTGAGCGCCGAGTGCCTTTCAACCTCTACCCACTTTCGCAGTCACGTCCGGCACGAACAGATTCTGCACCGCTGGATTCAGTTGCCGCGCCATGTTGATGTAGCGCTGCGTCGTCTGGTAGTCCTTGTGCTGCATCAGAAGCTGCAAGGCGTCCGGAGTCAGCTTGTCGGCGTTCATCGTGGCGAAGGCCCGGCGTAGGTCGTGGAAACCGTAGTGCTCGCGTCCGGCCGGCGCCTTGACGCCGGCGGCTTTCTGGATTTTGCCGAACTCCGTGAATAGGCTCGCACGCCGGAAGTTCCAGGGGAAGAATACAGGCGAGAAGCCGGGCAACTTCTTCAAGTGCTCGAGCACGATGGGATGCAGGTGGACGATCTGGTCGCGCTTGCCCTTGTTGTCCTCGGCCCGGGTTAGCGCCGACCCTTTCTCAAGGTCTACGTCCTCGCGGCGAAGGGAGAGCATGGCGCCAATGCGCCAGCCGGTCATGTATCCGACCATGAGCAACCCGCGCCACCAGTCGGCGGCAGGATAGGGCAACTCCTTCGGCAGCTTGGCCACGTCGCAAGCGTGGTAGATGGCCGCGAAGTCATCGGGCGGGATGTACGTCGGCAGTTTCCCCGGCTCTTTCAGAAAATCGAATTCCACGTCACGCGGCAGATAGCCCCACTTGCGAGCCTTTTTCAGCACGGCCCGAAGATGCCGCAGCTCCTTGTTGATCGTCGCTGGCGAGACGGTTGGCCGCGAATCCTTCCCCTTCGCGCCCTTCTGGCCGCGTCGTTTCTGTCCGGGCTCCTGCCTGCGGAGGGCGACGAAGTCGGCAATGGTTCGTGTCGTGACGGCGGCGATCTTGCGAGGCTTCACCAGTCGCTCGAACTGGTCCAGCGCGTGCAGTGTTTCCTGCCGGTTGCGAACTCCCATGCCATCGATGACTTTTGCTTCATACTCTCGCCGGAAGTCGGCCCAGAGCTTCTTTTCGTGGCTGCCGTAGGTCCCCGTGATGAGTTGGGCGTTGACCGTCCGGGCCACGCGATCTGCCGCTTTCTTGCCGGTGGCGCCCGGGCCGCATGATTTGCAACAGCGACGCCCTTCAGGGTCGCGCCAGCCGGCGTACCAGCTTGCTTTCTTGGCACCGTGTTTCTTGACCTGTTTGTCGTCCTGGAACACCCAAGCTCTTGCAAGCGATGACATGGCACGATCCCCTCTGCAACTGGCGACCGGCCCAGCCCCCGGTTGCAGACGGGGACCAGACCGGCGCCAAAGGATCAACGCAACCTCAGCACTGTACCCTTCCTGCGGGCCGCGCTCAAGAGTTTCCCGGTTCCCACTGCCGCTCCGCGAGATAGGCGAGCAATGCCTCGCGGGTGTACAAGATCTTTCGGCCGGGGCCAACTGATGCCGCAATGCGCCCGCGTCGTCGCTCATCCCGCAGCTGGTGCCACTCAAGGCCAAGCAATGCCGCTGCTTCGTGCTCGGAATAGGCGATCCGACCGTTCAGCTTCGCGCGGTCGGCCTCGAGCTGGGCGAGCACCGCGGCCACGGTCGTCCGCACGGTGTCCTGGATGACGGCGCGGAGGCCGTCCTGGTCTACCAGGCTGGGGGCGGCTACCTGTTTCGTCGGATGACTCATGTTGCCCGATCCTTTTTGAGTCTCGTCAAAACCCGCAAGTCCGGCACTCGCGTTGGCGCCTCTCTGGTCGGTGGATGTCAAATCGCGCGGACCACGAGACGATTTATTCGTGTCAGCCAACCTGGTGCGAAGCCCCGCGGGCGCGTGTTCCTGGCGGGGCTTCGCTTTTTCACGAGAACAGCGACGCCGGCTGAAGTAGCCTGCCCCTGCGCCGCTTCGGCAAGGCAACCAACTCCATCGGCTCGAGGTCACCAGCCCGCACCTCGACAACCCGACACCGCCAACCGCCCGCACGCCGCGCCCAGCCGTGAACCTCGAAGCGTCCGCCGGCCGCCAGCCAGATGGCCAGCTCGGGGCGGGCCTTCGCCTTCGCGAGGCGGTCGCCGACGTGAGCGGCGCTTGTCGTTTGCACCAGCAAGAACCCTTCGCGCGGATGACAGGCGATGACGTCGGCAAAACCCCAGAGGTCCTGCCGGCGGTCGATTTTGCGCAACCACTTTTCGACGACCGCCGACATGAAACCGCAGCGGCGGAGGCGCATCAGGGTACGGCCGGTGTTGGTCAAGCGGCTTCCTCCACCAGATTCGCCGGCGGCTCTTGCAAGACCAAAGCGTGGCGCGGGAACGTCGGGCCAGGGATGCCGGCGAGGATTGCCTTCGCGTTTCGGGCAGCGGCGTCGATGGCTCGCTCCAACTCGGCGAGCGGGTAAATATCGGCGAGAGATTCGAAATCAGCCAGGACGCGGGCCAACGATTCCGGCGGGCGGTTGCCAAATTCTGCCTTGACACAGGCAATCTTCTGGCGCAATGCGTCGCACATTCAGGATGGTCCTTTCAATCGGCGACTATGAGGCCTCGCTCCGCGAAGCGCAATCGCTGCGAATCGAAATCCATCGCGATCTCCATACCACTGCCCGGACCATTGGTGGCCTTCGCAACCAAGATGCTCCGGTTTATCTGAGCTGCACTGTTCCCGAACTGGCCAGCGCATGTAATTTCGCGCAACGGATAGTGCGACCGCAGCAACAACACGGTCTGTGTAAATCGCTGAAACGCAGCACCGCCGGCTAGATCGTCAAGGGGAGCAATCCGTTGCTTACTCGCGACTCTGGGGTGAGTCACCAGCACCAGGCTGAAGCCACGGTCGCGAGCGAGGGCCTTTGCCCGCATCACGAAGTTTCGATCCGCGACCCAAGGCTGATCTGTCGCCGCAGCGGCGGTGACCGGGTCGATGATGAGGATACGGCAGCCAGCGGTAGACTTCAGATCGAGCCAAGACAGCAAGTCCAAATGCGAGGCATCCCCTGCTGTCGTCTCGATGATTCTGGCCATGCGATTCAGCGCGCGGGCGTACTTGCTACCGGCCTGTCGCGCGACCTCCGGATTTTGGTGAATCCACTCGGCACTCACAATCCCAGCATTCTCCGCGAAGATCGCCAAGCAGCGTTGCAGCCAGTAGGCCTTGTCGTGCTCCAACATGAGGCACGCAATCGGCAAGCCGGCGGCCTCCCAGTGCATCAGCGACTCAAGAACGAAGTAGCTTGTCGTGGCCCCTGGATTGCCACATAGCATGGCGATCGAGCCAGGTAGGAGCGACTGTGTTAACCGGTTGATCGCGCGCCACGGGAAGCCGATGTCTCGGTATGTCCCATCGACGCAAGCTTCGATTCGGGCGAATAACTCGGCTGCGGCCGATACGGTCTTGGCTTGTTCCAGGACAATGTCGAGTGCGCCACGCTTGTATGCCGCGTCTCCGTCGATCGCCTCCAAGAAATCAACCACGTCGCTGCCATCGCGAGGAAGCCCGGCCACTTCCGGATCAACGAGCCGCACGTCGCAATCAAACCCTTGGAGGATCTCGGCGACCTCGCGCATGTGCTCGTGGCCGGGGCTCTTTTTGGTTTCCGGCTTGATCGCGTCATGGTCCGGCCAAAGATAGGCCCGCTTGCCGCGAAGCGGGGACCAGTCCGCGTACTTTGCCTTGCCGGCGCCCATCGGCGACGTGGTTGCGACAATGCCAATGCTCGCCAGCGCGTGGACGCACTTCTCGCCCTCGACGACAATGCACCAGTCGGCCGACTGCAACCGGGTCCGATTGTAGAGCGGCAGGAGACCGGCAGGCTTACGAAGAACCCACCGGCCATCATCGCGCTGGTGCGCTTGGCGGAATGTTTTTTCCGCCGCGTCTTTCTCCCGGTTCCACTGCTGGATTCGCAGAACCAAAAGATCGATTCGCTCG
>VGYC01000261.1 GCA_016873095.1 Planctomycetota bacterium | reverse complement strand
CTTTCCCATCCATGCTGGCCTCCACTGCCCAGCTAGCATCTTGAATCAGATTTCCGATTCCTTGGGAATCCCCCTTCGATTCCTATTTCACGCGCGACGCTCTAGGCTGGCGGCGACCCGGCCACGAACGCGCCGACATGGCGCCACCAGCCTTTGGGCAACGCCTGCGCCGCACGTCGCGCCAGCACCATGTCGTCGTAGAGGGCAAAACACGTCGCCCCACTGCCGCTCATGGCGACATATCGCACCCCTTGTCCGCGGCGCAGCTCTTCGAGCACCTGGCGAACCTGCGGCGCTAACGAGATCGCTGCTTCGGTCAAATCGTTGCCACGCTCAGCCAGGGCGTTCGCGAGCTGTTCAAGGTCACGCCAATGAGGGTTGGCGAGATGGGCTGCCGAGAATGGCCCCCTACGAGCAGCGAAGACGTTCCGCGTTGTCAGTGTCACGCCGGGATTGACCAAGAGAACGCCGCAGGCCGGCAAAGGCGGCGCCGGCTGCAGTTGCTCGCCGACCCCCGAAACGAGGGCCGTCCGACCGGCGAGGCACATCGGCACGTCGGCACCCAGCGTCGCCGCCAAGTCGAACAGCTCGTCGACAGGCATCGCCACCCGCCACAGCTCAACCAGCTCGCTCAAAGCAGCAGCGGCGTCGGCCGATCCACCACCCAGGCCGGCGGCCACCGGCACGCGCTTTACCAGTCGGATGGCGGCACGAGGTGATACGCCCGTGTGGCCGGCCAGGAGGCGCGCCGCCTTGAGCACGAGATTGTCTTCGTCGTCGGCCAGCGCTGGGGAAAATGGCCCTTCGATCTCGAGCGACAGCCGGTCTGCCGGCCGCACCTCGAGCTCGTCGGCCAAATCGACAAAGGCGGCAAGTGAGTCGATCAGGTGATAGCCATCACTGCGGCGGCCTACGACGTTCAGCCACAGATTGACCTTGGCACGAGCCAATCGCACGACGCCGACCTCACCGCCAGCTAGAGCGATTCCCGGTCTCGGGGAACCGCGATCGGTTCCACCAGATCGGAAATGCGCGCAAAGCGGACAACAGTTGCAGAAGGCGCATCCCGTCCGGCGAACTCCGGCGGCACGGGATGTGCGCTAACCGCCCTGGCGCGCCTCGGCGGGCTTTTCGTAGACGGTCGGCTTGTCATTGGCGGCGGTAAGCCCGTTCTCAAGCTTGTCGCGGAGCACCGGCACACGGTCCTTCTCGGGTTTCTGATTGAGCGCCCGCTCCCACTGGAATCGTGCCTCGCGGCGGCGGCCAACATGCCAGTAGGCATCACCAAGATGCTCGATGATGGTAGCGTCGTCTCCCTTCTGCTCGGCAGCCCGCTCCAGCCACTCGACAGCTTTGTCATACTGCCCGAGGCGATAGAACGCCCAGCCGACCGAATCGGTGATGGCACCATCGTCAGGTCGCAGCTCGGTGGCTCGCTGCAGCATCTTCATGCCTTCGTCGAGATTGATGCCCTGGTCGATCCAGCTATAGCCGAGGTAATTCAACACGTGCGGCTGCTCGGGCGAGAGCTCGAGGGCCTTCTTCATGTCAATCTCGGCCTTCGGCCACTGCTTGGTGCGTTCCAGCACGATGCCGCGTCCGAAGAACACCGGCCAATGGCGCTCTTCGAGGTTCCGAATCCGGCGGATCGCCGTGTCGTATGCCTGCACGGCGTCACCATAGCGCTCCTTGCTCCGCAACAGATCAGCGAGCGTCAAGGCCGCGTCGATACGATCCGGTTTCTCGGCAACCAGCGCCCGCAGCCGGTTCAATGCCTGCTCGAGCTTTTCCTGCTGGGCGTCAAGGGCCGCTGCCCGCAGGCGTGCTTGCCAGTAGAGCGGAGAGTTGACGCCGATTCGGCTGAGCGCCTCGACCGCCTTGGGAATCATTTGGAACTGCTCGTACAGTCCCGCGATCATCAACCAGGCAAAGTCGTGCTCGGGTTTCAAACTTGCGGCGAGCTGGTAAAAGATCAACGCGAGGTCGGCACGCTGACTGCGCGGATCGGAGGACAGGATGCCCCCGATGTCGAACAGAATCTCGGAGATCCCGGAGGCGGGCGACGGCGGCGCTGGCATCGGTGCGCCGGGACCGATCAGGCCGTCCATCACCACGCTGTCGCTGTACTTTTCGCCGTAAGTCTTGAGTAGGTCGCGTGCCTCGTCAGCCTTGCCCAGCCGTCGCAACCCTTCGGCGACAGCGACGGTCGTGCGCAGACCGTTCTTGTCGAGGGCCATAGCGCGGCGGTACTTGGCTTCGGCCGCCGCCTTGTCGCCGGCCATCTCATCGATCTGCGCATCGATCACCAGCGCCGGTGCTTCGGCGCGTTCACCCGCAGCGGGCTTGAGCTTGGCGATGCGCGCGCGCGCCGCTGCGAAGTCCTTCTCGCCGGCCTTCAACCACGCGAGGATGTACTCGCGCAGCGGGCCAAGCTGGACCTCGCCCGAGATGCGGCCGAGTTGCTGTTCGGCGGCGCGATAGTCACCCTTCTTGATGGCCTGCACGGCCATCGTCAGGTTGGCCAGGCCGTCGTTGGGCCTGAACGCCAGGATCCGGGGTGCAAGCTGCAGAGCTTGGTCGAAACGACCCGCCAACAGACGCAGCCGAAAGGCAATGTAAGTCAACTCCGGATCGGTCGGTGCCTGGGCAAGGGCCTGATCGATCTGCTCGACCGCCACATCGTAGTCGTGATCCTGCTCGGCGACGCGGGCGGCGAGATAGTATCCACTCAGCGCGATCGACGGAATGCGCGCACCACGTGGCGGTGGCGCCGGGCGTTGCGCCGGCGGCTTGGCCTGGGTCCCGCTTGGCTGGCCACCCTGCTGCGTGTAGCCGGCAGCCGGCAGGGTAAGAATGATCGCTGCCGCGAGCAGCGCAAAATGTTTACACCGCATGTTGTTCACATATTGGGATAGTTGGGGCCGCCACCGCCTTCGGGTACCGCCCAGTCGATGTTTTGGGCGGGATCCTTGATGTCGCAAGTCTTGCAGTGGACGCAGTTCTGGGCGTTGATCTGAAAACGCGGCTGTCCATTGTCCGCCGTCACAACCTCATAGACGCCGGCAGGACAATAGCGCTGAGCGGGCTCCGCATAGAGCGGTAGGTTGACGGCGATCGGAATCGATGCGTCGCGCAGTCGGAGATGCACCGGCTGATCTTCTTCGTGGTTGGTGCTCGACAGAAACACTGATGACGGCTTGTCGAACGACAGCACACCGTCGGGCTTGGGGTACTGGATGGGCTGAAATTCGGCAGCCGGCCTTAGGCACTCGTGGTCGGCCTTCTTGTGGCGCAGGGTCCATGGCACGCGAATGCCAAGGTCGTGCAACCACATATCCAGGCCGCCATAGAGCGTACCCAACGTGGTTCCCCAGCGCAGCGCCGGCTTCACGTTCCGCACCTTGTCGAGGTCCTTCCAGATCCACGACGCTTTGACCTTCACCGGATAGGCGATCAACTCATCGTTGCCGGTCTTGCCGGCGGCCAGCGCCTCGAAAGTCGCCTCAGCCGCGAGCATGCCGCTCTTGATCGCATTGTGGCTACCCTTGATGCGCGGCACGTTGACGAAGCCCGCGGAACAGCCGATCAGGGCGCCGCCGGGAAAGGTGAGTTTGGGGACCGACTGCAGACCACCTTCGTTGATGGCGCGCGCGCCATAGGCCAGTCGCTTGCCACCTTGCAGATGCTTCGCCACGTCCGGATGAGTTTTGAACCGCTGAAACTCGTCGAACGGCGAGAGATACGGATTCTCGTACGACAGGTGCACCACAAAGCCGACCGCCACGAGGTTGTCGCCAAAGTGGTACATGAACGAACCGCCCTGGCTATCGGTCTCGCTGAGCGGCCAGCCTTGCGAATGCACGACCAGGCCTTTCTTGAAGCGGGCAGGCTCGACCTGCCAAAGCTCTTTCAGCCCGATCCCGAACTTTTGTGGGTCGACGCCCGAACGAAGATCGAACTTGCCCATGAGCTGTTTGGCGAGCGAGCCGCGTACACCCTCCGCAATCAAGGTGTACTTGGCGTGCAGTTCCATTCCTTGGGTGTAGCTGTCCTTGTGCTTGCCATCCTTGCCGATGCCCATGTCGCCGGTCGCGACACCTTTCACGGAACCGTCTTCGTTGTAGAGCACCTCGGCGCCGGCGAAGCCTGGATAGATCTCGACACCCAGTGCCTCAGCCTGCTGGCCGAGCCACCGGCAGACCTCTCCAAGACTGGCGATGTAGTTGCCGTGATTGCTCATCAGCCTCGGCATGAGGAAATTGGGGAAGCGGTAAGCACCACTCTTGGTGAGGAACAGGAACTGATCGTCAGTGACCTGGGTTTCGAGTGGTGCTCCCTTCTCTTTCCAATCGGGGATCAGCTCATTCAAGCCGATAGGATCGACGACGGCGCCCGACAAGATATGGGCTCCAACCTCCGAACCCTTCTCGATCAAGCAGACCGAGACGTCATGATTGCGTTCGGCCGCGAGCTGCTTGAGGCGAATCGCGGCCGACAGCCCCGCCGGACCGCCGCCGACGACCAACACGTCATATTCCATCGACTCGCGCGCCATGCTCGTCTCGCCCTGCAATGCCTTTTCAACATGGACGCACCGCCAAGGGGCGGCGATCCTTCAGTTGTAGATAGCCTGTCGGGGGCGGAATCGCCACCCAGCGAAAAGGGAATTCCCGTGGCACAGTTGAGTGAAATCGAGAGCAAACTCTTCACCAGCCGGGACTTCCGGCTGGAAAGCGGGAGGGTGCTGCCGGTTTTGACACTTGCCTATGAGACCTACGGTACCCTGGCTCCGCGCCGCGACAACGCCATCCTGGTCGTGCATGGATACACATCAAGCCACCACGCTGCCGGACGCAATGCGCCCGGCAAACAAGGCCGTGGCGTGGCGGCGGGTGCCGTTGGGTGGTTCGACGGCCTGATTGGCCCCGCCAAAGCCATCGACACGGACCGCTACTTCGTAGTGTCGGTCAATGCGCTGGGGTCGGCGCACGGCAGCACCGGTCCAAATTGTCTCGATCCCAAGACCGGCAAACCCTATGGGCCGACTTTTCCCGATATCACGATGCGCGACATTGTGTCGGCGGAGAAGCTCCTGGTCGATTCATTAGGGCTTGTCAGCCTGGTCGCGGTGATCGGTCCGTCGATGGGCGGTTTTCAGTCGTTTCAATGGGCCGTCTCCTTTCCGGGCTTCATGAAGGCGATCGTGCCATCGGTGACGGCGCCACGCTCGCCGGCCAGTCTCGACCGGCTCGTGGCGCTGCAGCAGCGCTTGGCCAGCGACCCCAACTGGAATGGCGGCTGGTACTACGACAACGGCGGCATCGCCAAGACGCTCGAGGAGATCCGATTCGAGACCCTGATGGCCTATGGCCAAAACGAGACCCTAGTCGAGACCATGCCCGACCCCAAGGTCCGCGAGGCGACGGTGCGCGCCAACGCACGAGCCTGGGCACAGACCTATGATGGCCATTCCATGGTGGTCCTGCGCAGGGCGATCGGCAGCTTTGACGTCACGGGCGACTACACCAAGCTCAGACATACCAAGGTGCTCTATGTGCAATCGCCGTCAGACAGGCAGTTCGACATCGCGCTCTGTCCGGGCTACGTGGCCGACATGCGGCGGGCGAGTGTCGACGTGACCTACGTCGAATTGCCGTCCAACAAGGGCCATATGGCAAGTCACGCTGACGCCGCCCTTTGGGCGCCTATTCTCGACGCTTTTCTGAAGCGGTTGCCATGAATCCATCTATCGCCAGCGACGACCTTGGCTCGCTGCTGAAGTGGTACATCGATCAAGGCCTTGACGAGACCATCGGCGAGGAGGCCGTCGATCGATTTACACCGCCTTCATACCCAGTTGCTTCGGCATCGACACCCAGTTTGCCGCGCGCCCAGATACCGCCACCACCTCGCGTTCCGTCGTCCGCAGCTCCTGCTATCCGGTCGCCGGTACCTATCGAATCGCCGCAACTCGTCGAGGATGCGCGCGAGCAGGCTCGGCGTTGCAGCAGCATCGCGGAACTCGAAGCAGCCGTACGCGCCTTCGAGGGCTGCGCGCTGAAGCGGACAGCGAAGACCACCGTCTTTGCCGATGGTGTCGCCGGCGCGCCCGTCATGATCGTCGGCGAGGCACCCGGGGCAGACGAAGATCGGCTTGGCAAACCATTCGTCGGCGTCAGCGGACAGCTCATGGATCGCATGTTCGACGCCGTAGGCATGAGCCGCGGGCGCGATCTGTACATCACCAACATCCTGTTCTGGCGACCACCCGGCAATCGCACGCCGACGCTCGCCGAACAAGCGATCTGCATGGCCTTCACGCGGCGGCATATCGATCTGGCACGACCCAAGGCGCTCTTGTTGGCGGGCGGCACGGCGGCGAAGTCGGTGCTCGACACGACCGAGGGCATAATGCGCCTGCGCGGCAAGTGGACGAGCTTCACGTTGGATGACGGCACGGTCATCCCGACCCTGCCGACATTCCACCCGGCCTACTTGTTGCGCACGCCTGCCAGCAAAAGGCAAAGCTGGTCCGATCTTCTGGCGCTCGACAAGAAGCTCAGGGACCTTAGCCTCCGCTGAGCTCCTGTCGGTCGCCGATCATCAGTCTGCCGCCTTGGCCAGCGGTTCCGGCTCAAGCGCCTCCAGGACCTTCGGCGGCGACATGGGTAGACTGTAGAGTCGCAGCCCCAAGGCATTGTGGATAGCATTGGCGACTGCCGCCATCACCGGGACCAGCGGCACCTCGCCAACACCACGCACGCCCTGCGGATGCTTGGGATTGGGAATCTCGATCATGACGGCGTCGAGCTTCGGCAGGTCCGAGGTGACGGGCATGCGGTAGTCGAGGAAGCCGGCGTTATCGAGCCTGCCGCTCTTGTCATAGATATATTCCTCGCTCAACGCCCAGCCGATGCCTTGGGCGACGCCGCCCTGGATCTGGCCCTCGCAATAGTCGGGATGGATCGCGCGGCCGACGTCTTGGAACGCGGTGTAGCGCGTGACCCAGACGCGGCCCGTTGCGGGATCGATCTCGACGTCGCAGATGTGGGTGCTGAAGCCGCCTTCGGCGCCGCCGGTGTTGCTCGACGCGCCGGCCCCGATCGGGCCGCCTGTCTCGCTCGCCCGCGCGGCGAGCTGAGCAAGCGACAGTGGTTCAAACTTTCCAGCGTTGTCACCGGCCGGTCGAGCGTAGCCGTTGTCCCAGGTCACAGCGTCAGGCTCGATCTTCCAGATCTTGGCAGCGCGCTCGCACAAAGACTTGACGACCTTTTCCGCCGCCTGGGTGACCACCATGGCCGACGCAAAGGTAACGCGACTGCCGCCCGTCAGATTCGAGAAGCCGATGCTGCTGGTGTCCCCGATCAGCACCTGCACCTTGCTGTGGTCGATGCCCAATAGCTCGGCGGCGATGTTGGCTGTCGACGCACGCGAGCCGCCGATGTCGGGATGGCCAGTCATCACGACGACCGAGCCGTCCTCATTGATGCGCATCTCCGCGCTCGACTCGCCGCCGGCGTTGAACCAGAAGCCGCTGGCAACGCCTCGACCCTGATTGGGCTTTAGAGGTGCTTTGTAGTGCGGGTGGACGAGCGCCTCCCTGACCGTCTCTTGGTAACCCATGACCGGATAGACCGGCCCATGCACCGCTTTGGTCCCCTGCTTGGCGGCGTTCTTCAAACGCAGCTCAAGCGCATCCATGCCGAGCTTCTCGGCAAGCTCGTCTAGCACGCACTCGACTGCATACGCGCCGATCGGCGCGCCTGGCGCACGGTAGGCTGCGACCTTCGAGCGGTTGGAAACAACGTCGTAGCCCAGCGTGTGAGCGTTCGGAATGTCGTAGGGCCCAAAAGCACAGCCGGCTGCGCCACGGATCGGCGAGCCCGGGAAGGCACCGGCCTGCAACCAGTAGGTGCCCTGACCTGCGACGATCGTGCCGTCTTTCTTGGCACCGATCTTGACCTTGCTCATCGAGCCTGAGGTCGGGCCCGAAGCACGGAACACCTCCTCACGAGACATCACCATCTTGACCGGCCGGCCCGACTTCTTGGCCAACACCAGAGCCAATGGTTCAAGGTAGATGATGGTCTTGCCGCCGAAACCACCGCCAATCTCAGCGGGGATGGCGCGGATATCGCATTGCTGCATGCCCGTCAGGAGAGCCGACATGGCGCGGACCATGAATTGGCCCTGGCTAGAGCTCCAGATCGTGGCCTTGCCATCGACGACGCTGACAAGACAAGCATGCGGCTCGATGTAGCCTTGATGCACGGCCTCGGTCTCGAAGGTGCGCTCGACGACCACATCGGCTTCCTTGAAGCCCACCTCGATATCGCCCTTCTTGTGCTCGAGCGTTCCCGCGATGTTCGACGGCTTGCCGTCGAACCTGACGTGGTCATGGAGGATAGCGGCGCCGGGCTTCATCGCGTCCTTGATCTTGATCGCCCAGGGCAGCACCTCGTAGTCGACCTTGATCAATTTCAGTGCCTGGCTGGCGATCGCTTGCGTCGTCGCAGCAACCGCAGCGACCGGATGGCCATGGAACAGCGCCTTGTCGCGCGCCATGACGTTGCGGCACATCCAGCGCATGTCCTGGATGCCCAGCATTACCGGTCCCTTCTCGACGGGAAAATCGACGATGTCCTTGGACGTCATCACAGCCATGACCCCCGGCAACGCCTCGGCCTTCGAGGTATCGATCGACTTGATGCGCGCATGTGGATGCGGGCTGCGCAACACCTTGCCCCAGATCATGCCGGGCATGGTGGTATCGGCAGCGTAGGCCGCTCGTCCCGTCACCTTGTCGGCGCCGTCGGGCCGAGGCGTACGCTTGCCGATCCACTTGTTGTCCGGATTGTCGGTTGTGGTCATTGCCGGTTGTCCTGGGTTGTTCGGGAAACGATGAGATTGGTATCAATCAGAACGGGTCACAATCGTCAGATCAAGCACGATGTGCCCCTACAGTTTCTTCATGAGAAAGAACTTCCGATGACCCTTGGGGTAGTCTTCCAGCACAGCAAATGGCTGATAGCCGCGCTTTTCGTAGAACGGCCGGGCCTGGAAAGAGTGCGTATCCAGAGACACCGAATGGCAGCCGCGTTGCCGGGCATAGCTCTCGGCGGCGTCCATGAGACGCGTCGCTTGCCGCTGCCCGCGGGCCGCTTCGTCCACCCAGAGGTCCGACACGAACAGCCAGTCCGCCCAGATCGAACCCAGCAGTCCCCCGACGATTTCGCCATAGCGGTCGCGTAGGAAAAGCCGCACGGGGTGATAGTCGGACCGACCGGTCGCGGCGACATTGTGCATGGCCAGCCGATGGCGCACGAACTCGGCCGCTGCAACATTGTACGGTTCGAAAGCCAG
>VGYC01000260.1 GCA_016873095.1 Planctomycetota bacterium | reverse complement strand
CCAACAATGCCGCCGAGCAAGCGCTGCGGCACGCGGTCATCTGGCGGAAGCTCTCGTTCGGCACGCAATCAGCGTCCGGCAGTCAGTTCGTCGAGCGACTGCTGACTGTCATCGAAACCTGCCGCCGCCAATCCTGCAACGTCTTCGACTGGCTTGTCGAGGCAGTCCAAGCCCACCACAATCAACAAAGGGCAATATCTCTATTGCCCGCGCCGTGAACCAATACTCGCGGCGGTGGTTTCCACTTGAACCCTGTAGCAAGACAAATTCACTATTTCAAATCGAATGCCGTATTTCCAAACTTGTCTGGAAGATCCACACGTGCACCGTTTGCTAGGAGCTTTTCTGCAAGGGACTCGTATCCATAGGCAACGGCATCATGCAACGGCGTCCGACCATTGTTATCCCGGCAGTTTGTGTCTACCCCATGCACTAGCAACACATGATTTGTTTCAGTTATTTCCTGGCGGCCCGTGAGACAGAGCCTCGCTTGGGAATAATGGTACGCAATCGCAAACTGCGCGAGTCAGAAATCAGTCATTCAAGCGTTCGGTCTGGAAGTCAACCGAACAATCGTCTGGGCTGCCAAATCGCCAGCGCCATTATAGCCTCGGCCGAGTCAACCGCTTGCGGTTTCGCGCAGAGCTACGCGCGCATCGCGCGAAACCGCAAGCGATTGACTCAACCAAATGCATCAGTTCAAACCTCTCACTCCGCCAGCAACTCGCCAATCGCCCGTTCAATGTCCTCCACCTGGGGCACGACAGCTTTCTCCAGTGTCGGGCTATACGGCGTTGGCGTGAAGGCACCGTGCAGGCGGCGAATCGGCGCGTCCAGGTCGTCGAAGCCGCGGTCGATGACGGCGGCGGCGATCTCCGCCCCCAGGCCGAACGGCGCGAAGGCCTCATCCACGACCAGCAGCCGGCCGGTCTTGCTCACCGATTGCAGGATCGTGTCGATATCCAGAGGAGAAACCGTGCGCGGGTCGATGACCTCCGCCGAGATGCCGCGACTTGCTAGCCGGTCGCAGGCCTCCAGTGTGCGCTGCAACATCAACGCCAGGGCAACGATGGTGAGGTCCTTGCCTTCGCGGACCATGGCGGCCCGGCCGAAGTCGATCTCGTAGTCGCCTTCGGGGACTTCGCCCTTGCCGGCCAGGATTTCGCGATGCTCGAGAAAAAGCACCGGGTCATCGCAACGCAGCGCGCGTGTGAACAGCCCCTTGGCGTCGCCTGGATTGGAAGGGACGACAACGCGCAGGCCGGGGAAGTGGGCAAACAACGGGTAGTAGTTGCCGGAGTGGTGCGTGGCCGCCGAATGGCCGATGCCGATGCAGCCGCGCAGCAGGATCGGCATCCTGATCCGGCCGCTGGACATGTACTGCATCTTGGCGATCTGGTTGAGGATCTCGCCAAGCGCGTCGAGGATGAAGTCGGCGAACATGAAATCGACGACGGGCCGCGACCCGGTCATGGCCGCTCCGCAGGCCAGGCCGACGAAGCCGCGCTCGCTGATCGGCGTGTCACACAGCCGCACGGGACCGTGAATGTCATACAGCCCCGCCGTGCTGCGAAAGTTGCCGCCGCGCTTGCCGATGCCTTCACCCAGCACGAAGATCTGCGGATTCTTCGCCATCTCTGCGGTCAAAACCTCCAGAGTGGCTTGCATGAACGTCTTCTCTTGCCCCCCTCTCCCCTTGGGAGACGAGCCGGGGGTAAAAGTCGCAGGCTCCCCTCTCCCCTTGGGAGAGGGGCTGGGGGTGAGGGTTACAGCCTCACCGGCGACCACCTGACTTCCCCGCCGTGAGGGAGAGGCGGGAGAATCCGCATAGACATGCGTGGCGGCCGTCGCCGGTTCCGGCCAGGGACTGCTTTCAGCGAACTGCTGACTCTCGGCGACAAGTTCCTTGATCTCGGCGTCGATGGCGTCCAGTTCCTTCTCGGTCGCCGTGCCGTCGTCGAGCAGGCGACGGCGAAACGACTTGATGGGACAGCGTGTCTTCCAGTCCTCGACTTCCTCGCGGCTGCGGTACGAATAGTCGCCCATGCCCTCGGCGTGCGGCCGGGTGCGATAGGTCTTGCACTCGATGAGCGTGGGCCCCTCGCCGGCGCGGGCACGGCGGACGGCTTCCGCGGCCACCTGGTAAATCGCCAGCACATCGTTGCCATCCACCTCGATGCCGGGGATGCCATAGGCGGCGCCGCGGCCGGCCACGCTGGGATTTCCGGCGGCGTAGGCGAACGGCACCTCGGTGGCGAACTGGTTGTTCTCGCACACGAACAGCACGGGCAGCTTCCAGATGCCGGCGAGATTGAGCCCCTCGTGAAAGGCGCCGTTGTTGACCGCGCCGTCGCCGAAGAACGCCACGCCGACACGCTGCGTCTGCAGGAGCTTGGAAGTGTAACCCGCGCCGGCAGCCTGGAGGATGCACGGCCCGACGATGCCGCTGGTCCCCATGAGACCGATCTCCGGCGCGAACAGGTGCATGCTGCCGCCCCGGCCGCGCGAACAACCGCTAGACCGGCCGAACAACTCCGCCATCAACTCCCGCGGCGGCACCCCTTTCGCCAGCGCATGCCCATGACCGCGATGCGTGCTGAAGACCGCGTCATCCTTGTTGAGATGGGCACAGACGCCGGTGGCGATCGCCTCCTGCCCCACATACGTGTGGCAGGCTCCCAGTACCAGCCCGCGCTGATGCGCCCGCGCCAGCTGTTCCTCGGTTTGCCGGATGAGCTGCATTGCCTGATAGAGATGAAGGAGCGTGGCCCGTTCGACCTGCTGTGCAGCGGCGCTGCTCGTCCTGGAGCGCGTCCTGGCGGGCTTGGGAGTGGTGCGTGCCATGCTTTGACGATTACGGGAAGACGGGGAGGGAGTCAATCGTCCAGCGGTTACAGCTGGCCAGTCGCGCCTGGATCGACTCACTGCGCCGAATGACACTCTTCCGGTGACAAGGATTTGTCAATTCCTGGAAATGTTAAACTGGAAATCCTTGCTAGTTCGGAAAATTTGCGTAAATTGTAGGGCGCTGGCTTCGCCCGACGGACGGGCGCACAAAGCATGGCGTTTGGCTAGAGGAGGTGAGCGATGTACAGTGTGGTAATGATGATGGCCCTCTCGGGCACGCCGGTGACGGTGGACCGTTGCCGGGGCTGCCATTGCGGTTGCGGCTGCTATTGCGGCTGCTACTGCGGCGGCTGCTATGGCTGTTGGGGCTGCCACGGTTGCCGCGGTTACCGCTGCCACGGCTGTCATGGCTGCTGGGGATGCTACGGGTGCTACGGCTGCCACGGTTGCTATGGCGGCTACTATGGCTGCATTGGCTGCTTCGGCTACGGCACGGTGGTTTACAGCCCGGCCGTGACCACCGTCGTTGACACCGGACTGGCTCAGCGCCAGAGCCAGCAAAACACGGCCACCGTCGTGGTCACGCTGCCGGCGGACGCCAAGCTGACCATCAATGGCTGGACGAGCAAGAACACGACCGAGACCCGTCGGTTCCGCTCGCCGCCGCTGGAACAAGGCAAGGACTACTATTACACGGTGCGCGCCGAGGTTGTGCAGAACGGCCAGACCGTCGTCCAGACCCGCGAGATCGCCGTCAGGGCCGGGCAAGAAACCCGCGTTCCCCTCGATTTCTCCACCACTGCGGTGACGCAGAATCAGACGGAACGCTAGAGTCTGGGTGGCCGCATTCACAAGGCCCGCGAGGCACGACCTCGCGGGCCTTTATCATGCGCTCACGCTAGATGATTGTTTCGTAAACCCCTGAGCAGGGGTCGGCGGCAGGTTGATTCAAATCAAGCCAATCAGCCGACCCGGTATTTGGCCACGATTTCCTCGTTCAGATCGGCGCCGAGGCCTGGTTCCTCGGGCACGGCAATGTCGCCGTCCACGACTGGAAATCGTTGCCTGGTCAGATCTTGCCGCAATGCGCCCTGTTCGACGCAATACTCGAAGTAGTGCGTGTTCGGCAGGGCGGCCACGAAGTGCAGGCTGGCAGCGATGTTGATGCCCGTCTTGTAGGAATGATTGACGCAGAGGCGGTGCCGCTCGTATGAATCCCAGCCGATGCGCTTGGAACGGGCCAGCCCGCCGACGCGCGTGACGTCCACCTGGGCCACATCGATGCCGCCGACGTCCATCAAGGTGCGAAACTCGGCCACGTCGCAGATCTGCTCGCCGGCGGCAATGCGGATCGGGCTCGCCGCGCTCAGGCGGGCATAGCCCTGCACATTGTCCGGGTGCAGTGGCTCTTCCAGCCACGTCAGGTTGAATTCCTCGAACTGGCGAGACCGGCGGATGGCTGTGGCGGTGTCCCAGCACAGGCCGGCATCCACCATGAGTTCGATGTCCTTGCCGAGGCCGGTACGTGCGGCACGCACGTGGGCGATGTCGCTGGCCTCGCTTTCACCCATCGGTCCCCAACCGAACTTGACGGCGCGAAAGCCCTTGCCGGCCTGCTCGCGGGCGATGCGTTCCGTCTCCGCCGGCGTGTCGCCGAACAGGATGGAGGCATAGGCGCGAAACTTCTTGCGAAAGCCGCCCCCCAGAAGCTTGTACACCGGCTGCTTGGTCGCCTTGCCCACGATGTCCCAGAGCGCGATTTCGACACCGCTCATGGCGTGGATGGCGACGCCTTGCCGGCCGAAGAAGATCGAACCCTCGTACATGCGGTGAATCAGCCGATCGATCTCGAACGGCTCCTGGCCGAGCACGCATTCTGCCAGGCCGCGGCAAATCTTGTGTGACAGCGGCGCCTCGATCACCGCTTTCGCCACCAGCGACGACGAATCCACTTCGCCGATGCCCACGATGCCGGCATCCGTATGGACCTTGACGACCAGCGTTTCCTGGCTGCCGTCGCAGCGCTCGTTGACCACTGGCAAGCGCAGATGAATAGGTTCAACGCGAGTGATTTTCATGCGGTGAGTTTAGGGAAAAGCGACTGGCTGGCATTCGGCAAACTGAAATGAGCACACCTGCCGCAGTCGCCGCGCCGGGGCGAGGTGGGCCCCGCGCGACGATTGCAAGCGTTGTCTTATCCGGGGTCGCAAGCTATTGTCTGGCGGCGCTGGCGGAGGCTGCAGGCACGATGGCTGCAGGCACGATGGCCGCCGGGGCGGGACGAGGCGCCGGGGCCTGCGCGCCGGCGTTGTTGCCCCTCTTCAGCTCGCCGCGGACGTACTCGAGCGCTTTTTCCATGACTCGGTCCTTGAACGGCTCCTTCTTCTTCTTCGAGTCAGCCTTGCCGTTCTGGTCGTCTTTGCCGTTGTCCTTGCCCTTGTCTTTGCCATTGTCCTTGCGGCGGACGTTGTCGCGTTCGCGGCGGTCCTTGTAATACTCGAGACGTTCCTCGTCGCTCAGCTCAACCTCGTAGCCCTTGGTAGGTTTCACTCCCCAGTCATCGGTTGTCTTGCTCGTCGGGAAGCGGTGGATGTTCTTCTCGCTGGGCCGCCAGTAGCTGGCGGTCGTGAGCTTGAGAGCGCTGGCGCCGCTCTCGACCGGGATGATGTTTTGCACGCTGCCCTTGCCGTAGCTGCGCTCGCCGATGATGACGGCCCTCAGGTGGTCCTGCAAGGCGGCGGCGACAATCTCGCTGGCGCTGGCGCTCCAGCGATTGATGAGAATGGCCACCGGATAACCCGAGGGCTGCACGCTCGGAATGGATTGCGAGTTGTAGACTTCTTCCTTGTGATTTCGTCCCTTGGTGGTGACGACGCGTTTGCCCTCCGGAAGGAACAGCGAGCTGATCTCGACTGCGGCCCGCAACAGGCCGCCGGGATTCTGACGAAGGTCGATGATCAGGCCGCGCATGCCCTCTTTTTGCAGCTTCTCGACGACCTTCGTCATGTCAGCCGCCGTCGTCTCCGTGAAGGCTGTCAAGCGGATGTAAGCAATCTTGGTGGCCGGGTCGATCCAGAAATCCCATTCCTTGAGGTTCTTCTCGAGCCGGCGGTCGCCGAGAATGCTGTCGACGACGATCTCGGCCCGGACGATTTCGATGTCCACCGGCTTCTTGCTGCCTTCGTGCAGAACGGTCAGCGTGACTTTCTGGTCCGGCTCGCCCTGGATCATCTCGACGACTTTCTTCAGGGAGATGTTCTCGGTCTTGACGCCATCCACCTTGACGATGAGGTCGCCGGCCATGACGCCGGCCTCGTAGGCGGGAGTGCCCACCATCGGGCTCTCGACGAAAATCTGCCCGGTCTTGGGCTCGACGCCGATGCGGATGCCGATGCCGCCGAACTTGCCGCGGCTCTGCTTCTTGAAATCCTCGTACTCGCGCGGGTTCAGATAGCCCGAATACGGGTCGCGGCGCTCCAGGGCCAGTTCGACCATGTCCTCGACAAACTCGCGCATCTCCGTTTCGCTGAGGTCCTTGACGTACTTTTCCTTGACTTCCTCCATCACCTCGACCAGCAAGCGCAGGTTCTCATGCTTCTTGCTGAGCTGGCCGTTCCGCGCCGGAGCGCTGTAGGTGAGGGACAGTCCTACAACTGTGGCCGCGGTGATGCCAAGGAGCCAGGACAGGTTCCAGCGCGACATGTCGATCCTCTGGTTTTTCGGCCGCGCGGTCGTGTACGCACGATCGCGACCGCTATCGGTTGCTACGGATGGCGCAAGAATTATAACGCGACCGCCTCGCAGAGGCGAGGGGAATCATCCCTCAGAGACCGCCATGAGCTCAGACTGCGTGGTCTGCGCACTCCGGGCGAAACAACACGGCTTGACACGATTCTGAGCATCGATTATCTCCCGGCCGGCATTCCAGCTCATGGTCAGCGCGTGAAAGCACGAAGTCTTGGACGGTCGCTGCGATACCTCGCCCTGCCCTCGGGGTTGGATGAAGGTAGAGCGCGCCGCAATAATGAGGCTTCCCGTCATGTGGATCAAACTGGGCAATGAACATCTGAACCTCGATCACGTCGTGCGTGTGCGCTTCAATCGCGGCTGGAAAAACGGCCAGGAAGATCTGATTGCGGAAGTCGAAGTGCACATCAAGGGCGAGGTCCAGGTCTTCGCCCGCTATCGAGGCGACGAGGCCGCCACGCTCCAGGCGGTGTTTCAGCACCAGTCCGACGAAGCCATCAGCCAGCTGACGCCAGCGTCGAGCCTGGCGCAACTGACAGCGCTGGCTTCCGCCGGCGCGCCTCAGCAATCCTCCATTCCCACCAGGCACGACATGTAACGGCCTGGTCCGTGTCTATTTCCTTTGGAAAAGCTCGCTGGTCACGATCTCCTGAACCAGCGTTCGCAGCCCGTGATCGCGCGCGCGGCTGCGGCGCACGATGGCCTCGATTTCCGGCTGGTCGGCGGTCTGGGGCGGCGCGCCGGTGGCGTAGGTGACCAGCCGTGTCGTGAGTGCTCGGGCGATCTGCTCCTTGTCCTTGAGCAGCAGTCGCTTGAGTTCATCGATGTCCTGAAAACGGCGGCCATCGGGCAGCACGTCGGCAGGGTCCACCTTCGGACCTTGAAGATAGTGCATGCGTCGGCCATCGATGACGACGGGCTTTCCGTTGCCGCTGGTGCGGTAGTGGGTGCGCCAGCCGCCGATGACATCGAAGCTCTCCAGTGCAAAGCCGGGAGGATCGATCTTGGCGTGGCAGCTCGCACATGAGGCAACCTGCCGATGCTTGGCGAGTTGCTGGCGGATGGTGGTGGCGCCGCGGATGTCCGGCTCGACGGCGGCGATGCCGTCCGGAGGCCGCGGCGGCGGCGTCCCCATGATCCGGTCCAGCACCCAGGCGCCGCGCAGGATGGGTGACGTGTAGGTGCCGTTGGCCGTCACCTTGAGCACGCTGGCCATCGTCATCACGCCGCCGCGATGGCTGTCCACCGGCAGCTTGACCCTGCGGAATTCCCAGCTGGCGGCCGGCTTGCTACCGGGCGGCTGACGCCCCGCGCTCGCCAGGTCGATGCCGTAGTGTTTCGCCAGCCGCGGGTTCAGCATGCTGAACTCGGAGGAGACGAAGTTCGTCAGACTCAGGTCGTGCTTGAGCAACTCATCGAAAAAGAGATACGTCTCCTTGAGCATCGATTCCTTGAGCATGTCGTCGTAGTCGGGATAGAGGATGTGGCTGGGAACGGTGGCATCGATTTCACGCAAGCCCAGCCATTGCCCGACGAAATTCTCGGTGAAGGCGGCTGACTTCGGGTGCTTGAGCAGTCGTTCGACTTGCTGCCGCAGGATCTCCGGTTCCCCGAGCTTGCCCTGGCCCGCCAGGGTCAGCAGTTCCTCGTCGGGCATCGTGCTCCACAGGAAGTAAGAGAGCCGGCTGGCCAGCGCGAAGTCGTCAAGCTTGCCGGGGCTCTCGCGCAAGAACAGGAAGTTCGGCGACAGCATTGCCGCCATGAGTCCGACACGGATCGCCCGCTCGAACGAGTACTTGGCGGCTAGCTTGGCCTTTACCAGGTCGAGCAGCGGCTTGATTTCGTCGTCACTCACCGCGCGTCGCCAGGCGCGGCGGGCGAAGGCACTGATGATGCGCTGGGCGTCGGCTGCGGGCGCGCTGGACACTACTTCCAGGCGATAGTTGGCTGCCGGTACTTGCTTCAGGTCGCCGAAGATGCGGCGATGACTTGCCGGCGGCCAGCTTTCGTGCAACGGTCCTTCCACGTCGATCCAGTGAACCGCCAGTCCCGGCCCCTGGTACTTGTCGGCGCCGATCTTGTCGACCATCTGCGCGCTGGCCAGGCCGTAGGGGTGAAGGCGGATGGTACCGCGGGCCTCGATGTGATCGACGAATTCGAGCACCGGGCCGCTCTTGGCGCTTCCCTCCAAGGACTTCGCGTCAACGCGATCGGCGTCGAAGTAGCCGACGAGGTGGTTCTTGCCGACCATCCCCATGATGCCCGCGTCGATGCGGTAAGTCACCGGCTTGTCGCTCTGGAATGCCGAGGCCGCAATTCGGAAGCGGTACATGCCGCGGTCTGGCGGATAGAACTCGTAGAGGTGCACTGCCTGCCAGGCCGACGAGCTGAACATGACGACGGCGTCATCCAGCTTGCGAAAGACGCGCTCGGTGGTGGTCTTGACCTGATGCTGATCCTTGAGGTTGTAGCGTTTCTTGATCAGCGGCGGCCGCGGCTTGCTGGCGATGGCCAGGTCGAGCGCCCGCTCGGCTGCTTCCAGATAGCGTTCCATCAGGAACGAGGAAACGTGCAGCGCCTCGCCGACGTTGTCAAAGCCGGCCGCGGCACCGTCCTGCGGCAGCAAGTCCTGCAAGTCGATGTGGATGCCCAGCAGGTCGCGCACCGTGTTTTCAGGATCTTCCGAGCCGAGCGTCTTGTTGTCCTTGAAAACGTGGACATGCTTTGCACCCTTGAAGTTAGCAAAACACAGGCTTCGAGGGGAAAGACATGTCCA
>VGYC01000259.1 GCA_016873095.1 Planctomycetota bacterium | reverse complement strand
CGCCAGTCACAAAACGCTTTCGCATGGCTGGTGACTGCCGTCGAGGCCCAACTTGCCGGAAAGCCAGCGCCATCGCTGGCCAAGGCGTGAACGGTTACGCCTCTCGCAGGTGGTGGTCATCTTCGAGGACGGGACCGATATCTATTTCGCCCGGCAACTGGTGAATGAGCGCATCGGCCGGGTGGAGATCCCCCCTGGCATCGAGCGCCCGCAAATGGGGCCCGTGGCGACGGGGCTTGGCGAGGTGCTGCATTATATCCTGCGGCCGCGCGGAATGAACTTGACGGATCTGCGCACGTACCATGACTGGGTCATCAGGCCCGCCATGCGGCCGGTGCCGGGCACGGCCGAGATCAACTCCTGGGGCGGCCTCGAAAAGCAGTATCAGGTCCGGCTCGATCCGGTCAACCTCATCAAGTACGACCTGTCTTTCGATCAGGTGGTCAAGGCCATCAAGGCCAACAATCTCAATGTAGGCGGCGGCAACATCACGCGCAACGACGCCGCGCTTCTGGTGCACGGCATGGGCCGGGCCACCAACATCCCGCAGATCGAGAACATCGTCCTGGCGGCCAAGAATGGCGTGCCCATTCATCTCCGCGACGTGGCCGAGGTCAAGATCGGCCACGAGATTCGCCGCGGCGCCGTTACCGCCGACGGTCAGGGAGAAGCGGTCCTCGGCCTCGGCTTCATGCTCATGGGTGAAAGCAGCTACGACGTGACGCGCCGCTTACGCGACCGCCTCGATGAAGTGAAAGCCGACCTGCCGCCCGGCGCCGAATTGGACGCCGTCTACGACCGCACCGAACTGGTGGATCTGGTCATCAACACCGTCCGCAACAATCTCTTCGAAGGCGGACTGCTGGTGGTCGCCATCCTCTTCATCTTTCTGGGCAACCTGCGCGCGGGGCTGATCGTGGCCGCCGCCATTCCGCTGTCGATGCTGTTCGCCTTCAACTTGATGCTGCAATTCGGCATCGCCGGCACGCTCTTGAGCCTGGGGGCTATCGACTTCGGCATCGTCGTCGATAGCTCCGTGGTCATCATGGAAAGTGTCATGCGGCATCTGTCGCATCAGCCAAACGTCTCGGGGCGGCAGCGCAAGACGATCGTGCGCGAGGGTGTCATGGAAGTGCTGTCTCCGGCGGTGTTCGGGCAACTCATCATCATGATCGTCTACCTGCCCATCCTGACGCTCGAGGGCGTGGAGGGCAAGATGTTCCGGCCCATGGCACTGACGGTCATGTTCGTGCTGGTCGGTTCGTTCCTGGTGTCGCTGACATTGACGCCGGTGCTGGCCAGCTGGCTCCTGCCGCGTGTGGTCGAGGAGAAGGAGGTCCTGCTCGTTCGCCTGGCCAAGGCGGTCTATGTCCGCGTGCTGGCCGCCTGCCTGAAGTTTCGCGTGCTGATCATTGGCGGCGCGGCGGCCGCGCTGGCGCTGGCCGGCATTGTGGCGCTGCAGCTCGGTTCGGAGTTTGTTCCCAGGCTCAACGAGGGCGCCATCGTGATCGGGCTCTTGCGCATGCCCGGAACCAGCCTCGATGAGTCGATGCGCCTCAACACGGAGATGGAAAGGCTGCTGCTCAAGAGCTTTCCCGACGAAGTGCAAAACGTCTGGAGCCGCGCGGGCGCGCCGGAGGTCGCCACCGATGCCGGCAGCCTCGAAGAGACCGACATGTTCGTGACCCTCAAGCCCAGAAACCAGTGGACAAAGGCCAGCCACCAGGAAGATCTCGTCAAGAAGATGGAAAACTTGCTAGATGACATTCCCGGCCAGCTGGTCTATTACACACAGCCGATCGAGCAGCGCATCAACGAGATGATCTCCGGCGCCCGTGCGGACATAGCCATCAAGCTCTTCGGCGACGACATCGGCATCCTCACCTCCAAGGGCCGTGAGATCGAAGCGCTGCTCAACAAGCTGGATGGCACGGCAGACCTCACCACCAAGCACATGACCGGCCTGCCCATCCTTCGCGTCAAGATCAAGCAAGAGGAAATTGCCCGCCATGGCGTCTCGGTCGAAACCGTGCTCGACCTGGTCGCGTCGCTGGGTAGCAAGATGCTCGGCAACATCATGGAAGGACAGTTACGCTTTCCGCTGGTGATCCGCCTGCCAGAGCATCTGCGGCAGAGCCCGGAGACGGTTGCCGCCATTCCGATCGCCACGCTCAAGGGCGAACGCATCCCGCTGTCGCGACTGGCGGACGTGCAGGTCATCGAGGGGCCCAAGGTCATCTTCCGCGAGTGGGGCAAGCGCCATCTGACCTTGCAATGCAATGTCCGCGAACGTGACATCGGCAGTTACGTCGCCGAAGCCCAGAAGGAAATCGACAAGTACGTGTCCTTGCCGCCGGGTTACCGAATCGACTGGGGCGGGCAATTCGAGAACATGCTGCGCGCCCAGGCTCGGCTGGCGATTGCCGTGCCGCTGGCGCTGGCTCTCATCCTCGCCATGCTCTACTTCTCCTATCGCAACATGCTCGACGTGATATTCGTCTTTGTCAGTGTGCCATGCGGCTGGGTTGGTGGTTTTCTCTCGCTATGGGGGCGAGACATGCCGATCTCGGTGTCGGCCATGGTCGGTTTCATAACCCTGTCGGGCGTGTCGGTGCTCAACAGCATGGTTTTCGTGGCCATGCTGCACAGCGCCTGGAAAAAAGGGCTGACGGGGAACGAGGCCGTCGCCGGCGGCGCCGTCAACGCGCTGCGCACCGCACTGATGACCGGCCTGGTGGCTGCCGTCGGTTTCATACCGATGGCCACCAGTTCCGGCATGGGCGCCGAAGTGCAGCGCCCGCTCGCCACGGTCGTCATCGGCGGCATCATCACTAGCTCCATCTTCACCTCCATGGTCCTGCCGGTGCTCTATTCCTACCGCAAACCTCCCAAGCGCCGCCTCAAGGACAGCAAGGACGACAAGGCCAGCAAGGCGCCTGCCCTGCCACATTAGCCAGCGCATCGGCCCGACACACGTAGCCAGCCTGTCCGGGTCTTCTCACGGCACAGCTTGTCGGGCACGTCTTCGCCGATCATGACGTGTTTGCTGGTGCCGTCGAGGATGAGATGGAGCCGCAAGACGCGCCGATGATCAGCGCGAAACGAGACGCCATCGCTCAGGCCGTCGAACGATCCGGTTGTTCCGACGTCGCGGCCATCGGTGACGAAGCTCGGACCTGCGGCTTCGAGATCGTCGCCCCAGTTGCTGCCGCTGATGTCCTTGAAGTTCGTCAGGCCGACGGTGAAGCCGGCAAGATTGCCAGCGTCGTTGCGTAAGCGGCCCGAAGGCGTCGGCGCTTCGGGCAGAACAAGAGTGACCTGGTCGGTAAGCCGCTGTCCTGCAACGTCTTGTTTGGCACCGGGCACCGTGGCACGCCCGGAGGAGCTTTTCACCGGCGCCAGGTTCGTGGTGGACACAGGAGTGGGTCGGCCTCGTGGGGTAAACTCCTTGGCAGACCGCGGCCGCCTGCGGTTCAAGAATAACTACATCAAGCCTGTAAGCCGACGACAGCTGTGTCTCACGCGTCTGATGGATTGATGCTCGGCGATATCGCGCGAGATGATGCGTGCGGCACTGCCGACCGAGCTTCGAGGTTGCCGCCTCGACGTTATGGGCGAACATTTTGGAAAAAAACACTTCATTCAACTACTTTCCATCTTGTAATTTACGCGCGTGCGGTTAGACTGCGGTGTTTAAGGGGAGTGCCTCCTGTGGGGGACGCGAACAAGATGTGATCAGCTGGATGCGACGACTCACGCGAGGCACTGTGATATCTGAGTTTAGTTGGAGGCTTGTTGTTTACGATGAACCAATCTGAAGAGCGTACCGGGCTCGACCCGCGACGCGACGTGCCCAGGATGGTGCCGGTCAGCGGAGTCGAGGATGAGGAGCCTCCCGGTAAGCCGCGGCGCCTTCCGCTCTGGCGCAACGTCCCGGCCAAGCAGTGGGACGACTGGCGATGGCAATCGCAAAACGCCATCCGCTCGGTGCGACAGCTTCGCGATCTCCTGCCCTTCACCCCCGAGGATCTCGAGGCCATCGGTTCGCTCGAAGCCGAGTACAAGCTCGCTATCCCACCCTATTACTTCTCTCTCATCAACGTCGATGATCCCGACGACCCCATCCGCATGCAATCGGTAACGTCGCCGCGCGAGGCGGCCTCGGGATTTGAACTGGAGGATCCGCTCGAGGAAGAGAAGGACTCGCCAGTTCCCGGCCTGACCCATCGTTATCCGGACCGCGCGCTCATGGTCACGACCCACGTCTGCACCATGTACTGCCGGTTCTGCACGCGCAAGCGGGCCACCATGGTGCGTGGCGGCTGGGACGCCGTCAGCCACAACGACGAACGCATGATCCGCTATGTCCGCGAGCATCCGGAGATCCGCGACGTCATCGTCTCCGGCGGTGATCCGCTGACGCTGCCTGTCCCCAAGCTCCGCTTCTTTCTCGACAACCTCAAGGCCATCAAGCACGTTGATGTCGTCCGTATCGGCACGCGCGTGCCAGTCACGTTGCCCCAGAAGCTCTACGATCAGTCTCTGATCGACCTGCTGGCCAAGGCCGAGAAGGTGTGGATCCAGACGCACTTCAACCACCCGCGCGAAGTGACCCCCGAAGCGGCCCGCGCTTGCAACTCGCTGCTGCGCGCCGGCATGCCGGTCAACAACCATACCGTCCTCATGCGCGGCGTCAACGACGATCTGGAGACCATGAGGCGGCTGATGCGGGCCCTCTTGCGCATCAAAGTCCGCCCATATTACCTGTTCCATTGCGATCCGGTCACGGGGGCTGGCCATTTCCGCACGTCGGTCTGGAAAGGGCTGGAAATCATGGAAGGCTTGCGCGGGCACATGTCCGGCCTGGGGATTCCCACGTATGTCGTGGACAGTCCCCACGGCGGCGGCAAGATCCCGCTCATGCCCAACTATCTTGTCTCTGCCTCCGACGATGTCGTCATCCTCCGCAACTACGAGGGGATGATGGTGCGTTACCAGGCGGAGGACAAGCCGGCGACGGTCAAGCCCACCAAGAACCGCGGCGTCAGTGCCCTCATCCAGGGGGACAAGACGGCAATCGTCCCGGAAAACAACGAGCGTCTGGCACGCCGGCGCATCAAGCTCGTCACCATTCCTGCGCAACCCGAACAATCCAGCAACGCAACGGCAGCTGAATGTCAGGAACCGAACGTGACGTCGTTCGGCAATGGCAAGAACAGCTGTCTGGAAGCAGCTGCCGCCTTCAACAAGGACGAACGCGCACGCCCACGTTCTGCACCGAGGATTCAGGATGAGGATCGGCATAACCTTCGATCTGAAAGCCGCGCGCCCCGCACACGCCCACGTCCAGCCCGGACAGCGGCCCGATGACGATCAGGAAGAATTCGACAGCCCAGAGACCATCGAGGCCATCGCCGCAGTGTTCCGCGGCCTTGGCCACGAGGTCGCTCTCCTTGGCGATGGTCGCGAGTTGATCGAGCGTCTGCTGGAACGCGCGCCCGATCTTGTCTTCAATTTCGCCGAAGGGCAGGGCGTCGCACGCTCCCGGGAGGCCCGTGTCCCGGCTCTCCTCGAGATGCTCGGCATTCCGTACACCGGCTCCGATCCGTTGACCATGTCAACCACGCTGGACAAGGACTGTGCCAAGCGCCTCGCGGCTTCGGCAGGGATTGCCGTGCCGCGGGCGCTTGTCATTCCCAGTTCAGCTGGCTGCGATGCGGCAACCTCGCAACGCAAGGAATACCACGATCCGCTCTCCTGGCTCCCATTTCCCGTGGTCGTCAAGCCGGCCTGGGAAGGCTCCAGCAAGGGCATCCGCTCCAGATGCCTCGTCAAGTCGCCGGAAGACCTGCCCGACGTCATTGATTCGCTACATCGCGAGCAGCGGCAGCCCATCATGGTGGAAGAGTACATCGCCGGAGACGAGGTTACCGTAGGTGTCATCGGCAACGATCCGCCCGAGGTCTTCGGCATCATGCGGGTGTCTCCGGTCATGCCGACGGAGCACTTTGTCTACAGCCTGGAGATCAAGCGCGACTATCGCCGCCAAGTTTGTTACGAATGTCCTGCCCTCTTGCCCACGGAAACGACGACGCGAGTAAAAATGGCAGCGCTGCAGGCGTATTCGGTTCTTGGCTGTCGCGATGTGAGCCGGATCGACTTCCGCATTCGCGACGGCGTACCGTATTTCCTGGAGGTCAACCCGCTGCCCGGCCTCAATCCGGAAGACAGCGACCTGGTCATCATGGCCCGCCTGCTCGGCTGGAGCCACTCTCGCCTGGTCTCGGCAATACTTGACGTTGCCTTGCGCCGCCTCGGGATGGACGCCGCTTCCGAGCAAGCAAGCCGCCTGGCTGCAGCGGCGAATTGACCTGTTCCTGAGACTTGTAACTTTCAAGTGCCGGTTTGCAATTGCTTTCCTGGCCGCGAGAGTTTCTATTAAAGTGGGAAGGAGTCCAAGATGTCCCGGCCCCACATTCTGGTGATGTACAACCATCCGACGCTGTCCGAGGATCATCCAGACGCCCTGGCCGAGCATTCGGTCATCGACCATGCCAGGCATGTGCAGGACGTCTTGAGTGCGGCGGGCTATCGCGCGTCGCTGTTCTCGTTGCGCGAGGACCCGCAGATGCTGGTCGCCGAACTGCGTCGCAGTCGGCCGGACGCCGTCTTCAATCTCTACGAGGGGTCCTACCTCAACGGCGAGACCGAGGCTTTCGTCGCCGGCATCATGGAATGGCTGCGCCTGCCCTTCACTGGCTCGTCGTTTCAGTCATTGAGCCTGGCGCTGTCGAAGCACCTGACCAAGCAGTTGCTCATGGGCGCCGGCTTGCCGACACCGGAGTTCATGATCGTTCGGGACATGCCGGCGCCGCGTTGCACCATTCCCTGGCCGGTCATCGTCAAGCCGGCCCGCTTCGACGCCAGCGTTGGTCTCGACCAGGGGAGCGTGGTCACCAATCAACGGCAGCTGCAGGATCGTGTGGCCCGCGTGCTGGAGGAGTACGGCTCGCCGGCTCTGGTTGAGGAGTTTATCGACGGACGGGAGTTTAACGTCGCTCTGATGGAAGATCCCGAGTTGCGGCCATTGCCCCCCGCGGAGATCGTCTTCGAGGACGGCTACGATGGCTGGCCCATCCTCACCTACGCGGCCAAGTGGCACACCGACACCGACGAATGCCGTCTCAGTCCGCCGCGCTGCCCGGCCGAGATCTCGACGCGTCTCCAGGAGAAAATCGAGGATCTGGCGATGCGCGCCTTCCGCCTGCTGGGTTGCCGCGACTATGCCCGCGTCGATTTCCGCGTCCGTCCCTCCGGCAAGCCGATGATCCTGGAAGTGAACCCGAACCCGGACATCAGCACTGGGGCCGGCTTCGACCGCTGCCTGCAAACCCTTGGCCTCAACATTGCCGACTTCTACGTGTCGCTTGCCCGCCGCGCCCTGGAACGCGACCCCGGACGCACCGCCGTACCGTCTGGCAACCTGGTCGCGATGTCATCCTGATCACATTCGACGCAAACAACGAGAACTTCGGTATCGCCGCGGTTTCTAATTGCCCGCACACATTCGTGAAGCTGGGGAACTAGGATTCGAACCTAGACAAGCAGATCCAGAGTCTGCTGTGCTACCGTTACACCATTCCCCAAATGGAGGCGAGATTCGCATGCGGCAACAGGCACTTGACGCATTTTACGACTGCCGAAATGTCGCGACAATTGCAACTTTTGTCACGTTTCCTCCGTTCCTGAAACAAGGTAGCTGCTGGCGCGCCGTTTCGCGTACTCTACCGTTGCGCTGGCCAGGTTGGCAAGCCAGATTGTCGGGCACAGTCGTCCCCGATTACCTCGACGGTCCCGGGGACGGCCGCAAAGCAGCGCCCAGACGGACGTCGGTCACGAGACTGACGGGCCGGCGGAACCGCCTCATCGGGGCGCGATGATGATGCTGCGGCGTGGGAACTTCGCCAACGTGGCCGGCGGCTTGCCGAAGTTGGTGGCCAGCACGTCCACCGGGTTGCCGGCGACCCACTGCGAAAGGTCGATCGACTCGTAGACGCCGCTGTTGAAGCCGATGAGCACGCGGCAGCGCCGCTCGCCGATGTTCTCCAGCGAGTGGCCGTAACCTTGCGGGATATAGCCCACGTCGCCGCGCTCCAGCGTTTCGGTGCGGAATCGGCCGTGCGAGCCGAACAGCGTCACGCTGACCCGGCCGTCAAGGACGTACTGCCATTCGTCGGCGTTGGGGTGCCAGTGCAGCTCACGCAGTGCGCCCGGGTTGAGATCGAGGATGGCGCCGGTGATTGTCTTGGCAATGGGAAAGCTGCTGGAATCGACCATGTAGAGCCGGCCTCCCTTGTTGTCAACGGCCGGCGCCTGGGCGAGCAGCCGATACTTGTGCGTCTGCGGCGGCAAGCGCAATCCTTGCAACGGGTTCGCGGGCTTTTCCGGCGGCTGCGCCCCACGGGCGAAGTATACCTCGGTCTTCGGAAAGCCGTCGAACGTCGCCTCGGGCACACCGAAGTTCTTTGCCAAGAGCGACCGTGGCGCGTGGCCGAGCCAGTCGCTGATGCTGAAAGTGCCGAATTCCGAAAAGTAGCCGTTGTCGAAGATCAGGATGAAGTGGCACGGCTTGTTGCCGAGGCATTCAAGCATGTGGCCGTGGCCGCGCGGAAAGTACCAGACGTCTCCCGCCTCGAAGTCATTGGTCTCGGCGCGTCCCTGCGGATCGATGACCGTGGTCCGGACCCGCCCCTCGTTGACGAAGGCCCACTCGGCCGCCGTGGCATGCCAGTGCAATTCGCGCATGGCGCCCGGTTCGAGCCGCATGCTGACACCGGCCAGGCCCTTGGAAATCGGCAACTGCTCGACGGTCGCTTCCTTGCCGTAACTCTGGCCGATCACCCGCCCCTTCGACTTTTCCAGGGCGTACTTGAATGTCGGCAGCTCCTTGTTGGCGAGCAGCGGATCGGGAACGTTGTTCATGAAGCTGGGATCGCCGGCATCCACGGCGTCGCCGGCGACTAGTCCAATGCCTGTCGCGGCCGCGAGCGCCGCCGCCCCTGCCACAAAGTCGCGCCGCTGCAAGTCGGACATGGAATACTCCTTGAATTACGTGTCGCCCCCGGCGCCCGCGGTTCTCTAGCGTCCTTGATCCCCAGAAGTTATCTCGTTTGAGTCAAGTTTCATGCAGGCACTTTCTGGGCCTCGATCCAATGGTCGATGTCTGCGTCAAGGCGTTCGAAGCTGTGGCGTAACGGATTGTCACTGTCAGGTTCGTCGGCGCAGACGTGGGCCAGGCCGGGGCGCAGGATGCGGTTATAGGTGCGCGTACAGAACATGGCGGTGCGCCAGCCCTGGTCTGTGACGCGGTAGCGGTGGGT
>VGYC01000258.1 GCA_016873095.1 Planctomycetota bacterium | reverse complement strand
ATTGATGACCCCGGAAAGGCGCCGGCAGCGCGAGGAGCATATCGTCGATATGGTTCGCCGCTTTGTGCGCCAAACCGATCGTGGTGCCGCTCGCCGGAAATCGGTCTGAGCCGCGGCAGCGACGTTAGACTAGAATTCGCGTTCGCGAGTGGGGCGAGACCCGCGGACCGAAGAGCCGCAGACCTTAGGCGCCGGCGCGCTCGCCAGCCTGTTCCGAATCCAGCCGGCGCTCTCTTGACACGCGCGCGAGGCCCCACCTACTATGTTTAAAGTAACTAAACAGTTGGAAACATTGGAGGTGGCAATGACTGCTTCACGCCTATCGATCACCCGGCGCCGCTTCATCTGGAACGCGGCGGCGGGCGGCGTCGTCCTGGGAAGCGCGACGGCCTTGCCGAGCCTGGCCCAGACCAAGCGCAGGCTGCGCTATGTGAGCTTCGCGGGCAAGACTTCGACGTGGTCGGCGCCTTATGCAGAACTGGCGAAGCAGGTCGATCAGCGCTCGGGCGGCGAACTGCAGATCGACTGGGTCGGCGGTCCCGAGGTGGTCGGGCCGATGCAGGCCGGCGATGCGATTACGAAGGGCGTGTTCGACATCGCACATTCCGCCACGTCTTACTATGCCTCCGCAGTTCCCGAGGCGATCGCCATGTCGAGCGGCCGGGCCTCGCAGAACTCGATATACGCGTCCGGCACTTTCGATGCCCTCGATCAGATACACCAGAAGAAGATGAACGTGGTGCTGCTCAGCATCGCGTCGAGTGGCATCGGCTACATCTTCATGGCGCGCGAGCAGCCTAAGGATCTCGCCTTCTTCGCCGGCAAGAAGTTCCGGTCGATACCGTTGTTCGACCCGATCCTCACAGCCCTGAAGGCCGTGCCAGTAACCATTTCGCCGAGCGAGGTGTTTACCGCGCTCGAGCGCGGCGTCGTCGACGGAATCGGCTGGCCCGAAGTGACCATCAAGGAATATGGCTTCCAAGATCGAGCGAAATACCTGATACGGCCGGCCTTCTATACCTCGCGCACGCCGCACCTCATCAATCGCCAGACCTTCGAGCGACTTCCCGCACCGCTCCAGACCGTACTCCGCGAGAGCGCTCGCGTTGCCGGGCTGGCGTCGGAAAAACTCTTCCGCGACACGGCGGCCGCGGAACTCAGCGCCATGAAGGAAAAAGGGCTTGTCGAAGTGCCGCTACCAGCCGCGGAGGCGGCGAACTTCCTCAAGCTCACCGAGGATACGCTTTGGAAGCAAATCGTGATGGTGGCGCCTGATACTGCGCCACAGCTACGCCAATTGTTCACCAAAGCCGAAGCGATGGGTTGACCGGTCCAGCCTGTCGCGCCAACACGTCCTGACGCATGATGACCGGTGCCGCAGGGCGTGGCTGGCTGGCGATTGCCTATGACGCGCTCGTCGATGGATGCGCGGCCGCCGGCTGCCTGATCTTTGTCGGCATGAGCGTGTGGGTCAGCTATGATGTCGTGTTGCGCTATCTGTTTGCGGCGCCGACGATCTGGGCCGATGACCTGTCAGAGTATGGCCTGATCTGGGGAACCTTCCTCGCCGCGCCTTGGGTGCTGCGCAGTGGCGGCCACGTCACCGTCGAACTCCTGATCAACTATCTGCCCGCCGAGAGCCGCCGCCGGCTGGCAGTGGTCGTGGCACTACTATGCGCGGTCATCTGCGCACTTTTTGCCTGGCAGACTGCGCTTACTACCATCGAATTCTATCAGCGCAACATGATGATGGCGAAGGTGTGGCGCATTCCGCTTTGGCTGCCCTACTTGGCCATTCCCGTGGGCAGCGCGCTCTTGGCGGTCGAGTTCTTGGTGCGCGCCTCTCACCTTGCCCGCGGGGAGGCCGCGCAGGCGAAGGCCGGTACGGGACAGGCTTAATCTCGCGGGGGGCGTTTCTTGGATTGGGTGACTACACTTGCCGTTCTGCTCGGTCTCCTGCTCACGGGATTCGCGATCGGCGTCCCCGTCGCGCTCACCTTCATCGGCATCAACATCTTTGGACTGTTCTGGTATCTGGGCGGCTTGCCCGGCTTATCGCTGCTCGCGGGCAGCGCATTCAATAGCGTCGGCCAGTTCGCGCTGGTGCCTATTCCGTTATTCGTGCTGATGGGCGAGTTGCTGGTCCGATCCGGCCTTGCGGCGGCGACTGTTGATGCCGCAGACCAATGGATCGGGCGTGTGCCCGGGCGCTTGGCTGTAACCACCGTTGCCGGAGGCACCGTGTTCGGGGCGCTGAACGGCGCCAGCATGGCATCGGTCGCCATGCTCGGCAGCCTTCTGGTGCCCGAGATGCAGCGACAGGGCTACAAGCCCGCGATGATCATCGGACCGGTTCTCGGCGCCGGCGGCCTAGCGGTTCTCATCCCACCGAGCGCGCTTGGCGTGCTGCTTGGTGCGCTTGCGAAGGTCTCCATCGCCGACCTGTTGATTGCGAGCGCGGTGCCCGGTCTCATCTTGGCGGGGGTGTACGTCGCTTACTACATGGGACTCGCCTGGCTGCGGCCGGACTTGGCACCACCCTATGAGGGTCGCGCGACATCCCTGCGCGCGCGTTTGGCAACGCTGAAGCTCATTGTGCCGCTGGCCGGGCTGATGTTGGTGGTCACCGGCTTCATCTTTCTTGGCATCGCCACGCCGTCCGAGGCGGCGGCCCTGGGCGCGGTCAGCGCGGCGATCCTCGGAGCCATCTACGGGCGGATGAACTGGCAGATCATGCGCGCCGCAGCCATGAGCACGGCCAGCACCACGGCTGGAATCCTACTGATCATCGTCGGATCGTCGGCGTACAGCCAGCTGCTCGCGGCGACCGGAACGACGTCTGGGCTGATCGAAGTCATCGTCGGGCTAAACATGCCGCCCTGGGCCATGGTCCTGGTGATGCAAGTCATCGTCCTTGTGCTCGGGTGCTTCATTGACGCGATCTCGATCATGATGCTGACGGTGCCGATCTTCTATCCGATCGTTGCCACGCTCGGCATCGATCCAATCTGGTTCTCCGTGCTGATTCTGATTCAATTGGAGCTTGGGGGCATTACGCCACCATTCGGCCTGCTCCTCTTCGTGCTGAAGGGAGTCCGTCCCGAGTTGCCGATCAGCCAGATCTACCGCGCCTCAATTCCGATCGTCGTGATGCAATGCAGCGTGGCTGGGCTGCTCGTGACATTCCCATGGCTCACCACCGTGTTCACCAGTGCGATGGTGCGGTGAACGGCCTGGGCCCGACCCTCGTTCCGGCGAGTCTCATGCGCGCTCTGCAGGACATCGACCGGGATAATCTGACCAATGGAGTGATCTGCTTCGTGCTGTCGCTGACGGCACCGATGGCCATACTTCTGGCCGCCGGTCGCCAGGGTGGGTTGAGCGAGAGCCAGATCAGCGGCATCGCGTTTGCGGGCTATGGTCTGGGCGGCTTGATCACGATCGTCGCGAGCCTGGTCGCGCGAAAGCCCTACGCCGTCCTCTGGACAATCCCCGGAGTGACCTTGCTGGCCGAAGCGCTCGAACACATAAGCTATCCCGAGGCCGTCGGCGCGTTTATCATCTCTGGCGTTCTGACGATTGCGTTGGCGCTGACCGGATGGATCGCACGCTTCATGCGGCTGCTGCCGACGCCGATCGTCATGGGCATGCTGGCGGGCGTGTTTCTGCCTTACGGCATCCGATTGTTCCCGGCATTCGCCGAGCATCCCCTGCTCGGGTTCGCAACGGTCGTGCCATTCATCATCACCCTGGCGGCGCCAAGCTTTCAGCGCTGGCTGCCGCCGCTGCTGGCGGCCATGATCGGTGGTGTCGTGTATGCTGTGGCGGGCGGCGACCTACGCATCGATACGCTGGGCCGGGCGCCGCTGGCCCTGATGGTCACGCAACCGGAGATCATCATGCCGGCATTCTCGCTGCGTGCGATGCTCGAACTGGTCCTGCCGATCACCGCGACCGTGATCGGCGTCCACAACGCCCAGGCCTTCGTCGTGCTAAGACGGACCGGGCATAACCCCGCCGTGACGCCGCTGACCGTGGTTTGCGGCGCGAGCACGCTGCTGTTCGCCGTCTTCGGGTGCGTGCCCGGCACGATGGCCAGCCTGATCAGCGCGATCACCACGGCATCGGGGGAGCCGCGCCGGCAATATGTCAGCACTGCACTGTTCGGCGCGTTCGTATTCATGCTCGGACTTTTCGCGCCCGCAGTCATCGCGCTGGCTCTGGCGCTGCCACCGATCTTCGCGGCGCTCCTGGCCGGCCTTGCGATGCTAAAGATCCTCGAGGATGCGTTCTCTGCCACTTTCGGCGGTCGATGCCGGCTTGGGGGGCTAGTTGCCTTGCTGTTCACGATGTCCGGCCTAGCCCCTTTGGGTATCGGTTCCGCTTTCTGGGCCCTGGTCGCAGGCTATGCCACCTCATGGCTGCTCGAACGCGATGATCTGCGCAGCCTCGCGGCTAGTCAGTGATGGGGCGGCGCACCCGCTTATACTTTACAACGCAGAAAGTACGATGTAACTATCTAGTCAGTTACATACTGTGCTGCAGTGAATTGGAGGTCATGGCATGAGCTGGTACAGGGTCGGTGTGGACATCGGCGGAACCTTCACCGATTTGGTGTTCCTTGGCACTGGCGGCGAAGTCCTGGCCATGAAGGTCGCCAGCACGCCGGCCGACTATAGCCTGGCCGTACTCGAAGGGATCCAGGAAGGGATAAGGCAGCTTGGCGCCGCGCCCGGCGCGATCACCGAAGTCAGCCACGGCTTCACGATCGCAACCAACGCGATCTTGGAAGAGAAAGGCGCGCGGACCGCGCTCATCACGACAGCCGGTTTTCGCGACGTGCTCGAATTTCGACGCAATCGCGTCCCTCGACTCTATGATCTCCACTACCGAAAGCCGGCGGCGCTCGTGAAGCGGCAGTTGCGCTTCGAGGTTCGCGAGCGGATGAACGCGCGCGGCGAGGTGGTGGTGCCACTCGATCCGGCCAGCGTCGAGGCGATGATCGTCAAGCTGGTCGACGCGAAGGTCGAGTCGGTGGTGATCTGCCTGCTGCACTCTTACGCCAACGCCGACCATGAGCAGCGCGTCGCCACGACGGTGCGCCAGCGCTGTCCCAAACTCACGCTCACCCTATCCAGCGAGTTGCTGCCGATCATCAAGGAGTACGAGCGCACCAGCACGGCCGTCATCAACGGCTACGTGCGGCCGGTTGTTGAGCGCTATCTCAATCGTCTCGCCGACGGCCTGAAACGTGCCGGCGTCGATGTGCCGCTGTCGGTCATGCAATCGAATGGCGGCCTGACGACGCCGCAGATTGCCGCCGAGCGGCCAGCCTTCTGCATCGAGTCCGGACCGGCGGCCGGCGTTATGGGCGCGGCCCATATGGGCCAGCGCGTCGGGTTGGCGGACCTTATGACGCTCGACATGGGTGGCACAACGGCGAAAGCGTCGATCATCGAGAATGGCGAGGTGCTGCAATCGAAGGAGTACGAGGTCGGCGCCGGGCTGAATGCTGGGCACCGTCTGCTGCGCGGCGCCGGGCACATCCTCAGCGTCCCGGCCATTGACATCGCCGAGGTCGGCGCCGGCGGCGGCAGCATCGCACGGGTCGACGGCAGCCGGTCGCTGCGCGTCGGTCCGGACAGCTCCGGCGCCGTACCGGGGCCGGCTTGCTATGGCCGCGGCGGGACGCGAGCGACCGTCACGGACGCCAACGTCCTGCTCGGCTTTCTCAATCCCGACTACCTGCTAGGTGGGAGCTTTGCATTAAGTCTCGATAAGGCTCGCGCGGCCATCCAGCGCGACGTAGCTGAGCCGCTTGGGCTTTCCGAAGTCGAAGCCGCGTACGGCATCCATCTCTTGGCCAATTCGAACATGTCGCGGGCGCTCAAGGCCGTATCGACCGAGCGTGGCCGCGATCCACGGCGGTTCACCTTGATGACGTTTGGCGGCGGCGGGCCGGTGCATGCCACGGGTCTGGCCGACATGCTGGGTATCGCGCGCCTGATCATCCCGCCCTATCCCGGCGTCTTCAGCGCCTTCGGCTTATTGTTCTCCGCAGTCGAGCACCACATCGTCCGGACCTATTTCAAACCGTTTCTCGGTCTTGACCTTGCTGCGTTCAATGGAATCATCAAAGGGATGCGAGACGAAGCGCGCCAGGTTCTACGCGCGGAACTCTTCTCCGACGACCGCCAGCATATTGCGGTTCAGCTCGACGTCAAGCATGAGGGGCAGGGTTCCGAACTGATGGTCCCGCTGCCCGACGGCGCGGTGATCCCGGAGACGATGGCGGCGATCGCCCGGGCGTTCGATGCGGAGCATACGCGGACATTCGGGCACCACAGCGATGCACCGCACCAGCTCGTCAACATTCGCGTGATCGCGCGCGGCATATCCGAGACTTCGCGCGTGCCGAAACGGCTCGTCGCTGTTTCGACTGGCCAGCGCCGCGCCACGGAACGACGCGCTTATTTCGGGCCAAAGCATCAGTGGGCGACCGCGAAGGTGATGCAGCGGACCGATCTGGGGAAAACGCCGACGGCCGGGCCGCTGTTGGTCGAGGAATACGACTCCACCTGCGTGGTTCCCCCGGGTTGGCGCGTCTCGATCGACGAACTTCAGAATTTGATCCTGGAGACTGCACGATGAATGGCCCGAGCATGGATCCGGTGACGCGAGAGATCGTGAAGAATGCTCTGATGAGCATCGCGGACACGATGGCCATCACGGTTGTGCGCACGGCCCGGTCGGCCGTCGTCAAGGACGGCATGGACTTTTCGACGGCGCTGTTCACCGCGGACGGACAGCAGGTTGCGCAGGGACTGACATTGCCGGCGCATCTAGGCTCGATGGCGCCGGCGCTCAAGGCCGTCATGCAGACCTTTGGCGACGACGTTCACCCCGAGGACATTTTCGCGAACAACGACCCCTATGATGGCGGCAGCCATCTGCCGGATATCTTTGTGTTCAAGCCCGTATTCCACGGCGGGAAGCTGGTTGCCTGGACCTGCGCGATCGGGCACCAGACCGACATCGGCGGCCGCGTGCCGGGCGGCGTCGTTTGCGATAACACGGAGATCTTCCAGGAGGGCCTGATTCTGCCGCCCCTCAAGCTGTATGAGCGTGGCAAGCTGAATACTGCGGTCTGGCGCATCCTGGAACGCAATGTCCGCGTCCCGCAGATGGTGCTGGGGGACGTCCAGTCTCTGCTCTCCGCCGCGCGGATCGGCGAGCGCGACCTGCTGGCCTTGATGGCCGAGTATGGCTGCGATGAGCTGATCGCCTACATGCGCGACATCCTGGACACGACGGAGCGTCTGACGCGCGCCGAAATCAAACGCCTGCCGCAGGGAGAATGGGAGTTCACGGACTATGTTGACGACGACGGCATCGATCTTCGGCCGATCGCCATCCGTGCCCATGTCCGCATTGCGGGCGATCACGTGTACGTCGACTTCACCGGCACGTCCCCGCAGGCTAAGGGCTCTATCAACCCAAACTTCCACTACACCAAAGGCCAAGTGTATGCGGTGATGAAGTGCCTGATCGATATGGAAATCCAGTCGAACAGCGGATTCTTCCGGGCATTCACGATCACCGCTCCCGAGGGCTGTTTCGTCAACCCGCAGCACCCTGCGCCGGTTGCGGCGCGGGGGCTTGCCGGGTTTCGCATCTGCAATGCCGTCTTCGGCGCGATGGCCAAGGCCCTGCCGGGCCAGATGCCGGCAGCATGGGGCGGCGGCGAGGCCGGCCTCAGCTTTTCCGGTTACCATGCCAACCGCAAGGCCTGGGTCCATCTCAATCTGATCAATGACGGGCCGAATGGCGCGAGTTCCGACATGGATGGCGCGGACGGTCTGTCGGCTCCCATCCACAACATGGCCAATATTCCGATCGAAAGCCTGGAGGCGGAAAATCCGTTGATGGTCGAGCACTACGCCCTGGTGCCCGACACCGAAGGGGCAGGCGAGTTCCGCGGTGGCCTCGCCATCAGCCGCGATTTTCGCATGCTGGCCGACGATACCGTCTTCCAACTCCGAACCGACCGAACCAAGTTCGTCGCTTGGGGGCTTAATGGTGGCCAGTCGGGGCAGCCGACGCACAACTATCTCAATCCCAATAGCGAGAACCGCACGCTGCCGGGTAAGTACCTGATGCGGCTGAACAAGGGCGATCTATATCGGTTGATCCAGGCCAGCGGGGGCGGCTATGGTGATCCCCTGAGTCGAGATCCGGATGCCGTGCTCGACGACGTTCTTCAAGAGAAGGTTTCCTCGGAGCGGGCAGTTCAGGTGTACGGCGTCGTCATCGACGCTGCGAAGCTGGCCGTCGATCGTGGCGCGACAGAAAATTTGCGCGCGCGCTTGCGCGGCCAGCGTTGAGAATTCGGAGATTTGGAGGAGACATGGCCCAGTTGCAACCGCTACCGCGTGACGAGCTGCTGAAGATTAAGGCTTTTGCCGCGATCGCCGAGATCATGGGTTTCGTGTCGAACAGCCTGCTCACGATGGGCCGCAAGCCCGAACTGCTCCAAGCCTTCTCCGCGCTCAATGTCCAGGTCTTCGGCCCAGGACGCGTGGACGAGCGGCTGAAATGGCTGATCGGCTTCGTCTCCAGCAACGCGGCGGGGTGCCGATATTGCCAAGCTCATACCTCCGAGCTTGCCCATGGCAGTGGCGTGGCGATCGACAAGATTCGGGCGGCGTTTGAATACGAAACCAGCCCACTATTCAACGCCGCGGAGCGCGCGGCATTGCGCCTCGCCCACCATGCGTCTCTGGTGCCCAATCTCTCGACATCCGAGCACTTCGATGATCTGAAGCAACATTACGGCGAGGCCGAGATCGTCGAGATCGTCGCCGTGATCGCCATGTTCGGCTTTCTCAATCGCTGGAACGACACGATGGGAACTCAGCTCGAGCCGAAGCCCCGAGAGTTCGCGAGTGAAATCCTCGGCGCCAAAGGCTGGATCGTCGGGAAACACGATTAACACTGGCATGATCACGTTGCTTGTAGGGTTGCGGCTTGTCCGACGGTTGGTTGGCCAAGTGGATGAAGAAAATCTGTACAACGGCTACCGGTTTCTGCCTGAAATCATTTACCAGACGATCTGCCCCTATTCCGGTTCACTCTCTTGAACCGCGCCGGGTCATTGCCACCTGATTGACATCGCGCTGGGAGCCACGGTCAGACTAGAAATTGTGGGCAATTGAAAGCATCATCGGGTGCGTACCAATCAACCAGAGAATGTTCGATTCCAGTGTCACTCCCTCCGCCAACTTCTATCGCGACAACGCTCTCCGCCTCCGGGCGGCACCGACGAAAACCCCCCTCTGTACCGAAAATCAAATCCGGGCGTATTGATGATGTAGGCCGCCGAGAATTG
>VGYC01000257.1 GCA_016873095.1 Planctomycetota bacterium | reverse complement strand
GTGGCGACTCGCTACGAGAAAACGGCACGGAATTTCCTGGGCTTCGTCCTGTTCGCCTCGACCCTGGTGGTGTTAAGCTAACCCCAATTAACCCAAACCCAACGCCGGATTGAGAACAGGTCCTAGTGGGCCCGCCAGGATTCGAACCTGGAACCAAGGGATTATGAGTCCCCTGCTCTGACCGTTGAGCTACAGGCCCTATTGCTATCGTCATAAACATCTTACGTCATTTCTTCGACTCCCTAAAAATCGCTTTGACAACCGTTCTGACAACCGTATTATGAAGAAAGCGGCCGGGCGTCGTAACCGCCCGGCCAAAGCCACAGTGACACTTTAGAGGAGCGTCACCATGACACGCAGCCATTCTACACGCCCGCCCATGCCCGCCAAGCCAAGTCCTGACTTCCCCCTTACTCCACACCGCAATGGCCGCTGGTGCAAGAAGATTCGCGGCAAGATCCGTTATTTCGGCCGCTGGGACGATCCGGACGGCGCCCTCGCCGAGTACCTGGAGCAAAAGGACCGTCTGCAAGAAGGCCTGACAACCGCTGACAACCGCGACGGCTTGACGGTCCACTTGCTCTGCGGAAAGTTCCTGACCACGAAGAAACGCATGATGGAGAGCGACGAGTTGAGCGTGCATACCTTTGCGGACTATGCCCGCGTTTGCAAGCTGCTCTGCAAGACGTTTGGCAATACCCGGCTGGTCGCCGATCTGCGGCCCGACGATTTCGAGAAGCTCCGCGGCAAGATGGCCAAGAGGCTCGGCCCCGTGAAGCTCGGCAACGAAATCAACCGCATCCGCGTTGTGTTCAACTATGCGTACAAGTCGGACCTGATCGTGAATCCGATGAAGTACGGCGAGGGCTTCCGCCGGCCATCGAAAAAGACGCTGCGCAAGAATCGCCAGTCGCAGGTTGCCAAGATGTTCACCGCGGACGAAATCCGCGCGATGCTCGATGCTGCCGGCCAGCCGTTGCACGCGATGATCTTGCTGGGCGTGAACTGCGGCTTCGGCAATTCGGACCTGGGAACGCTGCCGATAGCCGCGCTGGACCTGCAGCGCGGCTGGCTCGACTATCCGCGGCCCAAAACTGCCATCGCCAGGCGAGCGCCCTTGTGGCCCGAGACGGTTGCCGCACTTCGCGACTGGCTGCGCGTCCGTCCCGAGCCGAAGAACCCGCAGCACGCCGGCCTAGTGTTCATCACCGCCAGGAGTGATAGCTGGGCGAAGAACACTAGCGATAACCCGTTGTCCAAAGAGACTCGCAAGCTGCTTGACCGGCTGAAGATTGAAGGGCATCGCAACTTCTACTGCTTGCGGCACACGTTGCAAACCATCGGCGACGAGGCCCGCGACTTCCTTGCGGTGCGGCACATTATGGGACATGCCGGGAGCGACATCGCCGACGAGTACCGTGAGAAGGTCAGCGACGAGCGCTTGCTTGGCGTGACCGATTTCGTTCGTGCGTGGCTGTTCGCGAAGGACGAGGCCGACGGCGGCGACGTGTTGCCATTTGCCAGGGCGCACGCAAACGGGTAAAACATTGAAAAGGGCCAGCGGCGGTGACACGCCCTGGCCGTGGTCCAAACCTGGTAAGGAGATTCGGACAATGGTAGGTTTGCAAGAAAGCACCGCGGGTGTCAAGAGCATTGAGCAAGTCGAGAAGTCGGGCAAGTGGAAGTGTCGCCGCAACAGCGGCATCCCTATCAACCAGCTACGCGGATGGTTTCGCCGCGGCTTACTTGAGCGTGGCCGCGACTGGCGCAAAGTCCGCGTCATCGTGCCACGAAGCGGACCGACCGGCAATCAAACGTGGTCGCTCACCTTTGTTCGCGTTGCCCGGTTGCGAGAGCTTGTGCCGGTGTTCAAGACCGTCGAGGAAGTGGAACGGTCCGGCCGATGGGTGTTGGGAACTCGCAATCCGTTCGGCATCCCGGACCACAACTTGCATTGCTGGCGCCGCAACAATGGCTGCCCATATGTTCGGGGGCGACGCATCAAGTCAAAAGTCGTCATGATCGGCGGCGAGGAATTCAACAACTCACCGCGCGAGTGCTATTTCTTCGAGCGGCGGCAACTTGAAGCGATTGCCCCCCTCTGGGAAAAGCGCGAGCGCCCGCACGCGAACTATTCCAGCAATGGAGGCAACAAGACACGCGCTCTCTGGGAAGCCAGCCAGGATTTCGAGGACAGCGAAGGGCGATGGATGCTGCCGAAAGAAGCCTGGGTGCGGCTGGGGATTTCGCAGGTGCTGCTCGGCATCTGGACGAACAAGGGTTGTCCGTACAAGGACGGCAAGACGCTTCGCACGAAGAGGCGTAAGGTCGGCGGCATCAAGACTCGCTACTACCTGGAGTCCGAGATTGACGCGGTCAAGGAGCGTAAGGACAACGCTCCGCGACGGCATGAATTTGGCGTCTCGCTCGCCGAGGCCGCACGTCGCACGACGATTTCGCCAACATTGTTGAAGCTCGACAAGTCATGTCGCGAGATTGGTTTGACGAAGCAGGTGGGCGTGCGATTGCGTGCTCGCAATGGCAGGCTAAGCGGTGCATCCTCGCCTACATTCATCGAAGAAGAGATTGCCTGCATCGAAGAGCACATGCGGCGTGCCGGCATCACACGGCTACGCATGACGGCGGCGATGACGAAGATTATTCGCGAACTGCTGAACAATCTGCGCAAGGACGGCGGCGGCGATGGCAGGAAGTATGCCCGCCGCGGCAGTGTGAATGAAGAGCCCGAAACCTACAGGGTAATCGAAGAAGGATTACGCAAACGGATTGATGGAACGAACGAGCGGCTGGATCGGCTGCTGGCAGACCGCCAGGCGGAAAACCATCACGCGCCACGGCTACCGCTAGCGATTCGCGATGGACAATGCTTTGTGAATGGCCAACACGTCGTCATCGACATGACGCCAGAACGACGGCGCGAATCGCTGTTGTTCTTGGCCGCTCTTACGGCGGACTGGAAGAGCACAGCCGACATCACTAACGAAGTCGCGAACTTGCGAGAATTCACTAGGTTCGATCGGTTGCTTGATTTGCTGCCGGACTCGATCAAGGCCGTCATCGAGTCGAGCACGCGAAAAGGCTACCGCCTAACCCTGACATAATAAGTCCATATTCGCGCCGTATATATGCCAGGCGCCAGCGCGCACAATCCTAGTGTGCGAGCCGACACCACCACTACCGCCGATCCCTGTCTCACCGTCCGCCAGGTCGCGGCCCGCTGGCGCGTCGCCCCGCGCAAGGTCCGCGACCTAATCCGCCGCGGGCTGCTGTCGGCGTTCATGTTGCCCGGTGACCGCCGGCGGCAGGTCCGGATTGCGCCCGAGGCCGTGGCGGCGATGGAGAAGCAAGCGGCGGTGTTGCCGGTGAAGCCGCGGCGGCGGCGGGAAGCGGAGATCGATCCAGAGGTGGAGAGATTGCTCGCCGAAGCGTGAAGTGAAAAGGGCCGGCGGGAGTCGCCCAACACCCGCCGGCCCGGATCGAAACACTATGGACACTGTATCGCCACACATTCCGGATTTCAAGAGCGGCGGCGATGCGCCGGCGGTCGAGTCGCTGCTCTCCACGCACGATCTCGCCGACCTGCGCGCCAGCGGCTTGACCGACGCAAGCATCCTCGCTGCCGGCCTGCACACGGTTACCGACCCGCGCACGATCCGCGACATCCTACGCTGGCGGTCCAGTCTCGACGGAGTGCGCAAACTCGGTCCATGCCTGGCAATCCCGTACCACGATCTCGATGGCCGACGAATCGCCGGTTACACGCGCCTCAAGCCAAGCCGGCCGCGGTTGCAGAAGCGGCCTGGCAAGCCCGACAAGCCGGTGAAGTACGAGTCGCCCATCGGCTTGCCCAATCGGGCCTATTTCCCGCCGGGCGCGCTGGCTGCCATTAACACGCCGGGCCATCACTTGCTAATAACCGAGGGCGAGAAGAAGGCGCTCTGCGCCACACAGCACGGCTTTCCCTGTATCGGCCTTGTCGGCGTCTGGGGCTGGCAGCGACCCCGCAAACGAACTCCAGACGGCCGAAAGGTCGGCGACCGTGAGTTGATCGAAGACCTTGCGCGAATCGACTTGCACGCGCGAAACATGACCATCGTGTACGACTCCGACGCGATCAGCAATCAAAACGTCCGGTTAGCTGAGCGTGAGTTTGCCCGCGTGCTGGCACAAGGAGGTTAGCCGGTGCCAGTCGAGATCTTGCGATTGCCGCCAGGACCGCCAGGACCGAACGGTGAGCCTGGCAAAATTGGACTCGACGACTTCTTGTTGGCAAGGGGCCGTGATGTTTTTTTGGGCCTGTTTGACACCGCTGAGCAATTCCCCGGATCGAGGGGGGACTTTGACACATATAGCAGAGGGGCCAATCCTGAGAAGTTGCAATGTCAAACTCTCCCCTCAATCCGGGGAGTGTCCTGGCGCGAAATCCAGCGAGCCGCGAAAACTGCTCCGATCTGCCCACGTCATGCTGTCCCGCTGCTGGAGTCTCGCAGCAGCGACCGCGATGCCGCAATCCTGCGTGTCGGCTGCCGACGCCTCAACTGCCCATCGTGTGGCCCGCACCGCAAGAAGGTGTGGATCGAACACCTGGCGGCCGCTATCGACGGCTACAGCGGCCAGCTATACCTCTGGCGTGGGGCTAATGGCCGTCCTGCTGCACTCGCCGCGAAAAAAGCCCAGAAGTGCCGGGCAGATTACTGCTGGGTTGCCGGCGCCTGCGAAACAACTCTGGTCACCACCGTTGAGATTGTCGCCTCAACCATCCTCTCCCATGACATCGCGCTTGAGACTCTGGCCAGCGCTATCCAGTGCTGGCGCTCTGGGCGCCGGCCTATCGGTTCGTCTCGGGCCTGGCAGCTTGCCGAGCGCAAGCGCAAACCCAAGCGCTGGCACCGCCGCGGAGAAGCTCCGCGAGGCGAATTCGAGGAGACCGTGAAGCTTGTGGAGGGCGTGGGCTTGACCGTACAGGTGCGAGAGGCAGGCGACGGCCATACCAAGATGGCACGCGTGGGGTTGCCGGCAGGTTACGCACACGATTTTTTCTTTGGGCTGGAGAATTCTCTACCGTTACCGCGACCCGGAAAGGAAACAGCATGAGCAAGCACAACCGCGAGCGTCGCCGCAACCACCCTCGCCCCCATCGCCCACCCGAGCCTTCCACCCACGCCATCGCCAGCATCGCCGAGGACGGCAGCCTGAACATCGTCGCCGCCCCGGTTATTCTCACCATGCTTGACCGGATGAAAGATCGGGACAAGCTGCTTGGTGAGATCCGAAGCGCCTGCGAGCGACAGGAGCGGAATACGATTGCGATAACGTGTCGGCAACTGGACTTGCCGGCCGCGTGACCCACGCCGTTTTGACTCACAAGCCGTCCAGGCCCGCGGCCAACCTGGGCGGCGTCAAAACAACCCTGGGCCGCGACGAGAGGGAATTCGATGGAGATCAACATTGCCGAGATCAAGGTCGGCAATCGCTGTCGCAAGGATCTTGGCGATCTGGCATCGCTTGCGAAGAGCATCCGATCGCTTGGACTGCTGCAACCCATTGTCGTTGACCGCCACATGGGCCTGATCGCCGGCCAGCGGCGTCTGGAAGCGTGCAAGGAGCTTGGACATGCCACCATCGAGGCCACGGTCATCGACATGGACAACCTCCAGGGGCTCAAGGCCGAGCACGACGAGAACGTGATCCGCAAGGACTTCACGGTCTCCGAAAAGGTCGCAATCGCCGACGTGATCAGGTCCCGCGAGAAGGAGCTGGCAGCGCAACGCAAGCGAGCATCCCAAGCTAAGCCAGGTCACAAAGTCGGCAAAGCGCAAAGTGAGGGAAAATTTCCCTCACGTACAGAACGCGGGAAATCCGCAGACAAGATCGCCGAAAAGGTCGGCATGTCCGCTCCGACGCTGGCCAAGGCGACTGCCGTGATCGAGGCTGCGAATGGTGATCCAGCCCTCGACCCCGTGGTCGAGGAGATGGATCGCACCGGCAAGGTCGAGCCGGCCTACCGCAAGGTGACGGAGGCTGGCAAGGCTGACGATAAGGTCGAGATCGAGAACGAGATCAAGCTGGTCGGACGTGGCGTCTTCCTAGCCAACGAAGCCATCAACTGCCTGATCAGGATTCCCAAGAACGACAAGCTCCGTGAGCGTGGGTTCGAGATCGTGGCGGACTGGGTCAAGAGTAACGCTACCTTGAAGGCGATTCCCGAATCCCCCGTGTCGGCTGCTTTGGAGCAGCGTCTTGACGACCTTCGCCTGCAGATGAACGAGACGAACCAGCCGTGTTTCGAGAGGGCGATCCAAAGCGCCGGTTGGGACAGGCGAGCAGACAAGAGAATCCTGGAACTGCTTGATGGAGTCGCCATGCAGATCAAGGCATTGCGTTTCTATCTCGCAAAAGCATAAGCGGGGCGGCGTACTGTTCGCCCCTGTGCGCCTGAACGCGGCACAAGCGAAGCCAGACGCCTTGCTGGGCATTCCAGCGGGTCCCTCTCGCCGGGCTTCGCGAAATCACGGCCACGGCGGCGGTCGTGATATGACACTTACTTTCTTGGGAAACAACGCTGAAACAAAGATGAAACAAGACATCGCAGAATTAGTGTTGCGAACCATCGACGCGAAGCATCGCGAGGCACGTGCCGCTACCCCTCCCCCACTATGGCTGCCGCTCAGGAGCGAGGAGCACCGCGACGCCGTCGCCATGGGTCCGCGATACTCACCGCAATGGTTCGGCGACTTGGCGGCCGACAATGCCGGGCGGGTGAGGTTGCTTAGGACCGTCCACGAACTTGTTGACGCCGGCTTCATCTCCGCGACGTTCTCCGATGGCGGCCGGCTGCAGCGTGTGAAGCTGAGCGAGGCCGGCGAGGCCGCGGTCGCTGAACTGAACCGCCAGGGGGCGACATGAGCAAATCGACAGAATCAGGCATCCCCTGCCCAGCCTGCCAATCGTTCAAGCATCGCGTCCGCCGCACCGTACCGCGTGCCGGACGCGTCGAGCGACTGCATCACTGCTCGGCCTGCCAGAAACGATTCTGGACGCGCCAGGTGCTCATTGAGGCCGATGCCGAGGGGCAGGCTGCTACTAATGCGCTCATGGCGAAGTTTCGGTCTATTAGTATCGCGAATCTGATTGAAGACTTTGATTTGTATCATCCGGCGAAAACGGACGGCGGTACAATTTGAGCATGGGAACACCAGAAATGATTGACCGGAACGGCCTTCGCGAATTCCTCTTGCGGCTCGCGCCTGAAATCGGCACGCTCACGCTCGTCTTCACGAGCGACCTGGATAATGCAATCCAGGCGGCGCACAATGAGGCCGGCGTTCAGGCGTTCACGTTCGCGAAGCTGTCCGAGCATGGTCCGGCCATCGGCTTTAATGACGAGATGCTCATCAAGTCGGCATCGCGATTTGCACGCGGGGCCATTTCTCTTCAGTCCGCGGTCAACTATGTCACCGCGATGGCCGGAGTGCATGAGCTGGCCCACATTCTTCAACGCGACGAACCATTCTTTGGACAGTCGGAGTTGCCGCCGGCACCGGACGGCGAGATTGCGTATGGGCGCCAATGGATGAACTGCGTCGAGGCGTCGCAGCATCGGCTGCCCTGGCTTCGGCTCGTCGCGCTGCTTGCGGACCGCTCGCAACAATGCTTCAACTACTCGGATTTGGTTTTCGGCTATGTCTCGAGTCGCGCGGTGGCGCACCTGTATAACGCCGCGTTCTCGGAACAAATCAGCGACGCTTTAGGAAATCTGGCGCGGTTGAAGGCCATGCCGATGTCGGAGCATGTCACGCGGGTTCATCTCCGCGACATCGAAGAGCGCCGCCGCATTCTCGGCAAGGCACCGCTCCTCGCAGAATTACCGCTTGTCACGAAACGTGTATTACCGATGTTGGCGACCGTGCCAGCGCAGCCCATGACAGCGCCAGTTTCACTACAAGCCAAGGAAGCGGCGGAGCATCTTCTCGAAGTGCCGACTTTCGCACGCCTCAACGACTGGGTTGGACTATGGTCCATCGAGCCACAGGCCGCCGATGCTTTGCAGCATCTTCTCCGTGGCATCCGCCTTGCCGAGCATGTCGCCGAAGCGCCGCCAGCCTTGCGGAGTATTTCGGATACCGTGCACGTTGACGGTAAGCGGATTGCCACGGTGCGATTAAGCGGCACGCTCATGAAGTCTCAGCCGTCCGCCGGTTTTGGAACCTCGACAATTCAGGCGCGGCGAGAGGTTCGTGCCGCTGCCGCTGACCCAAATATCGACGGCATCGCGCTTCTGCTCGATAGTCCAGGTGGCTCGGTTGCAGGCACCGCGGATCTGGCAAGCGACGTTCGCGCTGCCGGTCAAGTGAAGCCGGTTTGGGCGCACGCCATCGACATGATGTGCTCTGCTGCCTATTGGATTGGCTCGCAGGCGTCGCGCGTCACCGCGAACACCGGGACCGCAATGGTTGGAAGCGTTGGAACGATTCAAGTCGTTCAAGACTTGTCGGCGATGGCAGAAAAAGAAGGTGTGCGGACGCTCGTTTTTGCGACGGGTCCGCTGAAATCGACAGGCGTACCAGGAAGCAAAGTCAGCGACGAGCAAATCGCCTACCTCCAAGGCTTGATTGACAACACCCAAAAATTCTTCGACGCCGCGATCGTGGCTGGGCGCCGGATGTCGCCGTCCCAGCTTGCGAGCATTCGACATGGCGGCGTTTTGTTGGCGAATGACGCCATCGACGCCAAGCTCATCGACGGCATTCAATCACTCGACCAATTCATGAGCGAGTTTGTCGCCTCCATTAACCCGAAAAGGACAATCGCATGATGTTGCTCGACCGTCTCACCGCAACCCTGTCTCAGCGTCGCGCCGATGTTGGAACGTCCTTTGACGCGCTCGTTGTCGGCATCGCCGATGGCGCAGAATGGGACCCGGACCGAGTTGTAGGCATCCTCGACGCCGCCGGTCGCAGCGTCGCGGACTTGACGGCGGCCGTTCAGCGCTTTGTGCATCGACGCGAGCTTGCCATTGCCGTCGCGGCAGGCGACGTTGAAGCCGAACTCGCCGAAGTTCGAGACGAGCGCGAGCAACTCCAAGCGGCCTTCGATGAGGAAATGACGCGCCGGCGTGCGAAGCATGATGGCGCCGTTGCCATCCTCAGACAACGCGAGGTCGCGCTGGTCGCACGTGAGGACATTGCTCGGTCGGCGATAAGGGAACTGCAGCGCACGGCCTCGCCTGAGCTTCGCGACCGGCTCACGGCCATCGTCAATCGGCAACTGGCCATCGTCGAGGAGAAGCAGCAAGCGTCTCGCAGGTAACCGTTCACGCCTTGGCCAGCAATGGTGCTGGTTTTCCAGCCATTTGGGCTTCTACGGCGGTTGTCAGCCATGCAAAAGCATTGTGTGACTGGCGACG
>VGYC01000256.1 GCA_016873095.1 Planctomycetota bacterium | reverse complement strand
TCAAAGCAAGGACTTCAGGCGGCAGCGATGCCAACACTTCTGCCGATACTGTCGGTGGAGCATCCATGCCAACCGCAACAGTACCCGAAACCACGATTCCGAGCTATATCGACCCGTGACCGGTTACCGCACCAAAGAATCAGGGCACCGAAGCATCAGGGGGAATCCATGAAACGTTTCGCGATCTTTTCCGCGGTCATCGTGCTGTTCATCACGGATCAGGGCTATGCCGGGCCGCGGCGCTTGCTGTATCCGGTCTACTACCCGTATTATCCGCGGGTGATTATCGCGCCGGTCATCATTCGGCCGGTGAGTCCCGTGCTGCCGGGTAATTATTATGGCGCGTTCATTCCCGGGAACGCGGCACCCGCCGTACCACAGGCCGAACGCTATGTTCGTCTGGAGAACAAGACCGGCGAGAGGTTGGCCGTATCGATGCTGTGCCGTACGCGTGATGAGCAAGGCCGCTGGACCTGGCTTCCGGAGGGGCCGTCCGGCGACCGGGCCATGAACCTTGTCCTGGAACCGGGCAAGGTGCTCGACCTGACGGGAAAGATCTCAGCCAGCCGCATTCGCATCTGGGCGGAGTCGGCCAGCCGCAAATGGGTCGATTACCAGGCAAAGGATTTGCTGCTGTTGCCCGAAGCGGAGGGCATGTATTTGTCGTCGCGGGTGGAGACGTTTACATATGTGTTCGACAAGAAGTAGAGGGAGCCATGGCGATGACAGCCTGGACCGCATCGGCATCGGACCTTCTCTCGGACCAGATTGCCTCGAGCTGATCGAGTAGCCATTCGCGACTCATGGCGCCGCCGTCCCAGCCGAGGACAAAGCGTTCGATGAAGCGCGGCGGCACGCCGAGGTCTTCCGCGGCATGGCGACAGGCACGCGGCAGGTCCACGGCCTGGTTGAGGTAGTGAAGCACGCCGACGGTCCGGCCGTCGACAACGCCGTGGGCCACCGGGCACAACTCGTCGCCGAACGACCAGTTGCCGCGATTGACCATGCCGCGACGCAGATCCTCGATCAGTACGCGCAGGTTCAAGTTCTGGAAGCGCATGAACACCTGACGCACGGACAGTCCGTGGGAAATGTCCGGCTGCACTTCACGCAACAGCAAGGTCTTTTCCGCCGAAGTGCGAAAGGTCTTCTCGGCCCGATCGCCGCCCAAGATTGACGATAACAACATCTCTCCTCCCATCTCCCCAGGCCATCATCCGGTAATTCGGCATGGACGGCAATCGATTTCAAGGCTGGCGACAGAGCGCGGCTGCCTACCTCTCCAGTGCAAATTCCGCAATGGGAACGGCATTGAAGGTGGAGTAAATCGTCTGGCTATTTGGATAACGGTTGTCGGTAAGAATACGGACGCGGACGATGCCATCGGCGCGGACGCCGAAGGCACGCGGCGTCGGGTCCATGCTGAAATCGATCTCGCCGGTGGTGGCCAGCAGCTTGCCGGCCGCGTCCAGGGCCTCCAGACGCCAGCGCGGCAAGGAACTACCCGTGACCACGCCGGCTCTGGTCAGCTCAAAACCACGCGCCGGTGCGTCAAGATCTAGCGTCAATTCGTTTAGTGGTTTTGCGTGGCTGGTTGACAGGAAACCAGGTCGGCCAAGCGGTAGCACGACCAGCGGGGCCGGCTCCATGATCCAGTGCCCAGGCGTGGACACTCCCATCCGGATGCCTTCACCCAGCACGTCTCCCGGCTTGGGAAGAATTCGCCTGCCATCCATCTTGTCAAGCAGCATGGCGGGCACGACAACCGTTCGTCGCAACACCGGCCGAGTAAGATGTTCGGCCTGCCACAGCCAGAGGCTGCCGTCGCTGGCCCGGCAGGCCAGCCGCGCGCCATCGGGGCTGAAGCGCGCCTGTGTGAAGCCTGGCTTGATGTAATCCATGTCCACGAACCAGGAAGTCGGCAGCTTCAGGTTAAGAATCTCCTGCCCGCCCTCCGGTTGCCAGAGCTTGACCGATTTACCGGCACTGACAAGGCTCTTGCCGTTCGGGTGGAAGGCCACGTCGAGCACCGGGGCCTGCTGGCTGTCGAGCGCGACCAGGCTCGTGCCGTTGGCGGCGTCCATGACCTGGATCTCGCCACCGGTACCTTGCTTGCCGGCCGTCCCAGCCGCTGACGCCAGTCGCTTCCCATCGGGACTGAACATCACGCTCTTGACAGGATAATGGCTCTCGCCGGCAACGAAAACCTCGCCGCCCGTGCTTGCATCCCAGACGCGAGCCTTCAGATCCTCGCCGGCCGAGGCCAGCCGGTTGCCGTCCCGGCTGAAGGCGATGGCGTTGACGGCGCCGCGATGAGCTTCGAATGAGAGCTTGAGGCCATCCTGCCGCAAGTCCCAGACATGGATACGGCCATCGTCGCCGGCAGCAGCCAGCCGTTGGCCACGCGGCGAGAACGCGCACGCGCGCGCCGGACAGCCGAGCGATCAGCTCCGCTGCAGATGTCGCGAGCGGTTGTCCCAAATCTTGACCGTGCCATCCGTGCTTGCCGAAGCGAGCAGATCCCGCTCCGCGGCGAAGGCGAGACAAACGACGGGCGCAGCATGGTCGCCGAAGGTCGTGATCGGCGTGCCCGTCTGCAAGTCCCACAAGGTCAACGCGTGATTGCCATGGCTGGAAGTGGCGAGAGCTTTGCCGTCCGCGTGGAAGGCAAAGGCCTGGACATGGCGAGCGAAGCATTGGCCCTCCTGTGTCATGGCGGCGTCCCAGATGCGAACGTTCTCGGCAGTGGAGGCGATGCGACCGCCATCCGGACTGAAGGCCACGTCGTGAATCTGGCCGGCATGGCCACGAAAGACCGCTAGCAGCGTTTCGGTGCGCCAGTTCCAGAGGCGAACCGTGGCGTCGGTCGATCCCGAGACGAGGCGTTGACCGTCCGCTGCAAAGGCCAGACAAGTCACCTTGCTCTTGTTGCCTGCGAGTTTGCGCGCGACCTGACCAGTTGCGACGTCCCAGATACGGATGGTGGTATCGACGCTGGCCGTGGCCAGGAACCGACCGTCCGGACTCGCGGCAAGACCGTGAACGTTTTCCGGAATCTCGCGTATTGGTTTTTCGCTGGCGAGGTCCCAGATCTGGACTTTACTATTCCAGGCGCCGCTGGCGAACCAGCCGCCATCCCTGGGAAAGGCCAGGTAGTCCACCGGATAATCGAATCGGGACCAGACGCGTGGATCCTTGTGGTCGGCCAGGCGCCACAGGCGCAGCTCGCCGTCGCCGCGCACGCCACCGCCGCATGCCAGGTAGCTACCATCCGCACTGAACGCCACGGAAAAAGCGTCCTTGCGGCCAAGGAAGCGCTGCACTTCTTTTCCAGTGGCGACATCCCAAAGCACGACGAGACCCGGATGGCCACAACCCGCCAGCTGCTGGCCGTCCGGGCGGAAGGCGATGCGTCGCGCCTGAAGAGTCTTGCTCGATTCAAACGATCGGAGCTTCGAGCCATCGCTGGCATTCAGGACGTGAACTGCGCCGCCGGCTTGCACGGCCAGGCGTTTGCCATCAGGGCTGAATGCCAGCGCCTGGCCAGGCAGGTCGATGCGCGTCAGTTCCGAATTACAGCGGAAGTGCAAGAGCCGCCATTCCCATTCCCGGAGCCCCGGGGGACATTCGTCGAGCAAGCGATTGCTGGCAACAACGTTGGCGTCCCACCATTCGCGGTCGGCCAGGGCCAGGCGATGGAAATTGAGGCTGGCTTCGGCGCTTGCGCGTGCCCTGGCTTCCTGGGCGCGATTAGACTCGGCTTGCCGCCACTGCCACAAGACACCAGCCAGGCCCCCGGCGAAGACAACGATCAGCAGCATGATCAGCGTGGCGACGACCGGTTGCCGCCGAGCCCATTTGGCGAGCCGCTGACCGAAGCCAGTTGGCCGGGCCAAGATCGGTTGCCCGCGCTGGTATCGATCCAGGTCGTCGGCCAGTGCTGCGGCGCTGACGTAGCGCTTGCGCGACTCCTTTTCCAGGCACTTCATGCAGATGGTTTCCAGGTCGCGCGGCAGCTTTGGCTGCAGTCGCGACGGCGGCACTGGCTCTTCCTGCAACACCTGGACAATCGTCTCGACCGAATTGGCCCCGCGAAAGGGCGGCCGGCCGGTGATCAACTCGTACAGGATTGCACCCAGGGCATAGATATCCGCGGCCGGGCCGACCTCTTTCTTTCCCGCCGCTTGCTCCGGTGCCATGTCGCTGGGCGTGCCGAGAACGGCGCCGCTCTGCGTCAATGCCTCGGCAGAGTCGCCCGGCGTCAGACGCTTCGCCAGGCCAAAGTCGGTGATCTTGAGACTGCTGGACGACAAGTCGAGCGCTTCCGTCGTGTCGGACAAGCCCGGTGTCCGGACACCGTTCGGCGATGATGAAGGTTCACTCGCATGCAATAGCACGTTGCTTGGCTTCAAGTCGCGGTGGATCAGGCCATTGTCATGAGCGTACTGGACGGCGCGAGCCAGGCACTCGACCAGCCGGGCGGCGACGTGCGGCGGTTGCGGCACACCGGCAATTCTCCGGTCGAGGCTGCCGCCATCCACGTACTCAAGTGAGAAATAGGGTCGACCCTGGGATTCGCCGACTTCAAAGATGTGGACGATGTTGGGATGTTGTAGACGGGCAACCGCCTCCGCCTCGGTGCGAAAGCGGGCCCGCTCCTCGCCATCGACCTGGGCGGCGCGAATCATCTTCAAGGCGACGATGCGCTTCAAGCTCAGCTGCCGCGCCGTGTAGACGACGCCCATACCGCCGCGACCGAGTGTTGACAGCAATTCGTAGCCGGGGATCTCGGGGGCCGCCAGCTCGTTCCGCGGCCCGGACGCCGGCCGCACGGTCATCACCAGCGAGCACATTTCTTCGGCCAGGCTCGGGAAGCGGCTTTCATATTCCGTAGGGGATGGCGGATCGCCGTAACGCTGCCGCAGGCGGTTCTCCTCGCGCAACAGCCGAAGCAAGATTCCCGGTTCATTCAACGGCGGGAAGCGAAGCGCATATGTCTCGACGAGTGGGCCCCGGCACGACGCTCCGGACGCCAGCGTGTTTTGCCCGGAGTGCAATGCCTTCCAGGCCATCTCCATGTCGATCAGAACGAGTTCCACGAGGGTGGCCAGGAAGCTCGGATCATTGCTGGACGGAAGAAACATGTCGATGGATTCGGGCCGACCATTCTGCCAGGCCGCCTCGAAGCGCCGTCGCGCACTCTCATCCACCAGCTCGTGCGAGGTCGATTCCATCTGGCCATCATAATCCACAAGGCATTGCACCACAACCAGTGCCTTGCAACGCGCGGCCGACGAAGGAATGAGCGCTAGCGCGCGGCAGGATCCTAAACGTGATCGTGCAGGCAAGCCAGCGCGTCCTCAACAAGAATAGCGGCTTCATCCACCTTGATGACATGAACGTGCAGCCGCGCCAGCTCGCTGCTGATACGCGACTCGCTGCCGATGACGGCGTCATTGTGCTTGCTGTCGAGCAGCAGGCCGCACCACTCCATGCCCTGACAGATGCGGGCGCGGATGGCGGGGGCATTCTCGCCGATGCCGCCGCCGAACAGGATTGCGTCGGCCCCGCCGAGCACGGCCAGATAGGCGCCGATACACTTGCGGACGCGATAGCAGAACATGTCGATCGCCAGCGTCGCCCGCTCATCACCTTGACACGAGCGTTCCAGCAGATCGCGCATGTCGCGGGAACTGCCGGACACGCCCAGCAACCCCGCCTTGCGGTTCAGCCATTCATCCACCTCGGCGACGGTCACGCCCTCGCGTTGCGCCAGGTACGCCGGCAGGGATGGATCGCCGTCGCCGGAGCGTGTACCCATCATCAGCCCCTCGAGCGGCGTGAAGCCCATCGATGTCTCGACCGATCGGCCGGCGGCAATAGCGGCTGCAGAGCAGCCATTGCCAAGCTGCAACGCTATCAGCCGCGACGTGTCATTGCCGGCGATGGCTGCGTAACGCTGGGCCATGTAACGATGCGCCAGTCCATGAAATCCATAGCGTTGCACCCGGTGCTTCCGGGCAAGCTCCAGCGGGATCGCATAGGAAGCCGCATGCGGCGGGAGAGTACGATGAAAGGCCGTGTCGAAGACGGCGACCATCGGGACGCCGCCGCCAAGATAGGTACGTGCGGCGCGGATGGCGGACAGGGCGGGACCGTTGTGCAGCGGCGCCAGCTCCGTCAGGGCGTCGATTTCGCGCAGGACCGCGTCGTCGATGACGGCCGGCGCAGTGAAGCGGGCCCCGCCGTGAACCACACGATGCGCCAGGGCCAAGCCGATTGACGACAAGCCGCCGCCGTCCGCCAGCCAGCGCAGCGTTCGCTCCACGGCTCGACCATGATCGGCAATCTCGGCTTTCTCGTGTGCCGACCAGCCGCCTTCATGGCGAAAGTCGACGGTTGCCTGGCCGCCAATGCGATCTACCGTCCCGTGCGCCACAGTGCGAATCGGTCCGGTCGGCGAGATTTCGCGCAGCTCGAACTTCAAGGTCGAACTGCCGCAATTGATGGCCAGCACCTGTCGCGGAAACGGCGGCGACGACGAAGCAGCATGGGACACGAGCGTTCGCCTCCGTGGGGATTGATCCTTTCACTGGGGGCAGAACTATCTTACCTTTTTCGTGTCGGCTGAAACTGCCGTTGCTTTCGGATAACAGTCAGACTATACGGCCGCGGGAACTTCCTTCCGCGAAAGGACCCCGCCATGTCCTTCCTGTCCTCGTGCTTGATCCTGTCCATCCTGCGTGTATTGCCGCATTGCCAACTGTTGGCGGGATTCTTGCTTCCCAGCCTGGCAGCGCCATCGGTGAGCAATGGTTCTCAGATCTTGCCAAGCCTGGCAATGGACAGGTTTTCTGTGACCGAGACGCCGTCGGCTCAGCTGAACCTGGATCGTCCGCAAGGTCAACACAAGTGCTTGCTTTTCGTGGTCTTGCGCGACCGGAGCCAGTTTCCCATCGAGAATATTCAGATTTCGGTTAGTGCTCCAGGAGCCGAGGCAACCCGGTCGGCAAAGGAAGGCTGGGCGGCTTTCGAGCTTGGCCGCACCGGGGGATCATTTCAGGGCAACATCACCGTGACGATGTCGGCCCCGTCTTTTCTGCTGTCGCCAGAAGAGTTGGAAGGCGCTACCATTGACCTGGCAATGGTGCTGAACGAACGGTCGCAAGATTCAGTTGAACAACCGATACTGAACGACAACGAGCGCGTGCACCGACTTTCGATCCCGCAAGTCGTTCATGGCTGGCGAATCAATGTCGACCGGCCATCGAACTGGACGGTCTCCGCATCTTCGGACCCGCTTCCGATGTTTCTTGGAAAGAAACTGGATTTGCTCGACCATTCGGGCGGAATCTCGGTCTATCATGCAGACGAGTATGCGCTAACTGCCCGACTTGGACCGCTCGCAGCAAACCTTCTTCGCTCCGATGTCGCCGCCGGGCAAATCAAGATTTCGCCGTCAAGCACATTGTGCCCTTCGGTGACACGATGTCGCCAGCAACTCAAACAGGTCCTGTTTCTACCTCAGGATCACGAACAGCGCAGCGAATGCTCAGCGTTGCTATTCAATGCGAAATCGATCGCGAGTCAGTTTTTGCCTCCTCAGAGACGCGCTCCAGACAAGAACGTGATTACGGGTTACTGGGGTACAAGTTTGTTCCGCTGAAAGTCATTCTCCGGCCGCTGACGCTCCCGGCTCGCCTATCCTCGCATGCGCTTGCGAATCTCCTCCGCCACCGACGCCATCGGCACACGGACTTGCTGCGTGGTATCGCGATCGCGCAGCGTGACGGTGTTGTCCTTGAGCGTGTCGCCGTCGATGGTGATGCCGAAGGGGGTGCCGGCCTCGTCCTGACGGCGGTAGCGGCGGCCAACTGCCCCCTTGTCGTCATAGAAGACATTGAACTCGCTCTTCAGCTCGCGATACAGGGCGTGTGCCTTCTCCGGCATGCCATCCCGGTTGACCAGCGGCAAGATCGCGGCCTTGATGGGCGCCAGCCGTGGATGAAAGCGCATGACCGTGCGTTTCTCGCCGCCGATCTCGTCCTCGGCGTAGGCCTCGCACAGGACGGCCAGCGTAAAACGATCGGCGCCGGCGGATGGTTCGATGACGTGGGGCAAGCAGCGGAATTTCTCCTTCGCCTCGGCTTCCTTCTTCTTGTCGCCGCCCAGTGATGCCTTGTTCGCCTGAATCCAGACGTTCCAGCCGTCCTCGTCGAAGTAATGCATGTCCTTGCCGGAGTGCTTGGCGTGCTGAGTCAGGTCGTAGTCGCCGCGGTGAGCAACTCCCTCCAGTTCTTGCGGCTCGGCCGAGAATGGAAACAGGTACTCGATGTCCGTCGTGCCAACGGAATAATGGGCCAACTCTTCCTTGCCTTGCTCGCGCGGCCGTAGCCGGTCCGACTTGATGCCCAGCCGTGTATACCACTGCTTGCGCAGATCGCGCCAGAATTCGTACCACTGCTTGGATTCGCTCGGATGACAAAAGAACTCAATCTCCATCTGCTCGAACTCGCGACTACGGAACGTGTAGTTGCGCGGATTGATCTCGTTGCGGAACGCCTTGCCGATCTGCGCGATGCCGAAAGGCAGCTTTAGCCGCGTGCTGTCGAGAACGTTCTTGAAGTTCGCGAAGATGCCCTGGGCGGTTTCGGGGCGGAGATAGACCTTGTTTTCGTCCGTTTGGATTGCTCCCGCGTGGCTTTCAAACATCAGGTTGAAGGCGCGCGGAGCGGTCAAGGACTTCTGTTGGCAGTTTGGACAAGGAACTGCCTCGATTCCTGCCGCGGAACTCACAAGACTCGACAGAGACATCGCCACTGCAGAATTGGCATCGCTAGAGTGTTTTTTTTTCAGTTTCTTCGCCACGTCGATTGCCTGCATCTGGGCTTCGGCCTCTGAGTTTGCCTCAACCCCAATCATTACTCCTCGATCTCCCGGTTTAGCAGGGCTGAGATCCACTGCAAAGACCTTGTCTGCTCGAAACAGTTTCTTGCATCCTTCGGACTTGCACGCCACCATCGGGTCGCTGAAGCCGCCGACGTGCCCGCTCGCCTCCCACACCTTCGGATTCATGATTATGCTGCAATCGACGCCGACCATCGAGATCTCGCGGCCGTCGGGTCCCGGAGGCGGATTGCGGACCATGTCCTGCCACCAGGCGTCCTTGATGTTCTTCTTCAACTCGACGCCGAGGGGGCCGTAGTCCCAGAAGCCGTTGATGCCGCCGTAGATCTCGCTTGACTGAAAGATGAAGCCGCGACGGCGGCACAGCGAAACCAGGTTTTCCATGTCCATCGTCAACCTCACTCTACGTCAGTTACTAGGACCTGTTCTCAATCCGGCGTTGGGTTTGGGTTAATTGGGGTTAGCTTAACACCACCAGGGTCGAGGCGAACAGGACGAAGCCCAGGAAATTCCGTGCCGTTTTCTCGTAGCGAGTCGCCAC
>VGYC01000255.1 GCA_016873095.1 Planctomycetota bacterium | reverse complement strand
CGCATCGCGTGCCCGGCCTCTCCGCGCCCGCGTCGCGTCATCCCGTCACCCCGCGGCCCCGCGCCTGCCCCCCCCCGCCGGCCCAGCAACGCAACTGGCTCCATTGCCAATGGCCTCGTCTTTCTCTTGCAGATCTTTGTCGTCCGCGAGAAGCCAGCGATCGCGCCGGTTTAGGCTTCGTGCTCGCTGGGGACCATGCGATTTGCTGAAATGCTTGGGGGGCCAGGCGCCTATGAAATATTGAGCGCGATCGTCGTAATCGACCCCTAGAGGTCTCGATCCGTGAAACTCATCGCCGATGAGTCAAGTTTGCAGCAAGCAGCCCCAACGGGGCGACCGTCAATAGCCAGGGGAATAGGGATGCCGACCCACCTTTTTTGGTACATCCTGGTAATCACCCTTTGCTGGATTGGAAACTTCGTCCTCGTGCTTGTGGCGTTCGGCCTTATCTTTGTGGACCTGTTCCTCGCCATCGCCCTGTGGCTGGTCGTCGTCGCCATTTATCTTTTGATGCGCTGGCGAACGCACTGGCTTTACTTGCTAATACAGGTCGAGCCGCACATCAAGGCCGGTCAATATCAAGTCGCGGAACAAAAGCTCGTTGAGGCCTTGGAACTCATGGAACGCTACGGTCCGAACGATATCCGCCTGACCCTGGCCCTCGGGCAATATGGTTTTCTGTGCCTCTCCATGGGTCGCCTCGAGGAGGCGCAGCCGTTTCTCTCCGAAGGCCTGAAGCTCTGTCAGGAGCATTATGGCCCCAATGACTTCTTGACCGCCTGGCACCGCGCTGAACTGGGAGAGGTCTATCTGGATCAAGGGCGGTTCGCGGAGGCTGCGACAGAATTTCATGCGGGCATGGAGTTCATCAAAGGCCAGGCCAGCCCGAAGAATGCGGAGCTGGCGCTTTTCGTAGCCGAGATTGGAAGATTGTGCATGTATCTCGGCCGGTTCGTCGAGGCCGAAGACCTCCTGCGCAAGTCGATGTCGCTCTTGGACGGCATGAGCAAGGACGATGGTGCCATGATTTCGATGACTCATTCCAATCTGGGCGCAGTCTATCTTCTTCAAGGCATGTGCGCTGAAGCAGAGCCGCTAACGCGTTGCGCCCTGATGCGGGCGCGCAAGATTCGCGTCCGGCGCTGGGTCTTCAACGAGCTTTGCAACCTGGCCGGCATCTCAGCTGGCCGAGGTCGGTACAGCGACGCAGAGGAGTTTTGGCAGCAGGCCAATGCGGAGCTGGCGGCCATCGAGGCGTCGCCGTGGGAGCTTGTTCACCTGCACAGCGCTCGCGCCTGCATCGATTTAAGCCTCGGAAAACTGCCTGAGGCCGAGGTAAGTTTTCGCAAAGCACTCCGGGTATTCGACGACGCGGAACTGCTGGAACGGTTTGATATCGCACTCTTTCTGGAGTCATTCGCCAGCTTGCTGAGGCAAGTTGGCAAGCACGACGAGGCAGACGAGATGCAGAATCGCGCCCAAGATATCCGTGGCCAGCTACAGTCTCAATGGGAGGTATTGCAAGGGTCTACGTCGCTTCTCACACATCCGAGAGCATCATGAAGTGGTTCGGCCTGGTTGTGATGGTTGCCGGCTTGGTGGGCAGCATCGTTCTTCGTGATGTGCAACTGCCGTTGGCAGTGCATTTGACCGATGTTGGTGGTCCTCGCGGAGACATAGTCGAGACCCAGATTGACATCGCTTTCTCGGCCGCGTGGCCGATGGCGTTCTTGTCTATCGCCGGCCTTGTTGTTTTTCTCATGAGCCGCAAGCAAACCACAGATTGAAGCTTCGGAGTGTGCGCATGCGTGCAAGTCGGAAAAACTATTGGCTCTGGCTCAAGTGGCTCGCCGTGTTTCTCATTCCATTGCCGGTTGCACAGGCTACCAGCGACATTATTGCAGACGGGCTTTTTGACGCCGACAGCATCGGCAGCTTCAATCACGAACTTCGGGAGCTTTACGGGTCCCTCGGTCTTGGTGCGGATCCGTTCTTTTGGTCCTGGACGACGATTTATCTGCTGATGAACGGGATTCCATATGCAGTTCTTGTTCTCGTGGTCCGCGCGCTAGTGTTCCGGGACGCGCACGTGCATTGCGACAGGGACAGTTTAGTTGTCGTGATAGCGAAATGGATCGCCATCGTGTGCTTGCCTCTTCCAGTCACGATTTGCCTGTACCGACTTGTCATGCCGGGGCTGGAGCGGATTGAAGTCGCGCTTATCAGTGACGTTTCGGGATACTTGCTATTTCGCATCTGCCTGCCGTTGGCAATTGTTGCTGTGTTATTGCATGCGTACTTGTTTCGAAGACTGCCGTCCAACAACCCGCGGTGAACATGATGCCCGATACCCATCCAACCTTCGATCAGCTCGCTGCCTTCGATCAAGGCCGGCTCATGGAGGCCGACTGGTCGGAGGTCGAGCGGCATCTAGCGGACTGCACGTCGTGCTGCGCCGTGCTGGAGACGGCGCCCGGCGATTCGCTGGTCACGCTGGTGCAGTCGGCCTTGCGCGCGGGGACCGACAAGCCGACGCAGGAATACCGCAAGGCGGACACGGCAGCGGCGCTGCTGCCGGCGTCGGCCGAGGTCCCGGCCGAGCTGGCGGCGCATCCACGCTACCGCGTGCAGCGCTGCCTGGGGGCGGGCGGCATGGGGGCCGTTTTCCTGGCTGAGCATCTGCTCATGGAACGGCCGGTCGCCCTGAAAGTTATCCATCGGCATCTGCTGGATCGGCCGGAGGCGGTGGAGCGATTTCGCCGCGAGGTCAAGGCCGCGGCGCGCCTGTCTCATCCGAATATCGTGACGGCCTACGATGCCGAGGAAGCCGGCGGCGTTCATTTCCTCGTCATGGAGTACGTCGAGGGCGCCACGCTCGACAAGGTCATCCGCGAGCGCGGCCGGCTGCCCGTCGCCGACGCCTGCGACTGGATTCGCCAGGCCGCATTGGGCTTGCAACACGCGCATGAACGCGGCATGGTGCACCGGGACATCAAGCCGGGCAACCTGCTGGTTCGTTTGCAGATTTCAGATTGCAGATTGCAGATTGAAAGACCCGCGACCAAGGCAGACGGATTGTTCGAGCAATCTGCAATCTCAAATCTGCAATCTGCAATCGTGAAGATCGCAGATTTTGGGCTGAGTCGTCTCACGGACCTGGCGGCGCTCACGCCGTCGGGCGCGATCATGGGGACGCCGGACTACATTGCGCCGGAGCAGGCGCTGACGCCGCAGACGGCGGACATTCGGGCGGACATTTATAGCCTGGGTTGCACGCTCTATCATCTGTTAACGGGCCGCACGCCGTTTCCGGACGGGACGGCGTTGCAGAAGCTCATCTTGCACCAGGAACGGAAACCGATTGCGCTCAAGGCCCTGCGGCCGGATGTGCCGGAAGGGCTTGTCGCCGTGGTCGAGCGGATGCTCGCCAAGGAACCGGCGAAGCGCTATCAGACGCCGGCGGAGGTGGCGCTGACGCTGACGCCGTTTGTCGGGCGTAGTGAAGGCGAGGCGCGCGAGTGCGCGAAACCGCAAGCGGTGGGAAGGATCTGGCCCCTGTGGGGCAACGTGGTTATTGCAACGCTCATTGCTGGCGCGTTGCTCGTGAATCATGTCGTATTGCCCTGGTTCGAGCAGCCACGGGTGAGCCAGAATTCGCTTAAACAAATCGCCGTCGCAATACCCCAGGCGCCGACGTGGCAGGTCGGCGCGCTCGAAGGAATTGGAACGCCGATCAATCGTCTGGTCGTGTCCGGCGATTGCCGCCGCTTGCTGACCGGCGACAAGAAAGGGGCGTTCAAACTCTGGAAACTCGACGACCTGCGAGAGATCGCGACGTTCCCCGGCCACGAGGGCGGCACGCTCGGCATGGTGTTTTCCGCCGATAACAAGCGTGTTCTCACCGGCGGCATTGACGGCATGGTTCGGCTCTGGGACTTGCAAGAGAGGAAGGCGATCAAGGCGATTCCAGGCCACCAGAGCTGGGTTCGCGCCGTCGCCTTTTCCCCGGATGAGAAGCTGGCGGTTTCGGCCGGCAACGACGGCTTCGTCATCCTCTGGGACCTGGTCAAGGGCGACGAAAAGAAGCGCATGGCCGGGCACGAAGCGCCGATCGGCGGCGTGGCGGTGTCGCCGGACGGCAAGCTGGCGGTGACAGCCGGCTTCGACGAGACCGTGCGACTTTGGGACCTGGAGCGCGGCGAGGCGGCCGGCGTGCTGACCGGGCACAAGGGAAACGTCGCCATCGCCGTCTTCACGCACAAGGGCGACCGCGTCATCTCCGGCGGGGCCGACGGCACGCTGCGCGTCTGGAGCGTCGCTCGCAAGATCGAGGTCGCCCTCTTGCATAAGCACTCTGCCGGCATCAGCCATGTCGCCGTTTCACCGGACGATCGCTTCATCCTTGCCGCTCAGGACGACAAGCTTCGTCTTTGGGACCTGAACAGCGCGAAGGAGATCGCCGTCTTTCGCGGCCATGAGGACACGATTCTCGGTTCCGCTTTTCACCCCGACGGCATGCGAGCGCTATCCGCAGCCCGCGACGGCACCGTGCGTCTCTGGCAGCTGCCAGAGAGATGACGTTGCCCCATCTTGCCCCGGCGGCGCAATCGGAACCGGCGGATCGAATTCGACGCGTCTGCAGGCGACGGCCCATTTTCAAGCGAGCGGCGATGGACTATAACAGCACTTGGCCCGCGAAACCCTCACTCTCGAATCCGACCGGAGGAACGTCCGATGACCAAGCGCCAGAACAACAAGCAGCCGCAGCGTCGCGACTTCATCAAGGCCACGACGGCGGGGGCGGCGGCGATCTCACTGACGGCCGCCAGCTATGATCGCGTGCTCGGGGCCAACGACCGCATCGGCGTCGCCTTTCTCGGCGTCGGCGGCCGTTGCCAGGATCATATCGACGTCATCCTGGAGCGGCAGCGGACGCAGCGCGACGTGCAGCCGGTCGGCGTTTGCGATGTCTGGGACGGCAGCGAGCGTCTGGGTCGCGGCCGCGGCCGTGGGCTGTATCCGTCGGCGCGTCGCTGCGGGCTCAATGTCGATGACCGCAACAAGGTCTCGAAGGATTACCGCCGCATCCTCGAGCTGCGCGAGGCCGACGTGGTGTGCATCGCCACACCGGACCACTGGCATGCGCGCATGGCCATCGACGCGGCCGCGGCGGGCAAGCACATTTACTGCGAGAAGCCGATGACCCGGACCATCGACGAGGCCAACGCCGTCGTCGATGCCGCCCGCCGGCACAACACGGTCATGACCGTGGGCGTGCAGACGATGGCCGACCCGAGCATCCGCCGCATCAATGAGATGGCTCGTCGTGGCGAGTTCGGGCACATCGCCCAGGGTCAGACCTGCTACTTCCGCAACTCGCTGGTCGGGCAGTGGCGCTACTATCCGCTCACGCCGGAGATGACGCCGCGGACCATCGACTGGGACATGTTTCTTGGGCATCGCTTCGAGGTGATGCCGGGCGTGCCGCTGGGACCGCGGCGGCCGTTCGACCGGGCCGTGTATGCCCAGTGGCGCTGCTACTGGGATTTCGGCGGCGGATTGTATACCGACCTGTTCGTGCACCGCACGACGCGCATGATCGCGGCGATGGGGCTGCGTTACCCGGCCCGCGTGGTGGGCGGCGGCGGCATCTACCTGGAATACGACGGCCGTGACGTGCCCGATGTCGCCACCATTGTCGCCGACTTCAACGAGGGCGCCCAGCTCATCATCACCGGGACAATGATCAACGACCATCCGGTCGAGGATTGCATACGTGGGCGACTGGCAACGGTCCGCTTCGCCAACCGCTCGCGCAGCGAGAACGGCCGGAATGTCACCGACCATGGCTTCGAGGTGATGCCGCAGAGCATCGACAATCGTCCGCGGCAGCCCGGCCAGCAGAACAACCGCGAGACGCGCTTCGTGGGCGGCGGTCTGTCGGAAGGGGCGGCGACCGCGCCGCTGTGGGACAACTTCCTGACCTGCGTTCGCGCCCGCAACCGCGACACGCTGAGCACGCCGGAGCTTGGCGCGGCGGCATTCACCATCGTCAACATGGGCGTGCAGAGCTATCGCCAGGGGCAAGTGCTGTTCTGGGACCGCGAACGCCGCCGGGCGACGACGGCCGACTCGAGCTGGTCGGCCCGCTGGGAGCAGCGCAGCCATCGCCGCGAGCGGCCCAGCCAGATCATGGGCTGGAGCGGCGGCGACACCGGCAGCACCTTGCAACCGCCGGACTACCAGCGCCTCGCGGGGCCGTGGACCAACGGACAGGACCCGGCGGCGCGCGAATCGTCCGGATCGTAAGCGTCGAGAATCAGTCCGGGCCCGAAAACCTGTTCACGTCTGGCGCTCGCGCACCACTGTCCAAACAGGCGGCGCCAGCGCGAGATGTAAACAAGTTTCGGGCCCGGCTACCAGGCTCATGGCACGGCGAGCTTCATGATGGTCGGCTCGGCCTGCCAGAGATAGAGGAATAGGTTGGTGCGGCTGCGGTCCAGACCGGGGATGCTGATCCCAAGACTCAAGTTGTTTTGCGGCGGATGATTCTGATTGATTGCATATGCTGTCCGGGCGGGGAAATCCTTACGGCAGTACATGACGGTTCGGGGAGCGGTAGCATTGGACATGCTCGCCAGCATCGCAACCGCGTCTGACAGTTGACCCACTGCATCTACAAGCCCTGCCTGGACAGCCTGGCTGGCCGTCATAACACGTCCGTCGAAGAAGTCGGCCTGGTTATTCGGCAGTCCCCTGCCACGTTGCACGGCGGCAATAAAGTTGCGGTGATATTGGTCGGCCATCGCTTGCAACATCTTCATTTCGGTATCTTCTTCTTGCTTGCGGACCATCGTGCCGATGTCGATCATATTTCCGGCTTTGATGCTCTGATCGACCACGGACTGCTTCTCCATCAATTGCTGGCCATAGTACGCGTTGAAGATGACACCGATTCCGCCGACAGTTGCTGTTGGAATGGCAATTATCCGATCGCAACCGCTGGCCAGGTAGTAGCCGCCACCGGTCCCTAGATCGAGAATGCAAGCCACCACCGGCTTGCCGGTCTGGCGTCGAAATGACATGAGTTCGTGATACATGACGTCGGTGGCGCCGACAGTACCGCCGGGCGTGTTGATGCGCAGTATGACGCCGCGCACAGTCTTGTCCATGGCAGCCGCCGTAAGCTTTTCCTTGAGAATCGCTACCGGGTTCTCGCCATTGGAATAAGAGCCGACCTGATTGTAGTTCACCAACAGGCCATCGATGTCGACGATGGCGATCTTCGAGTCAAAAGGACAGCAGTCGCCGGGCGCCACGGCGACCTCGAAAAGCGGGCCCTCATCGACGCACATCATGTTGGTCTGCATCTTGGCCGGTACAGGTTCCCGTGCCGACATAGAAGCATTGACCTTCAATCCATGGCATCCGGTTGTCGCCAAGCACAAGAGGCAGATTCCCACACAGGACTTCACGACTGGACTCCTTTCGCGACTGATGGCGCAACCAGTTCGAGACTATGGCACTGCGAGTTTCATCAAGGTTGGCTCGGCTTGCCATAAGAACAGGAAGAGGTTGGTGCGGCTTCGATCCAGGCCGGGGATACTGCCACCGATAATGGTGTTGTTTTGCGGTGGATGATTCTGGTTGATCGCATAGGCGGTGCGGGCGGGGAATTCTTTACGGCAGTACATGACCGTACGTGGCGCACCGACCCCGGCCATTTCGGCCAGCGTGGCTATCGCATCGGACAGATGGCCCAAGCTGTCCACCAATCCGGTCTCGACGGCGATGTCGGCGGTCATGATCCGGCCATCAAAGACGCTGGAGTTTCTTGGCACGGCGCCGCGGCCACGCAGGACCGCATCAATGAACTCCCCGTGATACTCGTCTGCCATCCCTTGCAGGAGCTTCTGTTGTCCCGGCTGGTTCTTCAAGTCATATATGACGTTGCCCATGTCGATAAGCTTTCCAGCCTTGATGTATTGGTGGTAGACGCTCTGTTTCTCCATCGCTTGCTCAGCGTAGTAAGAATTGAAGATGCAACCGATGCCGCCAACCAGCGCGGAGGGGATCGCCACGATGCGATCGCAGCCGGCGGCCAGGTAATAGCCGCCGCCAGCGCCCACGTCGAGGATGCAGGCGACCACTGGTTTTTGCGTGTGCGCGCGGAACGACATCAGTTCGTGATACATCACATTGGTCGCCCCAACCGTGCCGCCGGGGGTGTTGATGCGCAGGATGACCCCGCGCACGGACTTATCCATTGCCGCCGCCGCCAATTTCTCTTTGAAAATGGCGACAGGGTTTTCGCCGTTGGAGTAGGAACCGACCTGGTTGTAATTCACCAGCAAGCCATCCACGTCAATGATGGCGATCTTGCCGTCGGACGGGTTACAATCACCGGGAGCCACGACTACTTCGCAGAGTGGTCCCTCGTCGAGACACTTCATGTTGGTCTGCATCCGGGCAGGAATCGGGTCGTGCGCCGAGATTGTGGCATTGACTTTCAATCCATGACAGCCTGTGGCCGCCAGGCACAGAAGGCAGATTCCGACGCACTTCTTCACGACACGACTCCTTTCGCCGGAAGAACGGCACAACCGACAGACGCGCAATGGCTGTTACAGCCATTATCGTCCGAATGATTGGCAATCTTTCATAGAACTGCCAGGACGCCGGAAACGCCAGGATACCCCCAAGATTTTGGGCCACGGCCGCCGTGAAAGTCGGCCCCGATTGCTTAGATTCCCAAGAAGCATCAACCACGGATCACACCGATAAGCACGGATAGGTCCAGCAGCGTATTCGCCACGTCGCCAGATTCTTGTCCGTGCCATCAGTGTAATCCGTGGTTGCTTTGTTCTAGACGAGAGTGCAGCGAAACGCGCAGGATGAGCAGCGGTCGGCGGTGGGAGGGCGAGGCTCCTGCCGAGCCGTGGAGCGACAAGTTCACGGCTCGGCAGGAGCCTCGCCCTCCCGCTTGTGTCGGTCTGATAATCCTTGACCAATCCACGCTGGACGAGGGCGGGCCAAGGCTTCGGCTGGCAGCGAGGTCAAATCCGGTTCCAGGGCGCGCGGTTGTCGCGGGTGCGGAGGCGGTTGGCCTCGTCGTTGTCGCGGAAGGATTCGGTTTGCGGGTCCCAGCGGAGCCTGCGGCGGAGCTGATAGCCGATGTTGGCGAGCTGACAGACCTGGGCGGTGCGGGCGCCGATCTCGACATCGGCGACGGGCCGTTGCCGCGAGCGGATGCAGTTGAGCCAGTTCTGGCGATGGTTGTTGCCGACATCGGGCAGCCGGAAATCGCGATCGCCGAGAGGCGTTTGCAGGATCGTGGCCGGCGTGGACTGGATGCCGCCGCGATCGACGTAGATCCGGCCATCGGCGCCTTCAAAGGTGCAGCCGCTAGGCCTCAACCAAGCGAACCCGGAGGCGTTTAGCAGCGGAGATTTCTGAAAAAACTCGAAACCCCTGGCATTTTCGGGAGTCTGATAAGTATCTCAAATATCGTTCACCCGAAGCATGGA
>VGYC01000254.1 GCA_016873095.1 Planctomycetota bacterium | reverse complement strand
GCCTCGAGAAGGACACGCAGCGATTGCAGCGACGGCGAATCCTCCAGGGCGTCCCAGGCGAAAAGTGGTTTGGTGATCGCGATTTTCATGACGGCCTCCAATGCCGAACGGGGAAGGTGGCGGGCGCCACCATTACAACACAATATATCCCCGTTTGGTTTGGAGGATGGTCGAAAAATTCTGAAAAAAACTGCAACCGCGGGCTTATTCTTACGAAGTCGAGAGTTCTGCGGGGGAAGAGATTTTTGCCCCTTGGTGAGAACCGAAAAAAGACTGGCTCGTCGTACATCGCAACGGGCTCGGGGCGGGGCGAGGACACTTGACAGCCCGGAACATTTGCTACAATGGAACTTGCCACGGATGGAGGTGCTGGCGGTGGGACCGCCGGGAGACTCGCAAACTGATGACTCGAAATACAAGCGCTTCCTCGCTGAATGGCAGGGCGACGCTAACTCGCAGGTCGGACCAGTTCCTGGCCGGCCTTGCAGATTTCAACCTCGTCACCTTTGTCACCCATGTGCACCCAGATCCCGACGGGCTTGGCAGCATGCTGGGCCTGGCTCACCTGGTCGAAACCACTCTCGGCAAAACGACGCGGCTGACGCGCGACGGCGAAATCTGTCGTGCCGAGAACCAGGCGATGGTCGATCTACTCGAGATTGACCTGGAACCGATTGAAAACGTCCGCTGGCAAGACCGCGAAGCACTCGTGATGGTCGATAGCCAGCCCAAGACCGGCCGGCATACCTTTGACGCCCGTGTGCCCATCTACGCGGTCATTGATCACCATCAGACGCCTGGCGACCTGACCGGCATCCCCTACCAGGACATTCGCCGGGGCCTGGGCGCCACCTGCTCAATGGTTGCCTCCTACATGATGGAGCAACACATCGAGATTCCTGATCGGGTCGCGACTGGGCTGTACTACGGCATCGACACGGAGCTGAACGGGTTTCCGCGTGAAGCCAGTCCTCTGGACGACACTGCCTTGCAATTCCTCTATCCCCTGGCGAACAAGGACTTGCTGGCCCGCATCCGCAACGCCCCCCGGCCGCAGGCGTTTTACGAGTGCATCTTACAAGCCTTGCAAAGCTCATTCATCTACGACCGCTTGCTCATTAGCTGGGTCCACGAGATGGACCAGCCTGAGCTAGCGGCCCAGGTAGTCGATCTGATGATCCGCTTCGAGGAAGTGGACTGGGCCGTGTGCGCCGGTGTGCATGCTGGCCGGCTGATATTGTCCGCGCGGTCCATCCTGCCGCGTTCCCAGGCGGGCGAGATCCTTCGCCAGGTCGTGAGCAAGCTTGGCGGTCGCGCCGGCGGCCACGATCGCCGCGCCGGCGGGTTCATCCCCCTGCCCAGCACGTCGGCCACCGCGATCGAGCAGGTGCAGAGCGACTTCCGCCGCCGCCTGCTCAAGGCGCTCGAGATCGAGGAATGCCGCGGCCACCGCCTAGTCTCTCGCCGCGAGATGCTGCACAACCTGCAGACGTAGGAGTTACAGCCACCAGCTTTCGCCCGCCCATTTCCAATTCCCCGATCCACGCCCAGTGGTCCTGTGGAGACTGCGTCGAGCCCGCATCAAGTCTGCAAGCATTCACAATCTGGGCGATCTACGAAATCTGTAGGTCGCAGCACGACCTTCCATCCACACGGCGGTCGTCTTGCCCTCCGCGGCCCAAAGATGGTACATTGTCTCGGCATCGGAAACGGAAGTCCGCAACTTCTTGGTCGAGGGTAGGATGCCCCGCGCCGGCTCGCTTGCCTTGTTTCCATCGCTTGAGCATCGGGGTCATCGGCTGTCGGAGGCCCAGCCGACCGCGCTGGAAGCCGCCGTCGCTCGTGCGCGTGGCTGCCTGCTCGACATGCAGAATCCGGACGGTCACTGGGTCGGCGAGTTGCAGGGCGACACCATCCTCGAATCGGAATACGTCCTGCTGATGGCATTCCTGGGCCGTGACGGCGAGGAGCGCGTCAAGAAGGCCGCTCGCTACATCCTCACGCAGGAACGTCCCGACGGCGGCTGGAGCAACTATCCCGGCGGGCCGGTTGATCTCAGCGTGTCCGTGAAGGCCTATTTCGCCCTCAAGATCGCCGGCCACGATCCGGATGCCCCCTACATGCGCCGGGCCCGGCAACTGATCCTCGACCTGGGTGGAGCTGCCAGCAGCAACAGCTTCACGAAGTGCTACCTTGCCTCCCTCGGGCAACTGCCCTACGACAACTGCCCAACGGTGCCGCCGGAGTTGCTGCTGCTCCCGAAGTGGTCGTATGTCAACATCCATGCCATGTCGAGCTGGACACGCACGATCGTCGTGCCGCTGAGCATCTTTTCGGCGCATCGACCCGTGCGCGCAATGCCGCCGGAAAAGGGTGTCGCCGAGCTGTTCGCGCACGACCCGCACGTGCCGCTCTGGCCACATCCGCCCACGCGGCGCTGGTTCACGCTCACCAATCTCTTCATCGCCATCGATCAGGCGATCAAGTGGTTCGAGCGCCGTGGCCCGCGTGCCATTCGCCAGTTGGCGATTCGCAAGGCCGAGCAGTGGATGATCGACCACTTCGCCGGCAGCGACGGCGTCGGCGCCATCTTTCCGCCCATCATCTACACGATCATCAGCTTGCGCTGCCTGGGCTACGCCGACGACAGCCCGGAGATGAGCTACGCTCTCGAGAAACTCGACGACCTCATGATCGAGGACGAGGCCACGTTGCGGGTACAGCCGTGCTTCTCGCCGGTCTGGGACACGGCGCTGTCGCTCAACGCGCTGGCGATATCGGCCAATCAGTCCGCCTGGATCGAGGAAGAAGAGCGCAACCGCTACGCGATCAATCGCGGCATCCGCTGGCTGCTGCAGCGCGAGGTTCGCGACAAGGGCGACTGGAGTCTGGCCAACCCGCACCTGGAACCGGGCGGCTGGTTCTTCGAGTATCGCAACCGCTTTTACCCGGACACGGATGACACGGCCATGGTGCTGATGGGGCTGGCGCGGAGCGGCCACGCCTGGGACAGCGACGGCCGCCGCATTCCACCGGTCGAACGCGGCCTGAGCTGGTTGCTCGGCATGCAGAACTCCGACGGCGGCTGGGGCGCCTTCGACCGCGACATCAACCGCGAGATCCTCACCAAGATCCCCTTCGCCGATCACAACGCCATGCTCGACCCGAGTTGCCCCGACATCACCGCACGCGCCCTGGAAGCTCTCGGGCAATTTGGTTACTTGCCGGGCAATCGCCAGGTCGATGATGCCCTGGCTTTCCTGGAGCGCAAGCAGGATCGCCGCGGTTGCTGGCAGGGCCGCTGGGGCGTCAACTACCTCTACGGTACCTGGCAGGTGCTGATCGGACTGCAGGCCATCGGCTACGACATGCGTCGGCCTACGGTGCGCCGGGCCGTCGCCTGGCTCGAGTCGGTGCAGCAAGAGTGCGGCGGCTGGGGCGAGAGTTGCCGCAGCTACGACGATCCCAGTCTCGCCGGCCAGGGAGATGTCACGGCTTCGCAGACGGCCTGGGCGCTGCTCGGCCTCATCGCGGCCGGCCGGGCCGACTCCCGCGCCGTTCACGCCGGAATCCAGTATCTCCTCCGCACCCAGCAAGACGACGGCAACTGGCACGAGGACCAGTTCACCGGCACCGGCTTTCCAAAGGTCTTTTACCTCAAGTATCACATGTATCGCCTGTACTTCCCATTCATGGCACTGGCGAGATACCAGGAAGCAGGGGGCAGGAAACAGGAAGCAGGAGTCGGCGCTTTCAGCGGGTACAAGTTTCCGGCCTGATCAGGGCCATACCTGTTTGCGTTTCGCGCCCGCGCGGCGCCGCGCGACGGCGACACGTAACAAGCGAGGACAATTCCCATGCGGCTACCGCTCAGCTTGACGACGACGATGGCGAGCTACATCGTCCGCAACAAGATGGCTCGGCGTAAACGCTTTCCGCTGGTGCTGATGCTGGAGCCGTTGCACGCCTGCAACCTCACCTGCACCGGCTGCGGGCGCATCCGCGAATACGAGACCACCATCAAGCAACGGCTCAGCGTCGAGGAATGCCTGGCCTCCGTGGACGAATGCGGCGCCCCCATCGTCAGCATCTGCGGCGGCGAGCCGATGATCTATCCGGACCTCGGCCGGCTGGTGCGCGGCATTCTGAAGCGGCGCAAGCATATCTACCTGTGCACCAACGGCATGTTCATCGTCAAGCGACTGCACGAGTTCAAGCCGACCTCGCGCTTCTTCTTCAACGTCCATCTCGACGGCCTGGAGGAAACGCACGACAAGGCCGTGGAACGCACGGGCGTGTTCCGCGCCGCCATCGAGGGCATCAAGGCCGCCAAGAAGGCCGGCTTCCTCGTCTGCACCAACACCACCATCTTCAAGGAAACGCGACTCGACGAGATCGACGCCCTGTATGCCTATCTGACGAAGCTAGGTGTGGATGGCTTCATGTTGTCGCCGGCGTACGGCTACACGGCCGTGCACGCCACCAACCCGCAAGGCGCCGCCGAGATCTTCCTCACCCGCGAGGACATCCGCGCCAAGTTCCAGGAAGCCGAGAAGCTGCTCACGAAGTATCGGCTGACTGCGACGCCAGTGTACATGGAGTTCCTGAGCGGCAAGCGCGAGCTCACCTGTACCGCCTGGGGCAACCCGACGCGCAACATCAAAGGCTGGAAGGGCCCCTGCTACCTCATCACCGACGCCCACCACGAATCCTACCAGAAGCTGATGGACGACACGCCTTGGGAGAACTACGGCCCCGGCAACGACCCGCGCTGCGACCACTGCATGGTCCACTGCGGCTTCGAGCCGACCGCCGCCCTCGGCGTCAACCGCAAGCTCGGCGACGGCCTGAAAATGCTGATGTGGCAGCTGGCGGGGTGAGTCGGGCTGCCGCTTCCCTCAATTCGGCCAAACATTCGTCCAGGATTCGTCCAGAAAAAGACATATACCCCCTCGGCAGATCATACAAGGTATGACCAGCAGCCCGGAGCCACCGGCTCCCCCGTCGCCGCCCGCCTCCTTTGTCGGCGAACCAAGCAGAACCCGAGCTTTTTTACGCCCCAGGCGCCGACCGGTGAAAGTGCACATGCCGCCACTTGCCGTTCTGTCGTTGCCAGACGCGGGCTTCCTCGAAGGACCTGGTGAAGGCGGCGCCGTCGGGGCCGACGCGCTGGTTGAGGCGGATATAGCTAACGACGGCGACATCTCCCATCAGGCGGACGTGCGGTGAGCAGACGGTTGTGTTGCGCTGGCCCGAAAAACCGCCGAGGTTGAAGTAGAAGCGGTGAAAGTCCAGGCCCTCGACGCGCTGGCCGAGTCCCTCCGGCTCGAAGGCGGTGAGGCTCGGATCGCAGAGTTCCTGGTATACCGCCCAGTTGCCCTCGGCGATGCAATTCAGGAGACGCTGGTTGAGATGCAAGAGTTCGTCCGTTTCGGTCATCGAATCTCCTCTCGCTGGATACGGCCACCGGCCATGGAGATGACTCGGCTGCCCGGCGGGGCGATGGCCGGTTCGTGCACGGACAGCACTACGGTTTTACCCTCGGCGTGGATCTGTTGCAAGCAGGACATGACGGCCGCGCTGTTGACGGGGTCGAGGTTTGAGATCGGTTCGTCGGCGAGGATGATGTCCGGTTGGCCGGCCAGGGCGCGGGCCAGGGCCACGCGCTGCTGCTCGCCGCCGCTCAGTTCGCTGGGCGAACGGTCGGCCTTGTCGTCCAGGCCAAAGCGCGCCAGCATCTGTGCGGCAATGTCGCGGCGCTCTCGGCGGCCGACGCCGCGCGGAATCAGCGGGTAGGTGATGTTATCCCACACCGGCAAGCCGGCGATGAGTGAAAAATTCTGAAAGACGAAGCCCATGCGCCGCCGCAGCCGGGCCAGCTCCACGTCGGAGTAGCGGCTCAGCTCGCGCCCCAGGAAAAAGACCTGCCCGCTGCTCGGTCGATCCAGGGCGCCGAGCAAGGACAGCAACGTTGTCTTGCCGCAGCCCGATGGGCCGGTCAATGCCGTGAAGCTGCCGGCCGCGATGCTGACGGACAGATCATCCACGGCGCGGACCTCGGACTTCCCGGCTCGAAAGACCTTGCACAGGTTCCGTGTCTCCAGAATCACTTGATCGGACATATTCACCCCGCAACCGGGAGGGCGAGACGGCGAAGCTCCTGCCGAGCCGATCCTGTCAGTGGCGTTGCCGGCTCGGTGCTCACCTTGCCGGTATCATGTCAGGTTCTCAGCGCATGGCCTCCGCGGGGGACGCTGTCGCTGCCCGCCAGGTCGAATAGATCGAGCCGGTCATGACGACGACAAGGGCGATGAGCACTGTCAATAGCGCCGGCGCCGGCGCGAGCACAAACGGGACGCGAAAGGCCGGCGACACACCGGCCCCGTAAAGAAACACGCCGGCGATCCAGAAGCCGTTGAAGACGCGCAACCACACAAGACCGAGCACGATGGCGAGCGCGGCGGCAGCCAGGCTCAGCAAGCAGCCCTCAACCAGGCTGCGAAAAAGTATCTCGTCGGTTTGCCAGCCCGTGGCCTTGAGGATGCCGATCTCGCGGCGACGCTCGCTCAGCCCCAGTCCCGACGTGACCAGCACGACCAGAATGCCCACGGCAAATACGAGTACAAAGTGGAGCTCGAAGACGCCTTGCTGTCCCAGCAGGCCGGTCGGCAAGACCGCCGTCAGGTCGGTGCGCTGAATGACCATCGGTCGCGGTCCGCCGCTGCTCCCTTGGGCGCGATAGCTGACGGTTTCCAGCACCTTGGCGCGAACATGGTCTTCGTAACCCGGCCTGCAATAGACAAGAAAATCGTTGACCAGGCCTTCTTGATTGAAGATCGCTGCGGCGGTCGTCAGCGTCGTCAGAATGAGGTTGGCCTGCCAGACTGGAGCATCAGGTCGGAAGATCCCGACCACGCTGGAGACCTTCTCGCCCTGTGCGTTCTGATAGAAAGGCGGGATCCTGCTGTCAAGCTTGAGGTTCAACCTGTGGGCCAGTTCGCTGCCCAGGACCAGCTCGTTGACGCTGTTCTGGCCGGGCAGCCGGCCTTCGAGAAAGCTCGCGCCGGTCGCAAACCGATCTACGGGCATGCCGACCACCACGGCACTCTCGCGGTTGCGGCCGATGGCGATGGCGCCGACGATGCGCGGCACGACCTCGGTCACGCCGTCGATCCTCTCGATCTGGCTCTTGGCGACCAGAGGGATCGGCACCTTGTGGCCAAACTGAATGCCGCTGACATAGAGGTCGGCCCCGAGCTGAATCGACGATTCCGCCTCGAGACGCAGGCCATGGGACAGGCCAAGGCACACGAGATAGGGCAGCAGCACGACCGTGACCGCACCGGCGGTGACAGCGCTGCGCCACGGGTGCAGCAAGATCGCTGTGACGCCGGTCCCGGCAATCTCGATGAACTTGGTCATCGCGTGCCGTCCTTGTGGATGGCGGCCGGTTCCAGGGGGATCGGCCGATAGCGAAGAACGGAGCACGCGTGGTGGCGGCACAAGAACTTGCTGCCCGGCAGCGCTCCTTCATCTTCCTTGCATGCAAAGCTGGCGCGTGCGTCGAAGCACATCGGGCAGCCTGCCAGATCGACGGATGGTCCGAGACCCAGTCCGCCCAGGAGACGCTGGAACTCGTCAGCATGGGATCGCCGACGCGCCAGTGACAGGTTGTCCGCCGTCAGCGCGGCGGCCGCCAACATGGTGAGCATCAGGATGCCGACGAAGATGAAGCGAGGTCCGCTGCGTTTCATGACAGGAATGTTGAAGAACGTCGGGAAGTTGGCCGGTCGTTTCAAGGTCGTCCAGGACCGCGGCGCGACCCGCGCGCCCAGCATGATTAATGCACGGCGAACGGCCGTTGCGCGTCATCCAGAAGCGTGCCCCGGCACTGACTGGCGTGGCTCTCGGCGTCGGCGCGATCGCGGAAGACATGGACACGATTGCCGCTCACCCGGGTGGTCCAAACCAGGCTGCGCACGAAGTGGGCATTGGGGGCGAGCAGTTCCTCGCCGCTGGTCTCGTCGGTGACGTACACCTTGGCCGTCGGCATGTTCCGCCCACGCAGCCAGATCTCGGCGCAGCGCACCGAGCAAAACACATGGCTGTGCTCACGGTCATCGAGCACTCGCACCCGGTACGCCGCCACCAGCGGCATGCCGTCCAGCTGGCAGCATTCGTCCCGCTGCCCGCGCAGCCAGCTGCCCACGAGCGACACCGACACCGCCAGTGCGACGGCGGCGACCATCCAGCTTCTTTTCACAATCGTGCTCATGCCAGATAAAGCTCCACTGACATCATGATAACCGATCCAAGAAAACCAAGTAACGCCAGAGATAGCAGCTTGCGGACAAAAACACTCACGTCGGCCGAGGTCTCCGGAGTGCGGGCCAGACCATCCACCCATGCAGCCCAGCCGACCGAGAAGCAACCGAGCAAGTAGAACGCCGCTGCCAGGACGCTTTCCGGGGCCACGTCGAGCAGATCGTAAGGGCAATAATGCTCGGGTAGCCTTAGCAATGCGGGGGCGACCACCTCCACCAGAAACCCCCAGTTGATTACCAGCGACAGCAAGGCGCCGGCCAGCAGCAGCCCAAGCCAGCCGCGCCGGATGGTCCTGGTGGCGCCGCAGATCGACAGGGCCGCGACCATGCCGATGTTGACCGCGTAGTATGCGGCAATCAGCCACGATCTGTGGTTGGCCCCGAACAGCGCTCGCGGCAGCAGGCGTGTCGCCCGATCCACCGAGTCGAAAGCCTCCACGCAGCAACCCACCGACAACGTTTCCTCGCGCTTGGGGATCAGCAAGTAGGACGCTTCGACGACGGCATCGCCGACCGCCAGCAATCCCAGTAACTGCAACGTCAGCAACAGGCGGCCCTGCAAGGGCGCTGTTGCCGCGCGCCGATCCACCAGGTAAGTGACGAACCAGGCGCCTCCCAGAAACACCAGTATCGGCTTGCCGACCTGCAGTAGCTGAAGCAACGCCGGCAGGTAGCGGCTAACGCCGATCGACCCCTCGCCGATTCGCGTGACGCCGTAAACACACATCACGCCCGGCCATTCGGGTACATAGCTGTGCAGGAGCAAGTACAGCAGCGGCCAGGATACCGCGCTCAACCCCAGCAACACCGTGCCGATCATGAACAGCAGGTACAGCCGATCCTCGATGATGCCGGCTTCTTCCGGCCCGCGCGCCTGACGCCGTCGGCGCCAGGCACGGCCGGCAAGCCAGATTACCAGCAGACCGAGAATGACTCGCAAAGACACGATGAAAAGATCGAGAATCGCATAAGCGTTCAAGATCACAGCGCCGGCCCTCTTGCCATCTCTTGCATGATCCCATCACACTGCCGGGGCGTCACGTTCCTCCTCTTATTCAAACGTTCGGCGGACAGGGAATGATGCAGCATTTTTAAAACTTTTTTGCATGAGCGTCTCATGGACTTGAGCCATGGATCACACGCATGAACACGGCTGAAGTCATCACCACAGAGTCACAAAAGCACGGAGAAAATGACGGGGGGGGGGGGGGGGGGGGGGGGGGGGCGGGGCGCCTCTGTGGG
>VGYC01000253.1 GCA_016873095.1 Planctomycetota bacterium | reverse complement strand
TGCCACCCGGCATGCCACCCGGCATGCCACCCGGCATGCCACCCGGCATGCCACCCGGCATGCCACCCGGCATGCCACCCGGCATGCCACCCGGCATGCCACCCGGCATGCCACCGGGCATGCCACCCGGCATGCCACCGGGGCTTACCTGCGGCAGATTTCTTCTAGCGAATGCGATGAGGTCCTTCGCCGTTTTTTGCGAGAGCTGAGCCGAGAACGTGCTCGACGCGCCGGCGTCTTGAACCTGAAACGCCTTGCGAAGGTCCGCCACGAGGGCGTTGAGCGCTTCCTTGTCTTCTTTTTCTTTCAAGCTGGCAATATCGGATGAAACCCCTCTCAACACATTGCCAGTGTCCCACTCTTTCTTGAAGTAGGTCTTCACCAATGTCGCATCGGCGCCGCTAGCACAACCGATGCCAATCAAAACCTTGTAGTCCTGGTTGGCGGGTTCAATCCAGGTGCTCACCGACCGGGCGCGCCGGAGAGCCCGAATGGCATTCAAAGCGTCTTTCTGCCCGGGAAGTATGGCGACCAGCGCCTCGCTCTTCTTGAGATTATCGTGAAGCTTGGTCAGAAACTTCGCGTCCGTGCTGATGACGGACCACAATGGGCTGTTCTGCATCAGCTGCGCTTGCGCGCCCACGTCGCCGGTCAGCTTGGGAGTAACGCCGTCGGATGACGCCAGCGACACAAAGTCGGCATCGGAGAAATTACCGCACAGGAGCACGCGGTTGTTCGGCATGGCCAGGCAGCCGTCCTTGCCGGCAATCTTCAGTCTGAAGCCGACCTTCTCTTTCAGGTCGACGCTTCCCGTCCCCTGGAAGGTCTTCTTCATCTTTTCGCGATCATATGGCTTTTTGGTGGTAATCGCGACGACATAGGTCTGGGTGGCGCTATCGGCGGCAACGGCGAATTTCTCCGCATCACGCAAGGTCGCCGACATGCCCGCCGGCAGCTTGATGTCGAGCTTGTGCTCCGCGGCGGCCATTGCCAGGAGTTGCTCGAGGAGCTGGCCGGCTGCCTCGACCTTGACGAGGGCATCGTCGCGTCCACCGAATACCATGTCGCACTTCGCCGGCAGAAACGCCAGCAGGTTTTCGTGTCCCGTTCCGGCCGGCAGCGACGAGCCACGCAGGAACCCCGGCCAGACAAACGCCGTCAAGGCAAAAACCCCGATCAGCGCCAGCCCGGCGCCACCCAGGATCATGCCGATCAGCATCCCGTTGCCTTGCTTCTTTTTCGACTTCGACGACTTGCGCGGACGCTCATCTTCATCCTCATCGTCATCGATCACTTCATCGTCGAAGTCCTCATCGTCATGGACAGTGGCCTTGGATTTGGCCTTGGATTTTGACTTGGCGGCGGGGCGGCGAATCTCTTCGTCGTCGTCCTTATCGTCATCGTCCTCATCGTCGTCGCGCCTGGTGCGGCGCGACGGGGGCAAGGGCGTGTCGTCCTTGCTGCGGATCGCCGATGCCGGCTTGTCCTTCTTGCCATTGCTGCTCGCGCTGCTCTTGCTCGCGCCGTTCTTGCTGGCGCCGCTCTTGCTCGCGCCGTTCTTGCTGGCGCTGCTGCTGCCGGCGCTGCTCTTGCTGGCGTTATTCTTGCTGGCGCTGTGGCCGATCGTGAAGACCGAGTCGCAATCCGGGCACTTGACCTTCTTCCCCTCGGGCAGCGGGGTCGCCGACTTCAGAACCTTGTTGCACTCCGGACAAGAAAACGTCGTCGCTGCCATGGGATGTGCTCTCTGTTGAAAGAACGGGACAAGCGAATGGGCGCTATTGTACAACCAGTCGAGCGGAAAAATCAATAAATTAACGTTCGTGGCCACTCCGTCAGGCGGCGTCAAATGTCATGGTCTATCTGTCGCGCATCTACACGAAAAGCGGCGATCAGGGGGAAACCTCCCTGGGTGACGGCACTCGTGTGCCCAAAGATCACGACCGCGTCACCGCCTATGGCAGCGTGGACGAGGTGAACGCGCTCCTCGGACTGCTGGCGCTGGACCTGCAACGCGCCATCGGTGGAGCGCACCTTGACTTGATCCGCTCGATTCAGAACGACCTCTTCGACGTCGGCGCCGACCTGTGCTTGCCCCCAAGCAAGGACGAGAAGCCGGGGCAAAACCTGCGCGTCCGGGCGGAACAGGCGACGCGCCTGGAGCAGGCGATCGATCGCCTCAATGCCGCGCTGACGCCGTTGCAGAGCTTCATCCTGCCGGGCGGCACGTCGCCGGCCGGCTGGTGCCACCTGGCCCGCACCGTCTGCCGCCGCGCCGAACGCGACGTCGTCCATCTCGCCCGCAACGAAGCAATCAATCCGCACATCGTCATCTACCTCAATCGCCTGTCCGATCTCCTCTTCGTTTTGGCTCGCGTCCTGAACAACAACGGCACCGACGATGTCCTCTGGGTGCCCGGCGGCGCCTGAACGAACACGTCGTCCCCATCTTTAGCCGGTAACGACTCTGACCTGCGCAGCCACCTCCCGGAGAGCTCGCAAACGCCGAAATCCTGCGAGAATTTGCTCGATTCTATCCCTTCCGGGTTTCTACAATATTTCGCGGTCGCTGATGGAGCCCAGGGATGCATGACACGCCGCACAGCCTGCTCGAGCAATTGCAGCAACGCCCGGACAAGGAGGCCTGGGCGCAGTTCGCGCAGCTCTACTATCCCGTCCTGGTTTTCTTGACGCGCCGGTCGCGCTGGGCGCGGCAGTTCGCGATCGACGACAACGATGCCGAAGACCTCGTCCAGGACGTGCTCGTCAATCTCTTGAAGAACCTCGCACGCTACCGTCGGCAGCCGGGCAAGCGCTTTCGCAGCTGGCTGGCGACGCTGCTTCATCACGCCTGGTGCAATCGCCTGCGGCGTGAGAACCGCTACGCCACGCTGGGCGAGGAATCCCTGGCGGCTCTCGAGGCCGCGGACAACGAGTCGTTTCTTGGTGACGGCGAGTATCGCCGGGCCCTCGTGCAGCAGGCCATGGAGATCGTTCGGCCGGAGTTCCAGGAGAGCACCTGGACGGCATTCACCATGCACAAGCTGAACGGCGAATCGGCCGCACAGGTGGCCACACGCCTGGAAACCACGCCGGGAGCCGTCTACGCCGCAGCCTTTCGCGTGCTGGCCCGGCTTCGCGAGATTGTTCGCGACATTGGCGACTGACGTGTTTTCCCGTGTAAGGATTCCCCAGGTCGGTTGTTCTCTCCTTGAGCTGTACTCTGGAGGCGCCGATGATCACTGCCTGTCCCGATCCTCAGACGCTGGAAGAGCTGTCCAGCGGCCAGCTGCCCGGTCCGACATCCCGGGACCTGGCGAATCACGTGGAGTGTTGCCCCCAGTGCGCCGAGCTGATCAGCCGACTGCCCGACCTGCCAGCGCAGGACTGGCTGGTGTCGGAATTGCAGCGCAGCAGTTCAGACCCGTTGCAATTACCGCAGGTTTCCGCCACACGCATGAAAAAGGTGCTGGCGCGCTTTGAAGAACTCGCCGGCGAACAAGTCACCCGCCAGGAAGATCCACCCACGCGGCCCTACATCGGTGCGCGGCGTCAATTCGGTCGCTTCCGCGTGATCGAGGTTCTTGGCTTCGGCGGCATGGGCGAGGTTCTGCTGGCCGAGGATCCCAAGCTCGGACGACAGGTTGCCATCAAGGTGATCCGCAAGGACTACTGCCAGGACCACAGGTATCGCGCAAGGCTCTTGCGCGAAGCCAGGGCGGCGGGGTCACTGACACACGATCACATCGTCCCCGTATATGACGCCGACGAATGCAACGGTGGCTGTGTGATGTACCAGATGGCCACGGGACGCACACCATTCAGCGGGCCAGACCATCTGGCCATTCTTCATGCCCTCGCAAACGATGCGCCCGCTTCCATCTGCAAGCAAAACCCTGCGGTCCCAGCCGACCTGGAATTCCTGATCCTCCAGCTGCTGGACAAGCGCGTGGAGAACCGTCCGGCATCGGCGCAAGCGGTTGCTCAGTGCCTGGCACAGCTGGAGCGGCAACTTGAAAGTGGCAGCTTTGACTCGCCGCCGCGGAAGTCGCCGGCTCCCCGGACCGGCGGCAAGTCCAGGTTGCGCTGGCGTGCTCTGGTCTCCAGATGGTCGATACTGCCAAGGCGCTTGCTGCTGCTGCTGGGGCTGGCAGCCATCGCCGGCGTCGCGCTCACCGTCATCTCAATTGCCAGTCGCGGCGGCACTCTTGTTGTTGAGACGGTCGATCCAGCCGTCAAGATCATTGTTGAGGGAGAGTCCACACATGTATTGGATGGCAAGACCAATTACAAGTTGTCGCTCAAGCCCGGCGCCTTCACGGTGAAGCTGGATGGCGGCAAGGGCCTTGTGCTCGAGACCAAGCAATTCGTGCTCAAGCGTGGTGGCACGGAAATTGTGCGGATCAAGTGGGCTGCGCTTGCCAAACCATCCATGACCGAGCGTGAAGTCGCCACCTGGGCGTTGTCGGTCCCGGGCGCTCCCAGGGTGACCTTGTCGACGGGGCAAGTGTTGAATGCAGCGGATAAGGTACCGCCCGGCAACATTTCCATCAAGGCGATCAATCTCGCCAAGACTGGAGTTACCGATGCCGGCCTCGCCAAGCTACGGAGTCTCAACACTTTGCAGGATTTGCAACTGGGCGACACGACAATCGGCGACACGGGTCTCGAGCATGTTGGCGAGGTAAAATCGCTGCGCGACCTGATGTTGAATGGTACCAGAATTCTGGATCAGGGCCTGCATCATCTAAAAACATTGCCTCTAGTCCACATCGATCTTTCAGACACCCGGATCGGCGATCACGGCTTGGAGCTGCTGCAGGGCCACGACCTGATGGAGTCCCTTGCCCTGGTAGGGACCAAGATCACAGACGACGGCTTGCGCTTCCTCTCGGGCATGAAAAACTTGCGAATTCTTGACCTTTCGAGAACGAACATAAGCGATGCCGGGCTTGTGCACTTGAAATCTCTGTCCGATCTCGAACAGATTGAACTCTTCGAGAGCAAGGTTCGCGGCGATGGGCTGGTGCATCTGGCGCGGCGCAAGCACTTGTGGCGACTCAACCTCAGAGCTACGGCGCTGCGCCAAGGAGCGCTAGAGGTGCTGGTAGATTTCCCTGCCGTGACCGAGCTGAATCTTAGTGGCGTTCAATTGTCCACTGACGATTTGGCGCCTGTAGCACGACTGCCAAGGCTAACGCATCTAGATCTGCAAACGACCCCGGTAGGCAATGCCGGCGTGGCTCTGCTTGCGAACTGCCCGAGCTTGCAGACCCTCATCCTTACCAATACACGAGTGACCGATCAGGCGCTGGAAGATCTCAAGAGAATCAAGACGCTCGTGAAACTTGTGCTCCACAATGTGCAGACCATCAGCGACAAGGGGCTCAAGCACATCAAGGATATGCCGAAGCTCGAAACGCTCGAGCTAGATCTGGTCCGGTCCATTACAGATGACGGACTGAAGTTTCTGCATTCTGCTCGACAGCTCAAGACGCTTGGGCTCACCAAAACCGGCGTCACAGCCGCCGGCATCCGCAGCCTGAAGAAGGCATTGCCCGGATGTGCGATCACACCTTGAAACACGGAACAGGAAGGGCACTCGGTTGTTTTGTCGTTGTCCTTTTTTTCCAGTGGAGGATCATTCATGAACATCGCCGCTTGTCATCGCTCCCGTCTCTGCCGGCCCGGCTTCACTCTCATCGAATTGCTGGTGGTGATCGCCATTATTGCTATCTTGATTGCGCTTTTGGTCCCGGCCGTGCAGAGCGTTCGCGAAGCCGCCAATCGCACGACCTGCAAGAACAACCTCAAGCAGATCGGGCTGGCCGTTCATAACTATGCCGCCGCGACCCGGGGAGATCTTCCGCTTGGCAAGCAGATGGTGCTGGCCACCGCTCCGTTGACGGCGTACGATGCTTCATTCTTCGTTTATCTGCTCCCCTACCTCGAGCAAGATAATCTGTTTCGCGGCCTTGGCAAGAACCCGGCAGCGCCCCTGGCCGGGCTCAAGCAAGCCCTGGAGATGTTCACATGTCCCTCGGATGCTTTTCCCAACAAGTACGAAGAACACGGCTACACGTTGGCGGGTAATTACGCAACCTACGAAGGTGCCGCGGCAAACTATCGCGGCAATCCATTTCTCTTCTTCTACCCTTTTGTGCCGACGAATTTCAATCGGTCGTTTCCGGATGGGACGTCCAATACCGTGATGATTGGCGAATGGCTGCAGGAATGCAAACCCTGGCAAGCGGTCTACGCGCGCCCATGGCGTTCGGCGTTCATCCTGCGAAACCCTCCGCTCTGGGCGCCGGCCAACGGGCACAAGGCTGGCATCCCGGTAGGTGTTTCGTCACTCACTTGTGATAGCTCTTACTACAGCGTGGAAGGCCGTCCCGGAGACCAGTTCGCCTGCATGTTCAAAACCTTCATGTCCGGCCATCCCTCAACCGTCGAGCTTGGACTGGCTGACGGCAGCGTGCGTTCAGCATCGGCGGCAATCTCGTCGGACACGCTCTACAGCGCCTGCACACCGGCCTCGGGAGACGTGCCTGGCAGTGATTGGTGAGCCGTTTGGATGCGTCGCCGCCGACACGCGGACAGCCTGACCGCCTGATTACTTCTTCTTGGCCACCCGCACCCATAGCGGCGACGATGGATCGGCAACGCGCACGTTTGGCCGGCTCGTGGCCTTCGTATCGCGGTTGAACGGCACCTGGGCGTCGCCGCGGAGCACGACGCTGTAGTCGCCCGGAGGGACATTGCCGGCAATGGTCAGCTTGGCGTTCGCCTCGGTCTTGTCGGCGGCGATGTCCACGGTCGCGAAGCCGAACCCCGGCGGCAGGTTCAGGCCATTGAGCTGTACCTTGCCCTTGAAGTCATCCCAGTGACGCTGGATGGTCACCGGAAATTCCAGCATGCTGCCGGCCGCGACCTCTTGCGGGTTTTCCGTCAAGCGGATGCCGTACGGCGCCCTGGAACGCACCGCCAGGCCGATCTCGCGCAGCATGATCGATGTGTTGATGTTGGCGATCGGCCAGCGCCGCTGCGTCGCGCGCACTGCGCGCTCCAGTTTCTTGCCGTCAATGGTCGCGTGCGCCTTGAGCTTGACGACGCCGGACCATTCCGGTGCGTCGGCCGCGGCCAGGAACACCACGCTGCCCGTTTGAGTCTGCGGGCTGACATGCACCGGCGGACACGTCACACCCGGCGGCAGGCCTTCCGCCTCGATCGTCACCGGTCCGTTGAACTCGCGTCGGTTCAGGCACAGGTCGTAGTGGGCCGCCCCGCCTTGCCGGACGGTCGGGCAGGTCGGCTCGTTCGGTGTCTCGTGGACGACGACAGGGAAAAAGTCGGGCTCCGCCTTCACGATGCGAAGGACGTACTGATAGCGCGGCCCGCCGTTCCGATAGCGTTCCTGCACGAAGATGCGATATTGCCCATCCGACGGTACACGGAAGGTCCCGAGCCCGTCGCGGTTGAACTGCGCCAGCGCGTTGAAGTTGATGCCGTGATCGTCGAAGCTTGCCAGCTCGTTGCCCTTGGCGTCGAAGACGAGCACGAACGGATCGCCGGGAAAATCGAGCCGTTCGCACAGCAGATCGACGGTGAACGTCTCGCCGGCCTTGCCCTTGAAGGTGAACCAGTCGGCATCGCCCGGCTTGTCGAACCGGCCGCTGATCACCGTCGGCAGCGCGATCGCCTGGGCAGTCTCCGGTGTGTCGTTTGCTTCTTGGTCGAGCGTCACGGGTGCGTCGGCGAGGAACAGCGTGACGGGATTGAGCAAATTCTTGAAGTCCGGCCAGAGCTGGATGCCGCGGGCCGTCAGACTCGGCGACGGCAGATGGTTGCGGAAGCGAAAATCGAGAACACCGTCCCTGGCGATGTCCAGCGTCAGCCGCGCCTCATCGCGGCTTACCTTGCCGCCGGGCAAATTGCGGCCGGTCAGCGTCAGCTCGGCCTTCTCGCCCGGGACGACCGCAGTGGGAAAGGCGTTCTCGATGTGCGGCTGATCGCTGATGACCAGCCGGTACGGCAATCCGCCCTGAAAGGTCATGTCGTGCAGGCGGACGAGGTAATCGCCGTCGGCCGGCGCCGTGAAATCCAGGAACGGATCGGTCAGGTTGTAATAGGGCCGGCTTTGCAGGAGCTGCTTGCCGTCGGTGGTGGACAGCGTCAGGATCGCCCGCAGCGCGGAGTTCAAACGAAAGGCGCGACAATCGATGGTGACGCGCTGCCCCTTCTTCGCCGGGAAGCTGAAGAAGTCGTCGCCATTGCCGTCGCTGTGGCCGTTGACGGCGGCGTTCATCGGCACCTGTTGCGCCTTCTCCGCAAGGTCGTTTGGCTCCTTGTCGGCAACCTCCGTCAAGCCGCGGCTGACCTGGAAGAGCTGCACGCCGCTGATGCCATACTTGCCGATGGCCCGCAACTCGTAAGTCCCATCCGGCACATCGGCGGCGATGGCAACCTTGAAGCGATTGGGCTTGAGGAAGGACGCCTTCAACCCCGGCTGATCGAAGCGCAATTCCTTGACCTCTTCCATGTCGCGGCCGGAGATTTCGACCTCCACGGTCGAGCCGGCCTGCCCGCCCAGGGGAAAGACGCGGTCCAGACGGATGAGCGGCAGCTCGGCACGGAGCGACTGGCTGACGCAGCAGACGGCGATGAACACTGTGGCAAGCCGAGTCGATTTCATGTCGCGTCGCTCTCGCGCTGGCTATTGATTTGCCTTGACTCCCCTGGATCAATGTAATCCAATTCCTGTATCCGAGCCAGTAGAGCCAGCGAGCCAACCTCCATGATCACCAAGATCACCGGCGTCCTGAACCGCGTCCTCGACGACGAGGTCCGTCTCCAGGTCGGCCCTGTCGAGCATCAGGTGCTGGTCCCCGATTTCGTCCGCCGCCAGATCCAGGGCCTGGCCGACCAGGAATTGACGCTGCACACCAGCGAGTACCTGGAAGGCAACCCGATGCAGGGGCGGATGGTGCCGCGGCTGATCGGCTTCATCACCGAGGCGGAACTGGAGTTCTTCGAGCTGTTCTGCACCGTGGACAAGGTCGGCGTCCGCAAGGCGATCAAGGCCCTGGTCCGGCCCATCCGCGAGATTGCCGACGCCATCCAGCGGCAGGACGCCAGGTGGCTGACCACGCTCCCCGGCATCGGGCCGGCAACGGCCGAGCAGGTCGTCGCCACTCTCCGCCGCAAGGTCACCAAGTACGCCCTCATGCCCGCCCGCGATGGCGGCGAAGCCGCGGCCAGACCCGCCGCCGTTGACGGCAACCTCATCGAGGACGCCTATCAAGCCTTGCTCAGCGTCGGCCATAGCCCCCACGAAGCCCGCAACCGCCTCGACAAGGTCCTCGCCACCGGCACCGCGCACAAGAGCGTCGAGGACATCCTGCTGGCCATCTACAAGCAAGGAGCCTAGCGTCCTTGATCCCCAGAAGTTATCTCGTTTGAGTCAAGTTTCATGCAGGCACTTTCTGGGCCTCGATCCAATGGTCGATGTCTGCGTCAAGGCGTTCGAAGCTGTGGCGTAACGGATTGTCACTGTCAGGTTCGTCGGCGCAGACGTGGGCCAGGCCGGGGCGCAGGATGCGGTTATAGGTGCGCGTACAGAACATGGCGGTGCGCCAGCCCTGGTCTGTGACGCGGTAGCGGTGGGT
>VGYC01000252.1 GCA_016873095.1 Planctomycetota bacterium | reverse complement strand
GTTCCACGCCCTTCATCCCTCCGCCCTCTGCACTTCATGCAAAGAGCTATCTGCTGCTGGATTTTTACTCCGGCGCAACCGGACAATCCGGCCGCTTCAGTGAGGGATTTTTGCTCCGGCGCTTACATCAAGAGCAGCTTCACTTCGAATGACCAGAGCTTGGTCTTCTTGTCAGCGTATTCGTTGACGACGCCCTTGATCTCCTGGTGCCAGCTCGCGGTCAAATCTTCCATCGCGACCAGGTCGGGATAGAGCCATTTGTTTCCTTTCGGGCCGTGCTTATTGGACGACTTCTTCTCGTCGATGCGCATGGAATGGACGTTGAACTCCGACCAAAGGTAGGTGGTCAGTAGGCCGTACAGGTTCGCTTCAACCAGGGACTGAACGCCGATCGGGGCCGCAGAAACCGCCTGCTTGGATTGCTCAGCTTCGCTGACTTCGGTCGATTCTGTCTTTTCGGTCCAGTAGTAGTGCCGCGGCCTTCCCTCTGTTGTCTTGATCTGTGGGTTCTTCTTCTGGATACCGGGACGCTGCGATCCGATTTCGGCGACAATCTGGTTCAGAAGCTCGGCGTCGGTCTTGATGAAGCTGCTGTTCTTCTTCTTCTCCTGGCACTCCGAGGGGTACGTCTCGAAAATCCAATCCGCCATTTGCCGTGCGGTGAATTTCTGCCCTTGGTGCTTTTGCAAGAACTCCGGAAGGATCTTCGAGATATTGATTGCCATTCGCCGCTCCCCCGCTCTCATCCACAGCTAGGCCATGCGTCATCCAATGACGCGGCCGGAGCGCATCCTAGTGTCACCCGCCCAATGTCCCATTTGTTCGGAGAAGACGAGGACGTCGCCGATGCCCTCGCGGTCCGCGAGTTCCTTCGCTGCCTCAATCGCGCCCTCGCGGGTCATTTCTTCGTCCAAGGTCTCGAGCTCTATGTCATGCCCTTCGACATGGACGGAGAGCGTAGCTCTCAACTGTTTGGAGTCTGGCGAAGCGCCTCTCAACACCACAGCAATGAAGTCGTCCAGATGTCGCCGAGGTTCGGTGAAATGAACATGCATCGTTGTTCTCCTACCGCTTCCGCATAGACGTATGGGGCAGCTCACGCCGAGCGGCCCGCTAACATCCGAATATATCAAATCAACGAACATCGGCGCCAATGGTCGCGAACTGGCGTCGCCCATTGGGCATCTTGAGCATCAAAGAAGCGGCATGATGCTTTCAGATCCAACATGACCGATTCGGACACCTCTCTATGGTCCTCTCATTCGGTTGCCTTTTAGGGAGTGGTACTGAAGGCAGGCAAAACTCCATGCGGTTTTGCAGTTTCTGGTTGCGCACCGCCTTCGCGTCGAACCACAATGAAACCGCGGGGAGGCGGGAATGTCCGCTCATCAAACAAACAGGGCCGCACGGCCCGTGCGCTGCAAAACTGCGCCGGGGACCGGCAGCTGACCATGCGCGTGATGGCCAGCTTGTCGACCGCAGTGTTCGGCATCGACCTGGACGGGCCGACTTATCCTGACGTGCCTGATGGTTTGGCCGCGGCAGCAGGCCAGGCCGTGCTTGGGCCCGCCGGACTCGTGGCTGCAGTTGAGCAATCGCTGGGGCTGACCGGCCCACAGATCTCTGCGGCACGGCGCCTGGCTGTTTGGCGCGCCAAAGTTGCCGCCGCCTGTGAACAGCCGCGGTTCTTCAAAAAGAGTTTCGAAACCGACCCTCTGGCGACCTCCCGCAGTCTCTTGGCTTGGCGCGATGTATTGATTGCAGCGGGTTGGACGCCGACGCGGATTGAGAATGCGCCCCCGCGGCTGGTCGATCTGGCCGCCATTGAAACCACTGGCCAGGCCATGCTGCCGGGACACGCCGACCGATTGATCGCGGCGATTGCAGGGTTGAGAGCGCGCGGCCCGACGACACCGATCGAGCGGCTGCGCCTGCTCGATCGGCGTGACCTCTTGCCCTTAGGCCTAGCGCGACTCATCGATGCTTTGCAGGCCGCTGGCACCGTGGTTGAGGATTTGGCTCCTCCGGAGGCCGGCGCTACCGGCGATTTGCACGCGGTCCAGCAAGCCTTGCGCGATGGAACTCAGCCGCCGCTCAAAGGTGACCATTCCTTCGCGGTGCTGGCGGCCGACAGCGAGCTGGCCGCCGCCGAGGTGCTGGCCGACTGGCTTGCTGTCGCAGCGAAGGATCAAGGCGAGACTGTCATCATTGCCGAGCGGTCGACAGCGGCCCTCGATGCTGCTTTGCGACGGCGACATTTGCCACGGCTTGGCATCGGCACGGCATCGCCACTCCGAGGCGTGTTGCAGGTTCTGCCGCTCGCTCTGGCGCTGCAGTGGCGTCCCTTTGATCCGCTGCGTGCGCTCGAGCTCTTGCAGTTGCCGGGCGGTCCGATCCCGGGCGATCTAGCACGCCCGCTTGCACGTGCGCTTGCGGAGACACCAGGCCGCGGCGGCCAATTCTGGGCAGAAGCCATCGAACAAGGATGGAAGTCCTATGAGGCCCGCCTTGCCGCCGAAGGCGATGCGGCAAAGGCCGCGCAACGCACGAAACGTGCTCGCGATCGGTTCGACATTCTGCTTCAGGGGCCACTCATCGATCCTGCGAAAGGGATCGATGCTGATGCGGCTGTCCGATTGGGCAGCCAGCTGTCGAGTTGGGCCATGGCGCGCGCGGAGCGAGGCGACGATCTAGCCGAAGTTCTCGCCGGCGCCTGCAGCGACTTCGTCTTGACCGTGCGCGATACGGAACAGAAGAGCCTATCCCGCATCGAGATCGAGCGTTTGGTCGACAGCGTTCTGGCGGATGGCATTGAAGATTTGAAACTGACGGCGGAGGCGGCGCCATGGTCGGCGGTCCGCAAGCCAGCCGCGGTTTGGGGTCCGGCAGATACTGTGATCTGGTGGACGGTTGCCATGCCTGGCTTGCCCGGCCGGCTGCCCTGGAGCCAAGCGGAGTTGGCGGCGCTGGCTCAGGCAGGCTGTGCGCCGACCGATCCGGCAAAGGCCCTGTCGCTCGCCGATGCAACTTGGCGCCGGCCGTTGTTCTCGGCCCGCAGGCGCGTCCTTTTGATCGTGGTCGGCGCCGGACTCAGCGGCGGGGCCGCTGAGCGGGGCGAAACGCATCCCATCATGCATGAGCTGCGACCTTTGCTCTCAGCCGCCGCGCCTGGAGTTGTCGCGCGCGCCGAGACTCTGCTCGGTGATCCAAAGGCATCGCTATTGGGAATGGCATTGCCGCGAGGCGATATAGCTTCACGAGCATTGCCGGTAGGCCGACGGGATTGGACTCTCCCGGCTGGCATATCGATAAATCGCGTCCGTGAGTCAGCAAGCTCGGTCGAGGCGATGTTGGGTTGCCCCTATTCGTGGGTCGCGCAATATCTATTCGGCTTGTCACCAGGACGCCGCGCCGAAATCCCCGATGGCGAACAGCTGGCGGGAACGCTCGCGCATCGCCTGGCGCAGCTGCTGTTGAAGCCCGGCGTTCCCGAGAAGTCTGAGGTACTGGCCGAGGAAGCGCGACAGCGCTTGCCAAAGCTTTTGGAAGAGGAGGCAGCACCTCTTTTGGCTTCCGGTCTGTCGGCAGAGCGCGCTCGCGTACTCGACCTCCTGCCGCAAGCCATCGGTGAGCTCGCGCGCCGTTTGGGCGATCTCGGGGTTGTCATCGAAGGCACCGAAGTCGAGCGGTCGGCATCGGAAATGCCGGAGCCGGGACGAGCCTTCGGCGGCAAGCTCGACCTCTTGCTTCGCCGTGGCGACCAGCCGGTCGTCCTCGATTTGAAATGGAGCCGAACCGAGCGCTGGCGCCGTAAGCAATTGGAGGATGGGCACGCAGTTCAGCTTGCCGCCTATGCGCAGCTCGTCGGCGCTGGGGAGAACGCCGCCTATTTCATGTTGGCGCAGCGGCGGCTGCTTGCATTGAAAGGCGGAATCATCGAAGCCTCTCTCGAGGGTGCGTCGCTCGCCGACACTTGGACTCGTGCACGGGAAAGCCATCGCGCGCGCGTGGCTGCATTGAGCAAAGGAACATTGCGAGCGCTGGGCGTAGAGCCCGACGCGTCGGCCGATCCCGATGGCGCTTCGCTGGCGCCGGAAGCTCCGTGCCGGTTCTGCCAGCTCGGGCGATTGTGCGGTCAGGGAGCGGCGACATGAGCGGCAAGATCAAGCTGGTCGTTGCGTCTGCCGGGACGGGCAAGACGACGCGACTGGCCCGCGAGCTCGGGGTTGAGGTTGGCGGCGGCACGCTGCCGGAGCGCGTGCTCGCAACCACCTTCACAAATGCCGCGGCCGCGGAGCTGGTTGAGAGCGGGCGACGCACTCTTCTGAAGAATGGAAAGAGAGGGGAGGCGTTGCAGCTCCTCCTGGGCCGTGTCGGCACGGTCAACAGCGTCTTCGGGGCGTTGCTGGCGGACATGGCAATGAACGTCGGTGCATCGCCACTGGCCCAAGTCATTCCCGAAACGGCCCAGTCAATATTGTTCCGCATCGCCGCGGACGATGCCATCGGCCGCCACGCCGATGATGTAGCCGGTATTACCGCTCGGTTCGTGCATCAGACCTCGGACGAAGATTGGCGCGAGCACGTCCGCGAGATCGTCGAAGTTGCGCGCGCCAATGGCATTGCGGCCGACGCCCTCGGCGACAGCGCCAGGCAGTCGTGGGTGTCGATGAAGGGCGCGCTTCCGAAGCCAGCCGGCGACGGCGCAGCACTCGATCGAGTTCTGCGAGCGGCGGTCGGCGAGGCGCTGCGGCGCATCGATGGCTCTGACGAAACAGGTGCCACACGGACAGCCGTCACGCGTCTGCGCGAGGCGGAGCGCGCTCTCGAACAACCCGACACCACAAGTTGGCAAACCTGGGCCCGCCTATCCAGCCTCAAGGCGGGCGCCGCGAGCAACCAACTGTTGGACTCTGTTCGGAAGGCTGCAGCGGCCCACCCGCGGCATCCGAGGCTGCACGTCGATCTTCAACGCTACATCGAGATCATATTCGCATGCGCTGCCGATGCGCTGGGCGCTTACCAAGGCTTCAAGGCTGCGCGTGGACTGGTCGATTTCGCCGATCAAGAAGCCGAGGCCCTGAAGCTGCTCCAGCTTCCGGAGATTGCTGCCCAGTTGGCTAGCGAGCTCGATCTCCTGCTGGTCGATGAGTTCCAGGACACCAGCCCGATTCAGCTCGGACTCTTCGTCAAGGTTGCGTCTCTGGCGCGCCGCTCCATGTGGGTCGGCGACCCCAAGCAGGCCATTTACGGTTTCCGCGGCAGCGATCCAGCCCTGGTGCAGGCGGTCTCGGCATCGATTACCGGCGGAAAGGATGGAGCGCACGAAACACTGTCGACCACCTATCGCTCGCGCCCGGCGATTGTCGGCCTGGTGAATGATGCATTTGGCGCAGCCCTGCCGCCGCTCGGGATACCGAGCGAGCAGGTCGTCGTGAAGGCGGAGCGAGACGATGCCAAAGGCCAGCCTGCTGCGCTCGTCGTTTGGCGCCTGCGCTCCTCGAGCAAAGAAAAAGATGCGGCGTCGATCGCCAATGGCGTGGCTGATATGCTGCGAAATGCGGCGAACTGGCCCATCCAATCTCGCGGTGCGACGGGCACCCGTGCGGTTCGGGGCGGCGATATCGCCATTCTTTGCCGAAGCAACAACGCGGCTCGCCAGATCGCCGGCGCCCTGGAGACGGCCGGTCTCAAGGTGGCGCTCGGTCGCGACGGGCTGCTCGATCGCGCGGAGAGTGTGCTGGCCCTCGCTGGACTGCGGTATGCGGCCGATGGCGCGGACACGATCGCGCTTGCGGAGATTGCGCATTTTTCGGGAGATGGTGCAGAGACGCCGGCTTGGCTTGCGGCCATGGCCGGAGCTGCCGGCGCCGCAAAGGACGAGGCCTCAGCGCGAACGGCCGCTCGCCTTGCACTGGTCAATGCAGCGCCAGTTGCGGCGGGCCTCGTCGGCTTGCGTAATCGCCTGCGCGAGCTGACGCCGGCGGAAGCGCTCGACTCGGTCATTGCTATCCTCGACATCCCCACCCTCATCTACCGCTGGGGCGAGGCTCCGTCACGGCTGGCCAATCTACAGGCCTTGCGCGACCTGGCGCGCGAATACGAGGAAGATTGCCAGCGCGAAAGGCTGCCGGCAACGACAGGTGGCCTTGCCGCTTGGTTTGCCGAGCTGCCCGGAGCGGCCGAGCCGCCGAGCCCGGATCCAGCGGCGATCCATGTCGGCACCGTGCATCGCGCCAAGGGTTTGGAATGGCCCGTGGTCATTCTGGCTGACCTCGACGCCGAGGCACGCCCGCGCCTGTTCGACCAGCCGGTTGCCGTGCCGAAGGACGGCGCGATCGATACCACGCAGCCGCTCGCGGGCCGATGGATTCGCTTCTGGCCATGGCCCTACGGGAAGAACTTCGGCCGCATGCCAAGCGACGTCCATCTCGACACCAGCGCAAGCAGCGTTCCGCTAGGCAAAGCCGCTGAGTCACAGGCTCGCGGCGAGGAGGCCCGGCTCCTCTATGTCGCTACGACGCGTGCGCGCGACTATCTCGTCTTCGCACCCCGCCTGCACCAGACGCAGAGAGATAGCAGCTTGAAGACGGCGTGGCTCGACGGCCTGGTCGACAAGGATGGCAAATCGGCCCTGGTCCTGCCGCTCAATGGCGACATCATTCGGTCCGGCGGCCGTGAGCATCGTTGCGCCGCGGCCAATTTCGCACCCTCGGACGCGGCAGCAAGCGGCGACATAACGAGAATGGGACCCGCGCTGCCCGCCGATGCAGCACCTGAGTTCACCGTCGCATGGCTGAGTCCGAGCGCGCTCGACACGGGCGCTCCAATCGAGCCCGCCGTCATCGAATTGGGCGCGCGTCTGCCCCTGGCCGGCGATGTCGATGTCAGGGTCTTGGGCGAGGCCTTGCATAGCTTCATAGCTGCTGACCGGCCGGCAGCGCCGCGCGATCAGCGCCTCGCGCTGGCGACGGCAATCTTGGAGCGCTGGTCGATCCCTGGCCTCGCACCGGATGATGCTGTGATGGCAGCCGACAGGTTGTGGCAGCACATCGAACGTAATTGGCCCGACGCCATCGTACGGCGCGAGGTGCCAGTGTTCCGGCGGAACGGCAATCAGCGCATGGCCGGCCGCGTCGACCTCATCGTCGAGCACGCGGGCGGCCTTGCAATTCTCGACCACAAAGCATTTCCCGGCGGGCGAGAGCATTGGCCGACCAAGAGTGGCCTGTATCGGCTTCAGCTTGCCGCTTACGCGACGGCGCTAGCCGAGGCCACCGGCAAGTCGGTGACGTTTCTAGGCCTGCATCTGCCGGTGTCGGGCGTCGTGTTGGCGCTGCCGGTACCGTAAAATCAGGAAGCAAGCGTTCCGAATAGTCGTGCTCACTGCGGTACAAGGCATCTCTCGTTCTTGACCGTTCATCGTCGACTTCTAATCTGAAGTTTGCGACCGGAACCACGTGAATTCAGAGTCGAACCAATGAGTTAGATCGAAAACGCATGGAAAATTGTGTCCAGTAGCCGTACGCCAACCCCTTGAGATCAGATTCCTTTTCCACGTGGCGTGTCCAGAGCAGAAAACCGAAATTCGTGAATTCGAGAGTCGGTTCAGTAGCTTAGACAAATTTTGCCCGCAAACTTCGGTCTAATCACAAAATACCGCATCGCTGCATGATGGGAGCCTGGAGAAAAGCAGGGTCGTGTCCCTGAGCGTGGTGTAGGAGGCCGTCGAGCGGCCCGCCGCAGCGACCGCCCCGAGTCTGGCGGAGGCGGGCCGCTTGGCGGCCATCGCGGAGATCTTGGGTAGGGTTGGGTTGCGACACGCAACTCTGACCTTAAGGACCCCCACGATGACCGAGGACAAGATCGCTCTTCGCGCCCTTCTGGAGAGGGGCTCCGATACGACATTCCTGCGCGAGATAATCGGCTTTGCCGCCCAGCGTCTGATGGAGCTGGAGACCGAGGGGCTGTGCGGCGCCGGGCACGGCGAGCGCAGCGCCGATCGGCGTAACCAGCGCAACGGCTACCGCGACCGGGATTGGGAGACCCGGGCCGGCACGGTCGAGCTGCGCATCCCCAAGCTGCGCCGCGGCAGCTACTTCCCGGTCTTCCTCGAGCCCCGGCGCTTGGCCGAGAAGGCCCCGACCGCGGTGGTCCAGGAGGCCTATGTCCAGGGCATCTCCACCCGCTCGGTCGACGACCTGGTGCGCGCCATGGGCATGGAGGGCATCAGCAAGAGCCAGGTTTCGCGGCTATGCGCCGAGATCGACGAGCGGGTGCAGACTTTCCTCGGCCGCCCGATCGAGGGCGACTGGCCCTATGTCTGGCTCGACGCCACCTACGTCAAAGCCCGGCGCGACCACCATATCGTCTCGGTCGCGGTCATCGTCGCCGTCGGCGTCAACACCGACGGCCGGCGCGAGGTGCTGGGCATGACCGTCGGCCACAGCGAGGCCGAGACGTTCTGGGTCGAGTTCTTGCGCTCGCTCGCCCGCCGCGGCTTGCGCGGGGTCAGGCCGGTCATCTCCGATGCCCATGAGGGATTGAAAGCGGCGATCACCAAGGTGCTCGGCGCCACCTGGCAGCGCTGCCGCATCCATTTCATGCGCAACGCCCTGGCCTATGCCGGCAAGACCCAGCGGCGCGTCGTCGCCGCCTGGATCGGCACCGCTTTCGCCCAGGACGATGCCGCCGCCGCTCGCAAGCAATGGCGCGACGTCGCCGATCAGGCCAGGCCGCGGGCCCAAGCTCGCCGCTCTCATGGATGAGGCCGAGGCCGATGTCCTCGCCTACATGGGCTTTCCCGCCCAGCATCGCGCCAGGCTCCACAGCACCAACCCGCTCGAACGCCTCAACGGCGAGATCAAGCGCCGCAGCGAGGTCGTCGGCATCTTCCCCAACGAGGCCGCCGTCACCCGCCTCATCGGCGCCTTGCTGCCCGAACAGAACGATGAATGGGCCGTCCAACGCGCCCGCTACATGAGCCTGGAAACTATCGCTCCGCTCAGCGATGATCCAATCGTCGGCCTGCCCGCAGTGGCAGCCTGACCGAGCAGCCAACGCTGCCCAGGAGCAACGCTCCTACACCACGTCACGGGACACGATCAGAAGCAGTTTCGGAGCGTGCGGATGGCACCCCTGTATGATGCGGTGACAACCCGGGTTTTTCCCAACCTCAAGCACGACCGCATGGCACCTCAAGATCAATGGCAAGGACGACAATTTGCGGCGTGCGGATTTTCGCGCGCTGGCAGTGACCGCCGGGCTGAGGGCAAGCGAGGCTGATACCGCGATCGATGAAACGTTGCAGCTGATGAGCGATGCCCTTGGCGGGATCGGTTTGCCCAAGGCGATCGAGCCAGCTGCTGACATGCGAAGGGTGGTCGAGGACATGCGCGACATTTGCCGTAAGCGGATGGCGGCGCTTTCATGAACCCAGCCGCCCCGGTCAAAGGCTGATGAACGGCCGCAGCTGCGGACCGTGCGCCATGCGGCGCCTTGGTTTTGTTGACACATTGTTGACATGGCGGTCTGCGGGGCTGCGGCCCGGAATCAAAATGCCCGCCAACTGATTGAGTTGGCGGGCATATTTGGTTGCGGGGAGGCGCAACTTCCTTAATTTGCTGTACCGGGGCACGGTTGTGAGACAGTTCGCTGCGCCGGTTACGCTGCCAATTTGAACTCCGTGGCGGCTTCGGATGCAAGGGCCTTCT
>VGYC01000251.1 GCA_016873095.1 Planctomycetota bacterium | reverse complement strand
GGGACCATCACCGCCATGCGGTAAAACGGGCCTGCTTCGGCAGACCCATCATAGGCTCGACCGGAGCCTTTTATATTGACCTGCATCGGGGCACGCCTCGTCGGTCTGAGGCGAAGCCTCGCTAGATCTGTAAGCTGTTTGCGGTGATGGGACACTAGTGCGTGAATCAAAGGCTGGAGAGCCAGTTTTCATGGCCCCGCATGTGGATCGCGAGACGTTTCTGAAGAACCTGCACAAGAGCGGGTTGCTGGGCGCGCGCGAACTGGAAGAGGCGCTGCCACGATTGCCCTCGACACAGCGCGGCCGGTCGCTGGCTCGAGCCATGGTGCGCATGGGCCTGTTGACCAAGTTTCAGGCGGAGCGTTTACTGGCCGGTCGTACCAACGGCTTCATGCTCGGGCAGTATCGCATCCTCGAGCAGCTGGGGCAAGGGGGCATGGGCCGCGTCTACAAGGCCGTCCATCAAACAATGAACCGAGTCGTGGCCCTGAAGATTCTCGCCCCACACCTGGTACGCACCTCCAAGGCGCGCAAGCTCTTCAAGAACGAGGTGCAGAACGCCGGCAAGCTCGCGCATCCCAACATCGTCACCGCCTACGACGCCAACGAGATGGGTGACCGCATCTATCTGGTCACCGAGTACGTCAACGGCCCTAACCTCGATCAACTCGTTCGTGACAAGGGCCCCTTGCCGATCGATCTGGCTTGCGAGATCATCCGCCAGGCAGCCATCGGCCTGGAGCATGCTCACGAATCCGGCATGGTGCACCGCGACATCAAGCCGGCGAACTTGCTCGTGCAGCACAATCCCAAGAATGACGGCCTCACAGTCAAGATTCTGGATTTCGGCCTGTCGCGTCTGTACGATCCGGAGAAGGATGATCTTCCTTCTGCCGCCCCCGTGAAGGAACGGACCGTGATGGGCACGCCGGACTTCCTGTCCCCTGAGCAGGGGCAAGGTGTGCACGACGTCGATATCCGGTCCGACATGTACAGCCTTGGCTGCACGTTCTATTATCTGCTTGTTGGCCGGGTGCCGTTTCCAGGTGGCACGTCCCTCGAAAAGCTGAATCGCCACCAGAACGAAGATCCCGTGCTGCTGGAGAATTACCGTCCCGACGTGCCGGAGACGGTGGCAGATATCGTTCGTCGGCTGATGGCCAAGGATCCTGCCAAGCGATTCCAGTCGCCACAAGTTCTGGCCGACGCCTTGACGCCATTTGCAGCCGCGACCGCCTCCTACTGGGCCGTGCCGACCAGGAACGACGCGGACAGCCCCGCCATTCCCAGCACTGGCGAGCTGAGAGTGGAAAAGCCGAGCGAAAGTGGGCCGGGGCTTTCGGGGACCATGCCGCCTGACATGGGCGCGACCCCCGTTTCTAGCCTCGGCTTCACGCCATGGGACACCGTCCGCGACCAGGGCTTCTCCTGGAAAAAACTCATTCTGTTCGGCATTTCCATCATCGGAGCACTTGTTGGCACGATTGCCCTGCTGGTGCTCATACGCGGCTGATTCCGGCTATTGCGTGCTCACCAGCGACGGCGTAGCGGAATTCGCAAGAATTCCTATAATAGTACTAACGTGCGGGAAACCGGCTCTCGGAATTCCTGCAATTCTCACCCCGGAACGCCGCCGCCGGCACCCAGAGGACATTCATGCCACACTGGCGACTGGTGGTCGTGACCTTGCTGTGGGCCGTGCCCGCGCTGTTCTTGCTGGGATGCGGCATCTTCTTTCTCTGGTCCACCGGCCTTGGCCGCTGGGCATGGTGGCCGATGATGGCGTGCATGGGGCTGGCGTTCGTCCTGGGCTGGTACTGGCAAAAACAGCGACGTCTGTTGCGGCTCGACTTCACGCCACCCATGCACTGGACCGACAGGGACCGGCAAGCTTGGGCGCTGGTGCGGGCACGCGCCGAGGCAGCGAGCAAGCTCGATACCGAGGCATTGTCCACTCTACCTCTCTATGTCGATACCGCTCGCGACCTGGGGCTGGAGCTGGCCCGCTTTTATCATCCCGGCGCCCGAGATCCCGTCGGCTCGCTGACCATTCCGGAGATGCTCGCTGTCGTGGAACTGGCGTCGCACGATCTCGCAGAGATGGTAGACCGTTATGTCCCCGGCGGCCATCTGCTCACTGTGGACGCCTGGCGAAAGGCAAAGCAGGCTGCCGACTGGTATCAACAGGCCAGCAACCTTTCCTGGCTCGTGTATAGCCTGTTCGCACCCGTCGAGACGGCGGCGCGCTTTCTCGCCAGTCGGGCAGGTGTCGCCGGCCCCTGGCAGAAGTTTCAGCTGAACCTGCTTGTCTGGTTCTACTCGGCCTATCTTCATCGTCTGGGCAACTATCTCATCGAACTGAACAGCGGCAGGCTGCGCGTCGGTGCTAGACGCTATCGCGAGCTGGTACAGGAAGACAAGGAGAGTGCGTCGCCCGGCGGGATGGAGCCGGCCAATGCCGTGCGCGATGTTACCATCGCCATTATCGGCCAGGTCAAGTCCGGCAAGTCAAGCCTCATCAATGCTCTGCTCGGCGAGCAGCGGGCCAAGGTGGACATCTTGCCAGCCACCGACGAGATCACGCGTTTCGCCCTGCGCCATGCGCATCTCCCAACGCAGCTGCAAATCCTGGACACGATGGGCTACGGTCAGGATGGCTCGACGGAGAAGCAGGCCCGCGCCAACGCCGAGGCCGCTCGTCAGGCCGACCTCATCTTGCTGGTCATGCATGCGCGAAACCCTGGCCGGGAAACGGATGTGGTCTTTCTCGACAAACTCCGCGAGTTTTTCCGCGCGCACCCCGAATTGAAAGTCCCGCCGCTGCTCGGCGTGCTGACGCATATCGATTTGCTGTCGCCGATGATGGAATGGTCGCCACCGTACAACTGGCAGCATCCGCACCGACCAAAGGAACAGCAGATCGATGCGGCCCTGGCGACGCTGCGCGAACAGCTAGGTGATCGGCTTGTCGGTGCGGTCCCGGTGTGCACGGCGGCCGACAAGGTCTACGGCGTCCAGGAATGGCTGCTGCCGGCCGTCAGTGAATTGCTCGACCAGGCTCGCGCGGTGGCCTTGTTGCGCTGTCTCAAGGCCGAGGCCGACACGGGCAAGATCCGCAAGGTTTTCGAGCAACTCCTCGCCGCCGGCAAGGAAGCCGCCAAGATCCTCTGGGAGGTAAGCAAGAAAAGATGAAGGGACGCTCGACTCGGTCGCCGCTAGATCGGCATCGCGTAAGCGGCATCGCGATGGCAGTGACGATTTCAAGAACGACTGGCATTTTCGTCCGTCCGGGCATATGATGATTGAGACGCCCCATGTGCGCCCCATCTCGCTCGCCCGGAGCCAAGGATTCGTGACGTTGCTGGATGCTAAGCAGGACATCAAGATAATCTGCGAGCCCACGGTGTATCTTGTGGGCCGGCAGATGATCGACGAAGCGGAGCTGGATCGATTTCTCACGGACCACGGAGTGGCCTGGGAGTCGGACACGGAGGTGGCGGGCGAATATCTTGCCGAGGTGGCCGGCCGGGTTTGCTACATGAGCTTCGCGAAGCCCAGGCCGGGCGGCAATCGCGCGTATCTCGAGCACATCCTCGATGTGGGGCATGGTTCCGTGCTCGAACATGCGGCCTGGAACTTCCTGTTCACCGGCGTCAGCCGTTCCTTGACGCATGAGCTGATCCGGCATCGGGCCGGCTGGGGCTACTCGCAGCTGTCACAGCGTTACGTGGATGAATCGGTCGCCGAGTATGTCGAGCCGGATTGCATCGCCAACGACCCGGAAACGCACCGTATCTGGCAGGAGGCCATCGCCCACAGCCATCAGGCCTATATCCAGCTGACCGAGAGGCTGATGGAATCGTTCAGGGAAGAACCGGACCGCACGCTGCGACGCAAGCTGGCCCGGCAAGCGGCCCGCAGCGTCTTGCCCAACGCGACCGAGACGAAGATCTTTGCCACCGCCAACGCCCGGGCCTTGCGGCATTTCATCGAGCTGCGTGGCAACCGCCACGCCGAGGTTGAAATCCGCAAGCTGGCCGTCGGTGTGCTCCAGATCATGCAACAGGAAGCTCCCAACCTGTTCGGCGACTATCAGCTGGTCGCCCTGCCGGACGGCACTCACGAAGCGGTGACCACGCACCGCAAGGTTTAATGCCGCGACGCCGCTTGCGTCCAGGTGCGCGATGAGCGCAACGCAAGCGCCGCGCAATCCCAGGTAACACGATGAATCAACGCTCCCAAGGGCGCAGGCCCAACGACCGCAACCGCAATAACAAGTTCAAGGACCGCCGGCCACGGCCGCATGGACACGGCCCTGGTCACGGACCGGGACGAGGCCACGGCCCGCGCCCGGAACACGGGCGCCAAAACCGCGACAATCGCGAGCCTCGTCCTTACGACGGGCCGCGTACCCCGGGAGTCCTCGAGCCTGCGCAAGGCGTGCTCGAACTACATCCCAAGGGCTACGGCTTCCTCCGCCAGCTGGCGCGAAACTATGCGCCGCAGCCCAGCGATGCTTACGTTCCGGCTCAGCTCATCCAGAAGTTCAACTTGCGCGAAGGCATGCTGCTTTCGGGCACTGCCGAGGCAGGCAACACGGCCAACGGCCCACGCCTTGTTGAGGTGGACAAGATCGAGGACTATGCTCCCGATCAATACCCGCGCCGCAGCTTCGATGACTTGACGCCCATCGACCCGCACCAGCAGATCGTCCTGGAAACCGGCACCGAGCCGCTGACCACGCGCGTGATGGACATGATCACGCCTGTTGGCAAGGGAACACGTGGGCTGATCGTGGCCCCGCCACGCACCGGCAAGACCATCCTCCTGCAGCACATCGCCCAGGCCGTCGTCAAGAACCATCCGGAGATGCACCTCATCATGCTGCTCGTCGATGAGCGACCGGAAGAGGTGACCGAGATGCGCCGCACCGTGAAGGGCGAAGTCGTCGCCAGCAGCGCCGACCGCGACAGCTCCGATCACATTCGCACCGCCCAGATCGTCACCGAGCGCGCCCGCAGGCTCACCGAGCAGGGCAAGGAAGTGTTCTTGCTCCTCGATAGCCTCACGCGGCTGTCGCGGGCTTATAACAAGCATGCCGGCAACAGCGGGAGGACTCTGTCCGGCGGCATCGACAGCAGGGCCATGGAGGTACCGCGGCGGATGTTCGGCACCGCCCGAGTCTTCGAAGAGGGCGGCTCGCTCACCGTGCTGGCGACCTGCCTCATCGATACCGGCTCACGCATGGACGACTACATCTTTCAGGAATTCAAGGGGACCGGCAACATGGAACTGGTGCTGGACCGCAAGCTTTCCGACCGCCGCATCTTTCCGGCCATCGACATCCTGCAATCCGGCACGCGCAAGGAAGAACGCATCCTGCCGGCCGAGACACACAAGCGCGTCACCCTGCTGCGCCGCAGTCTGGCACAGCTCAACCCCGTCATGGCCATGGAATCGCTCGTCAGCCGCCTCGGCAAGTTCAAGACTAACGATGAATTCCTGGAGAAAGTAGCGTCGTTCATCAAGTGAGCGCCGACGTTGCGCTGCGCGATCGCCCGACACCAGGCAAACCGCCTCTACTTGTAGAAATCCGCGAACGCTGCATCCAGACTCGGTCCCTGGAACTGCTCGAACAGGTCGGCCACCAGCGCGCCGACTCCCGGCTGCTTGCCCATGTCGAAAACCTGGTTGACGTAGTTGATGCGTTGAGTGCGCGGACGAATAAAATGGCTCCGCGGGGTCTTCGCTGGCTGTTGCCTCGTGGTCACGGTTTGCGTTTCCACGTGACCATGAAGATGCCGGTGTTGGGCCAGGTGCCGAACTGCGTCGGGCGGTCCTTGCCGGCGCTCAGGCCGCGACAGACCTTGAGCGTGTCACCGTCAATCCTGTAGATGCCCTTGAGGATCTTGTCCTTGTTGTCCCCTTCGGTGAAGACCATGTCTATGGCCGGCGGATTCTTGGATGGGTCAAGCCGGATTGTCGTGGAGAATTCCTTGTCCTTGACGCGTGTCGTGTACTTGTTGCCCTTGATGACGAGCGTCGTGCCGAGCTTGTTCTCCGGCACGAGCTTGCCATCTACTTCCAGCGCGGCCATGACCCAGTTTCCCTGGAGGCGCGCCAGGTCCCTCTTGCCGGCATCCGGCGCATCCGCGGCAAGCACGACGACAGTGAGACAGATTATTGGTCGCAACATCGACAACTCCGGTTCCATCGACCTATTTCAAGTATATTGCGGCATCCCCTGATGCGGCCCGGCAATCCGCTGGACCAAGCGTTGACATGTGCTGGCCCGACTCGGGGTCGGCAGGATACAATCAACGGAGTCAGAGAGTCAAGGAGAGCGATGAGTGTTCTCGACGATGTGCCGGCGCCTCGCCATGTGTCGGTCATGCCGCGGGAAGTGCTCGACTTGCTTGCGCCGCAGCCGGGGCAGATCATTGTCGATGCCACGGTCGGCGCCGGCGGGCATGCGCGGCTCCTTGCCCAGCGTGTCGCTCCCTCAGGCCGCGTCATCGGCCTCGACTGCGATCTCGCCATGCTGCGGTTCGCCAAGTCGCGTCTAGCATCTCTCCCCGTCTCGCTCATTCATGGCAGCTTCGACGACTTGCCCAGCGTTCTCGAAGAGCTTCATCTATCCCAGGTTGACGGCATTGTCGCCGATCTTGGTTTCTGCACCGACCAAATGGACGATTCCAAGCGCGGTCTGAGCTTCCAAAAAGAGGGACCGCTCGATATGAGGCTTGACCAGGCTTCTGGAGAGCCGGCCTGGAAACTGGTGGACAGCATGGCGGAGCGCGATCTGGCAGACCTGTTCTGGAAATATGGCGAAGAGCGCTTCAGTCGCCGCGTCGCCCGGCGCATTGTCGCCGAGCGCAAGCGGCATCCGTTACGGACTACCACCGAACTGGCGGAACTCGTGCGTGGCTGCGTGCCGCGGCCGCGCGGCCGGCATGGCATCGACCCGGCCACGCGTGTCTTTCAGGCGCTCCGCATTGCCGTCAATGACGAACTGGGCGCTCTGGAACGCTTCCTGGCGATCCTGCCTGGCTGCTTGAAGCCGGGCAGTCGCGGGGCTGTCATCAGCTTTCATTCCCTGGAAGATCGACTGGTGAAGCAGGCTTTTCGGGATCGGGCAACCTATCAGCCGTTGACGAAGAAGCCGGTTCAGGCAAGCGCAGACGAGGTTCGAGACAATCCGCGCGCCCGCAGTGCCAAGTTACGTGCAGTGATGAAGCTTTAGGTCAGAACCCAAAAGACACGGAATGTTTCTGGACGGTCCCGGAAGACCGTTTCACATTGTGCAAGGAGAGGCGCATGACACGTGAGACGAAGATCGGCCTGATCGTGGCCACGTCGTTTCTCGGACTGGTGGGCGTGGTGGTTGCCGCCCGGTTGTCGCGCAGCGAAGAGAAATCGGCTGCGGACTCGGCGACCATCGCCAGCATCAAGCCACTCAAGAACGTTGCCAAGCCGGGCCCGGCGAAAAATGACAAGGACGCCGGGAAGCCGACGCCAGTGCCGGCAGGCAAAGAACCCGGCCAGCTAACTCTCACGGTCGGCGACGCGCAGCCGAAGCTAGACCCCACGTTGCCAGTGGATCTTAACAACAGCAAGGAACCGCCGATTCAGCCGCCGCCTATCTCGACGCCAAACATTCTCGAGGAGGAGCACCAACGAAAAATGCGCGAACTGGAGGCCGAGAAGAGGAAGCTCGATGGCATGTTGCCGTTGCCGAAGCTGGATCCGAAGGGATCCGCGGAACCGCCGCCGCTTGGCGTCGCCGCCAACGACAGCAAGCCGTCACTTCCATCGCCTTCCGCTTCACCGCCGGCCATTTCGCCGCCGGCCATTTCGCCGCCGCTGGTCGCGCCATCGCCAAGTGTGAAGCTGGACCCGTTACCGTCCGCCCCGGCGCCGACGCCAACCACGCCGCCCAGCCCGCCGGTGGCATCGGGCGTGCCGCCCATCAAGATCACTGAGGCCCCGGCCCCAGGACTGGCATCGCCGGTGCCGGCGCAGCTGGCCGCAAACTCGGGGAACCCGAAACCGCCGCCCCTTGACCCCAAACCGCCAGTCTCGCCACCTGTGACGCCGCCATCCAATACGGCGCCACCGGTAACGCCGCCATCCGGCACAGCCCCGGCGCCGCCGCCGCTCAGCAACGAGCCGCCCATACCACTGCCGAGCGGCCCACCGGGTGTTGCGCCGGTGAATATCGGCGCCGGCAAGCCAGTCACGTCTCCGGCGCCCGAGCCGAAAGCCCTGGACCCGGTGCCCCCGATTGGCGCCAAGCCGGCCAGCAGCAGTCCGCCCATCACCATCAATCCGGATCCATCCAAGGGACCGCAGGTCAAGAGCTACGACGTCGAGCAATACGTGACGAAGGCGGACGACACGTCATTCGCGCGGATCAGCCAGAAGCTTTACGGTTCGGACAGGTATGCCAGGGCGCTGGCAGCATTCAACAAGGACCATCCGTTCGCCTCCGAGGGCTTGAAGCAGGAGCCAGCCAGGCTGCAACCGGGCCAGGCCGTGTATTTCCCTCCGGTACACGTGCTGGAGAGCAAGTATCCGTGGGCCATCGGCGAAGCCGCCCCTGCGCCCGGCGGCAACTCCGGCGCTCGACCGATCACCATCGGCGGGGCCGAACCACTTGTGCCTTCGGTGGGAAACCCGAACACCATGTCCGGTCCGCCGCCCGGCACGCGCCCGCCGCAGACCGCCTCCGTCAATTCCGATAACACCCGCAACTACACGGTCCGCGAGGGAGGCGAGCATATCCTCGAGATTGCTCGCACAGTTCTGCGCAGCAGCAGCCGCTGGATAGAAGTGTACCGCCTCAATCCCAGCGTGCGTCCAGAATACCCGATTCCCGCCGGCACGGTACTGAGATTGCCGGCGAACTGATCATTCAAATGCCGTCACGAGAGACTCGGAACCCCATGTGATTTGCTTGGCCATTCGAGGCTCTTGCCTGACGACGCTGGCAGAGTTGCGTCGCCGAACTCATCTTTGGTGTTCGCGTCTCCGACTCTCGTCAGTCCAGCCGTTCTACCGACTTGATGAGAACGAGAGGCCGATTCTCGTGGATTGCATAATGGACCACCAGCGGACCAACGATGCCGAGATGGACCACCATTTTTAGCGTAGGAAGCCGATAGAGCGGTTCACCGAATGCGTTCGGATCTTTTTGGAGCCGGTCGTAGATGGCACGGAGAGCCTGGATGAATCGTTCGCCGTTCCCGGCGGCGAACTCGATGGCATGAAGTTGCTTGAATTTTTCAAGGACCAGGGTCGAGGCGTGGACTTGAAAGAGTGGCCGTTATCCGCGAAGATCATGATGCTTCTCGTGTCTTCTGTCGCTGGATCTCCTCCAATGTGGCAATCACCTCTTCCATTGGAATTCCATCTTCCTCCTCGGTGAAGCGCTGGAGATCAGCAGACGAAAACGTGGCCTTGGCCTTGGCCATGGCGGCGGCGTACTCCTCGGGAGTCAGCGGATAAGGATCAGGAACAAAGTCATTGCTAGAAGCCATCGCTTCTCTCCTTGTGTCATCGTGGATTTTAGCCGTCGACGAGGCCGATCACAAGCGAGATCCACATCTAGGGTCATCTAGGGAGGTTTGTAATGGACCCCATTTTTTGGACCACGGAGTAAGATAGTCTTTAATACAAAACTCGCCAGGAGGGGAGAGGCCTGGCGGTGCGTGGTTCAGGAGGTGAGGGATGCCTCGGATGCGGAAGCAT
>VGYC01000250.1 GCA_016873095.1 Planctomycetota bacterium | reverse complement strand
TGTCGTCGCCAGTCACACAATGCTTTTGCATGGCTGACAACCGCCGTCGAAGCCCAAATGGCTGGAAAACCAGCACCATTGCTGGCCAAGGCGTGAACGGTTACCTCCAGGCTGTATCGGGATGATCTTCGCCCAGCACCTTGCGGCGGATTTTCAGCGCCTCTCTGTCGAACTGTTCAGCTTCGGAGTAGTGGCCCTGTTCACGCAGGTTCAGCGCCAGAGATTTGCAGGCCGACGCGGTATCTCGATGTTCCTCGCCCCGCAGCTTGCGATAAAGCGCGAGGACCTTGCGGTCGATCTGCTCGGCTTCCTGGTACCTGGCCTGTCGACGCAGATTGCCGGCCAGCGTCTGATAGCTCGAAGCCGTTTGCAGGTGTTCCTCGCCGAAGAGCTTGCGCCTGATGTCCAGGGCCTTGCGGTACAACTCCTCCGCTTGACGACTTTTCCGGCGACGATCCAGATTCACTCCAAGATCGCGGTAACTTGCGGCAGTTTCGCGGTGTAGCTCGCCATGCTTCTTGCGATGAATCGCCAGCACTTCGGCCAGCAATGCGCCAGCGTCCTCGTGCCGGCCTTGTTCACTCAGGTTGAACGCCAGGCGATGGCAGCTCAATGCGGTCTGCAGATGCTCAACGCCCAGCGACTTGCGGCGAATTGCCAGGGCGCGGCGCTCGAAGTCCTCCGCTTCCCGGTGCCGTCCCTGGTGGCTCAGGTTGTCCGCCAGATTGGCATAGGCCTGAGCGATCTCCACGTGCTCATCGCCAAGTGATTTTCGGTAGATGGCGAGGGCTTGCCGATGCAAGGGCTCGGCGTCACGGTATTTCTTCCGAGCATCCAGGACCAGCCCGAGAGTGGTGCTACTGGTACCCGTCGCATACGCCTCGTTGCCGAGCAACTTCCGGCGAATGGCCAGGGACTGACGCGCCAGCGGCTCTGCTTCCGCGTATTTCGCCTTGTTCCCAAGGTCGTTCGCGGCCTCAAGCAATTGCGTGGCCTTGGCAAGCTGAAGATACTTCGTGCTTTCCTCGGCATTGAGAAGTTGGACGGAAAGAATGTACGCCCCCAGCTTGCCGTCAAAGGTGGTGGCAATGATGCGGTAGGCAGCGTTCTTCACGGGAGCAAAGACAATGCGCGCGTCGGTCCGGTCGCCGCCGTCATCGTCGCTGGCCAGTTTCTTGCCCGTCTCGTCTTCCAGACGCAGGAACGCGTCAAAGGTCTTGCTAATGAGGTCGATCTTGTAATGCACGCCGGCTGACAGCTTGATTTCATAGAGATGATAATGCTTGCCGCCCAGGCCCTTGTGCTGGGGATCCTGCGCGGTCAGCTTGCCATCGATCCTGGTTTCGCGATCGCCGACAATTGTCAATTCACGCACGGGGGCGACCTGAGCCGGGGTCTTGTCTGGTCCCGCGGCGCTCGACACCATCCGGCAAACCAACCAGAGCACACAGACCACTCCGGGTCGACTCATGTAGATCACCGGTCCTTTCGATCGGCTATCGCCCCGGATCGCCGATCAAGATGAATGCCGACCAGTAATTGGGGTGCTCGAAGGGTCGGGCTTCTGCAGCTTGCACCCAGTCGGGATTCACAGGCACGCCGATGCTTTTCAGGCGGCGGACCGCCTCGTCTTTGTCCAGTCCCCGGAGCCAGCGTCCGGCCTCGGCCAGGGCCTCGGATTTGCTGGCATTACCATTTCCATTCAACAGGTTCTGGTAAAAGCGGTGCATGAACAGCGTCGTGGCCTGGTCGTCCACCTTCCACTGCGTAAGAACCAGACTGCGTGTGCCGGCAAACAGGAGCGCCTGCGCGAAGCCTACATAGCCTTCGCCGCCGCGGAGTTCGCCCAGTGCCGTCTGGCAGGCACTCAGGGTCACCAGGTCGGCATCGAGCTTCCAGGTCCGCATGATTTGTCCGGCGGACAGCTTGGCGTGGGTCGCCGACGACCCTTCGGCCGTCAGGGCCAGGTAGGAGTTCAGACCCCCGTCGAGATCGGCGAAGCCGTGCGTGGCCAGGTGCAAGTAGCGGAAACGCCCCAGGACGCGCGTCGTCGCAAGCCGATCAAGGCTCGGTCCGCTGGCTGCCACACCGAGAAACTTGACCACGTTGCTCTTGCGGTCCTGGAACAACCGGGCGATGCTCTCCACCTCGGCGCGTGTTCCCGGCAACGGCTTCAGGTTCTCGCCACGAACCAGTTGTGCCAGTAGGCCGTCCTTCGTGGTGATGGCCACTTTGGCCGGCGCTGCCGAGAAAGCCGGGTCGCCAAGGGCCAGCAAGTCTGCGGCGCCCGCCGGCCGCTCCGCGCGTTTCTCCCGCAGCCAGGCATAGATGGTGGCCGAAGGTGCGTAACTGATGAGGTAGCGATCGGTCATGGCCTCAATGGGAATGCCAGCCATGGCCGAAGATGGCAGAATGATAAGCCGCTTGACGCCATCAAGGTGCGTTTCAAGCGGCCGAAGGCGCTGGCGATGGAGCGCCTGCAGGTCCAGCCGCGGATCGGTTCGTGGATCGAGCAAGACTTTCAAAGCATTGCGAGCAACTTGCGTGTCCCTCTCTTGCCACTTGCCGTCGCGCGCCGGTTGGAGCTTCACGAAGCGCGGCGGTCCGTCGTGCCTGACCACTACGCCCCAATGCTCGCCTCAGGTATCGATGGCCTTTTCATGGCCAGCGATATCCAGCCAGGCCACCAAAGCAGTCTCGGGGGTCAGCTGCCGCTGGATTCTGCCAAGCTCATAAACCTGGCCGGTGACCACGCCATACTTCTTCACCATGGCCAACTGAAAAGCAGTCAGGTCCGCAAGCAGCGCGAGGCGTTCCTTCGTCAATGCGTGCCTCTCCCTGCCGGAGTCAGCAAGTTGACTGTCGAGGTTCGCCAGCCGCGCCAGAAGCTCATCCTCGCGCGTCCGTTCGTCCGCTGCGAGCGGGCGCGACGTACGCGCGGTCAACTCATCAAGCAGTCCGCGCCCCAGATCCTCTTCCAGCCAGCGCCAGGCCTCGGTGGGCTTGCCGTTACGAGCCAGCACGGCGGCCAGACTCGGTGTCGGGCATAGCCGCGAGGAGAAGGCGGCGCGATCCAGTCCGCTATAGCCGGTTTTCAGCCGCTCGCCCTGAAAGGCAAGCACGGCCTGCAAGAACAATTGCTCGGCCTCGCCGTAGCGGCCCTGGTCATTCACGACGTGCGCCAGGTTCTTGAGGCTGTTGCCCGTGAGCGGATGCCTTTCCCCGACCGCTTTTCTTTGAATCGCCAGGTCCTTCCGGAGGAGTTCCTCCGCGTCGGCGAGCTTGCCCTGGCTACACAAGGCGAGAGCCAGGTTGGTGTAGCTGATGCCGGTGCGCGAATTATCCGGGCCGAACACCCTCAAGCGGAAGGCGACGATTCGTCGATTCAAGGCCACCGCCTCGGCATACTTGTCCTGCCGCCACAGGTTGACCGCCAGATTGTTGTAGCTCGAAGACGTGCTCGGATGCTCCTCGCCATAGACCTTGATGTTGATCGCAAGTGCCTCGCGGAGAAGCGCTCCCGCCTCGTCAAGCTTGCCCATCTCCCCCAGCGTGCTCGCCAGGTTCTCCAGGCTGCTGGCCAGCCACGGATGGGCATCGCCCACGACTTTGCGCTGGATGCTGATAACCTTGCGCTGCAACACTTCCGCTTCACGGTTTCTCCCCTGTGCCCGCAAGGCCAGCGCGACATTGTGGAAACTCCCGGCGGTATCAGGATGTTCCTCGCCAACAATCTTCAAATAGCTCGCAAGGATCTTGCGATGCAGGGCCTCGGCCTCGGCGTGCATGCCTTGATTGGCCAGGTCGGAAGCCATGGTGTTGAGCACCTGCAGCGAATCCGGATGATCTTCGCCCAGCCGGCGAGCGTGAATGGCAACGGCTTTCTGGTTCAGTTCCCGCGCCTGGGCAAAGCGACCCGCCCTGGACAGGACAATCGCCAGGTCGTTGTAGGCCACTGCCGTCCTGGGATGATCCTCGCCCAAAACTTTTTGGCGGATCGCCAAACACTTGCGATACAGGCTTTCACTTTCCGCCAGCTCGTGGCGGCGCGACAAGGTGGCAGCCAAGGAGCCATAACTGTTCGCCGTCTGTAGATGCTCCTCGCCCAGCACCTGCCTTCGGTCGGCCAGCACGCGGCGTTGCAGCTCTTCAGCCTCGCGCAGCTTTCCCTGGACGCTCCATATTTCCGCCAGGTTATTGAGACTGGATAGCACGCTTGGATGCTGTTCACCGAAAAGCTTCCGTTCAACGGAGAGCACCTTTTGTGCCCAGCGCTCCGCTTCCGCATAATTGCCTTTTTTCTCAAGCAGAATGGCCAAGTTGTAGAAACAGGCGGCCGTGTCCTCATGGTTGTCGCCGAAGATCTTTCGCCGAATCTCGAGCGCCTTGATGGTGACAGCATGTGCCTCGTCGTACTTGCCGCGATGAACCAGGTCCGTGCCCAGGTTCAGGAAACTATCCGCCACGTCCGGATGGTTCGCGCCCAACGTCTTGAGTCGCGCCGCGAGGGCCTTGCGATCCAGCGCCTCTGCCTCCGCATAACGAGCCTGACGCGACAGATCGATGGCCAGATTGAAGAAACAGTCGGCCGTATCCTGATGATCTTCTCCAAGAAGTTTCTTGAGAATGGCCAGGCAGGCACGATCCGCCGCCTCGGCATCTCGGTACTTTGCCTGTCCGCGCAGCCGCCGGGCCAGCGCGTTGTAGCTGTCCGCGGTGAGCCGATGTTCTTCGCCCAGGGTTTTCTGCCGCATGGACAGGACTGTGCGCACCAGCGCTTCGGATTCAGCATGCCTGTCAAGCCGCTCCAGGACATCTGCCAGGTTCTCGTAGGCCTCGGCGGTCCTGCCATGTTGCTCCCCCAGGAGCTTGCGCCGGATGGCGAGGGCACGCCGGGCTGGCCCTTCCGCTTCGGCAAACTTCCGCTGGTTCGAGAGGTCAATGGCCAGGTTGTAGTAGCAATTGGCCGTGTGTTGATTGTTTTCGCCGACCAGCTTCTTGCGGATGGCCAGCGCCCGGCGGTCAAGTTTCTCCGCCTCGGAGTACTTCTTGAGCCGACTGATCGTCAGGGCGAGATCGTAACACGTGTCCGAAACGAGTTCGTGTTCCTCGCCAAGAAGTGCGACGCGCGTAGCCAACGCCAGCCGATACTGGTCTTCCGCCTCGGCGTACCTGGCGAGATGCCACAGGTCCGACGCGAGATTGGCGTTGCTCCAGGCCGTATCCAGGTGCTGTTTGCCACGGACCTTGGTGTAAATGGCGAGGGCCTTGCGGTCCATGCGCTCCGCCTCGGCGTACTTTTTCAAGCTACGCAGGACGTGGGCCAGATTATTGTGGCTCAATGCGGTCTCGGCATGCTCTACGCCGCGAACCTTGAGGCGAAGCGCCAGCGCCCTGCGATTCATTTCCTCCGCTTCAGCATGCTTCTTCTGCATTTGCAGAGAAACGGCCAGGTCGCTGTAGCACCAGATGGTCTGGGGATGCTCTTCACCATACACGGCGCGGCAGATTGCCAGGGCCTGCCGTATCATCGTTTCCGCTTCGGCATACGCCACCAAATGGGCAAGCTGCATATAGCTGGACGCAGTCTGTGCATGCTTTTCACCCAGCACCTTGCGGCGAATGGCCAGCGCCTGGCGTGCCGCGTCCTCGGCCCCCTTCTGCTTACTCTGCGCGCGTTGGAGAATGGACAGGTTAAAGAGGCTGGTGGCCACCGCTTGATGTTCCGGACCGTGGATTTTTTTCCACAGCGCCAGCGCCTGCCGCTCGATGGCTTCCGCCCCTACATAGTCTCGCTTCTTCTCTAGCTCCAGCGCTCGCTCAGACAGTTTAAGCGCCTGGCGGATGAGCGATTTACGATCGTCACTGTCGTCGGTGCTCTGTGCCGACACAGTCGATGCGAGCAGCGAGCCAGCCAATACGAGACAGAGCATCAAGCGAGGGCGAACCGGCGGCATGGGCGGCCCCTTTCAGAAAGTCTGTTTTCGCGGCACCTGTGCGAGGACGAGCTGACCGATCCGGCCGTCATCTACTCGGACGCCGATACCCATGGTAGGCAGAAACACAAACCGCACTGACGGCCGGTCAAGATAGCCAGTCTCCACCGGTTGATCGTGAACGATGTCCAGGAACTCCCTGGCCGTCATGCCAACACGCAACTCGTACTTCTTGCTGCCGACGCCCCGTGCCTGCACGACGAGCGGCGGCGCCTGCTCGCTGGTGAGAAAGATCGCCAGGATCCGGTGATCCGCGAGCAAGTCCACACCCGCGGCGGCGTTGAAACGCTTCACCTTTGAGCGATGGAAAATGGGTACGCCGACCTCGTCGCGTCCGAGCTTCTTCCGGACATCGCCGGCGGACTCGCCCAGCGTCACAACCTTGCCGCCAATGTCAAGGGACGAGACGACGCGCCAGAGATTTGCACCCAGGCGCTTGCGCAGCATGTCGCAGGACAGCGGTTGGCGACCCAGCTTGCCGGCAAGCTTCTCATAGCGCTCATAGGCGAGCTTCCACCAGGCGGAATCCGGGCTGGCCAGCTTCAGGTATTCCTCGAAGCCAGCGAAGGCCCGTGCCCGGTCCTCAGGCTTGCCGGCAGCCGCCTGCAAGGCCTCGTTGTACAGCAAGCCGACATTGAGCTGGGTGCGGAGCGGCGAGCCTTTGACCTCAGCGAGGAGCTTCCGCGCCAGCCGAAACTTCTCCGCCGACTCACGCTGCAACCCCGCCGCCTGCTCGGCCACGCCGAAATTGACGAGGAAGGCGGCGAGATTCAGACCATCCAGCCCCTTGTCCTTAAGGTTGAATGCCTTGCGAAAGTAGGCCAATGCCTCGTCGGTCATCTTTTCATCCGGATCGTAATAGACAAGGTACGCCAGACCGAGATTGGCTTGCGGCAGCACAAGCCCGGCGTCCTTCTTGATCGCCATCTTGAGAGCATCTACCGCACGCTGCCACGTTTCCTTGACAATACCACGATCGGGAACCAGTCCCTGCGGCCGGGCATAGAAGCAGCCGGCCACGAAGGGGCCGATGCCGTAGCGGCGCAGGTCCTTCTCGTCCAGGCCGTCGCAATACTGCATCAGCCGGGCGTAGCCGAGATTGGCCCAGGCCTCGGCACAATCAGGAAACTCATCTACCACGGACTCGAAGCAGGTTTCCGCGGTGCGATACTGCTCGGCGTGCAAGAAGAAGTAGCCGTTTTGAAACGCCGACATCGACTTCCAGATCTCGGCTTGCTTCTTCTCAAGGATTTGCAGGCGATCCGTCCAGGTGGGATGCGTGCTGGCCAAGGCCTCGAAACTCGACCGATCGCCCAGAACCTTCCACTCGCGGAAGGCACTCTTGACGCCGCTCTTGTAGGGGAAGCCGGCGGCGACGGCGATCTTGACGCCCTCCAGGTCCGCCTCAAACTCCTGGTCGCGACTGAATGCGAAACCGGCCAGGTCGATGCTGATCTTGCTCGCCAGATGGCCGCGCGTGACGTGGGCCAGTTCATGACCCATCACGGCGGCCAGCACGTCAGCGTCGCCCTGGATGATCTTGTTCATGTAGCCTTCGGTGATGAAAGCGCGGAACAGCGTCTTGCCGGACTTGTCACGGCCCATCGGCCCGGCAAAGGCGTTGAATGTCCTGGCCGAGCGCGGCTGGATGTAGGCTCGCGGCGGCCAGACGGCCTGAGCCGGATACGATCTGCGAACCAGGTCGGTCTGCAGCAACCGGTCCATCACGTCGCGAAACAGTTTGCGGTCCTCTTCGCTACCACCAGACTCCTCGGGTGAAAGCTTGGACTGGCCAGAGACCGTTTCGCCGCGCTTCGCCGCCCCCACGTCACGAGGCACGTGCGTGAAGACCACGCCCATGACAAATGGAAAACTCTCACGCAATGCGTTGCGTACCTCGTCGACACGGTTAATGGTCTGATGAATCGGGTCGCGTTCCACCTTGCCGACGCGCGACAGGTTGCGGCTTTCATTGATGCCATCACTGTTGAACGGTACGACAATGTCGTCCGGCAACTTCCACGCGGTTTTTGGCGCCCCGACTACCGACGGCAGCTTGCCAAGCAACGCAGTTATTTGCTCCTGGGTCGGCGCACCACCAGGGGAAGCGCATGCCACAAGCAATTCGGTTGCCGGCGAAGCTTCCAGTGGCGCGACGCCATCAAGCCGAAACTGATTGCCATTGATCACGACCGGCTCGAGGGCCGTCACCTTCAACGCCGGCAGATCGGAGAGCGTGACGGCGAACAGGGCAACCTTCATACCGGCGGGAACCGTGCCTGCCAGCTTCAATCGATCTTGCTCGCGCAAGGGCAACGCCCGCTCCCAGTCGTCGATTGTTTTGAGCGCCAGCCGCTGATCGCCACGCAGCAGCACGACCGACAATGATGCGTCAATCGGGTTCGCGCCGGTGTCCGGCCTTGTTTTGAGCAGAGTAATCGCTCCCCAGGCCAAGGCCGCCAGCAGCAGAGACGCGGCGACCCCGGCTAGAACTCGGCGAATCCGTTGCGGCCGGCGCAGAAAATCTTCCAGCTCGTCGGCGAGTTCGTCCGCGTCCCCCTGGCGCTCGCCTGGCCTGGCGGACATTGCTTTCAGGCAGATGGCGGCAAGGCGCGGCGGCACGGCGGCTTTTTGCAATGCGCCGCGGTCAAAGTCGCAGGTCGCCGCCTTGTCGAGAGCCGCCGACCAGCTTGGCCCGGAAAATGGCGGCCGGCCGGTCAGCAGTGAATAGAAGACCGCGCCCAGTGCGAAGATGTCGCTGCGCGAGCCGACCTCATGCGCTTCATCGCGTGCCTGCTCGGGAGCCATGAACGCGGCCGTACCGCCGGTTGGCTGCGGCAACTCGGCGTTCCAGGCGCCGCGCAGGCGCGCCAGCCCGAAGTCAATGAGCCGCGGCCTGCCTGCCTCGTCGATGAGGATGTTGGCCGGCTTCACGTCCTGGTGAATGACGCCGCGACGGTGGGCCGCCGCCAGCGCTCGCGCCACCGGCGCGATGATCGCCGCCGCTTGCCGCGGCGACAACCGGCCTCCCTCGGCGTGCTGTTTCAAGGTCACGCCGCGGACATATTCCATGACCAGGTACGCTTGCCCGTCATGGATGCCAAGGTCGTACACCCGGCCGATGCCCGGATGTTCCAGTTCCGCCAGGACGCGGCCCTCGCGCATGAGCAGATCGCTCTCGGCATCCTGGCCGGGGACGGCCGCGCCCGCCAGCTTGATGACCAGTTCCTTATTTAGCTCGGGATGCAGCGCACGAAAGACCTGTCCTTGCCCGCCCTGGCCAAGCTTGCCGATGATCACGTACTTGCCGATGCTGGCGTGACCAGCTCCGATCAGGCCGCGTCTGGCAAGGTCCGGCTGCGTCACCGACTCGGTTGGCGCCGGCACGTTACTGACCCCGGAGATGCTCAGTAATGCATTGAGCCGCCCCTGGCAAGTCGGGCCGCTGCTGACATGTTCGCGCAGTTCCGCTTCCGGCTCCTCCCCTCGGGACATGGCCAGCAAGCTCTCCTCAGAGCACGGGCAGAGAATCGCCATTGCCCAAGACTCCATCGATGCAGGACAAGGTGTTGTCAACGAATATACCCGCCAGGCCGCTCCTGTGCAACTCGCCGGCACATCGATTCTCGACTCGCGGTCGCGTTCCCGTTCGACCATGCGACGCACGAACACAAGACATGCGGCCACCGTACGAATTCTCTACGCCGGTCAGCCATCCCTGTGACAGCTGAGCCAGTTGCGTTGCTGGGCCGGCGGGGGGGGGGGGGGGCGGGGCGGGGGCCGGGGGGGGGGGGGGGGGCGGGGGGGGGGGGGGGGGG